>JBGUYG010000030.1:0-63038 GCA_045118535.1 Paludibacteraceae bacterium
ACGATTTCATCGAGAAGTAGCGCAGTTGGTAGCGCACCACGTTCGGGACGTGGGGGTCGGGCGTTCGAGTCGCCTCTTCTCGACAAAAGAAATTTATTATTTGTAGATATATAAATCGGCTATTATCGTATAGCAGGTGGAACCCCCTAATTCTTCATTCGGTTCTTTTATTTGAACAATGTATGCAATATCTGCTCCTGCTTTTGATGCCTCTTGGAGAACCGTTTGTATACATGCTTCATAAGTACATTCTCTTGTTAATGTAAATCCAGAATCACTTAATGTAATGGAACCGATACGTACAATTCCTTCTGGTAATGATTGGTTAGAATGAATAATTTGCACATTTGCTTTTGGTGGGTATTTTCCATAAATGTTTATGTTTTTCTTAATACCACATGATGTTAGCATTACTGCGATTAGTAAAAAAAAGAGTTTTTTCATATAATTATGATTTTTGTTCCCAATAAATGATATTTTTGAACTGGTCAAGTTTTTGTTGCCCTTTTTGTCTATCGTAAAAAAAGTTTTCACAAGGACATTGTCGCCTTCCTAATCGACACACTTTGTTTCTCATTCCGCGAAAGTTTGAAATAAAAAAGTTCTTACATAAATAATACTCAGGTATAGTACATCCATGTTCATTACATTTAATGTAAAAAAATACGTTCCAATTTTTCGGTAAAATCGATGTCGGAAATATAATTTCGTATTCACTTTTTTTGTCATATTGTAATCCTTCGCTACATAATGTCTCGTCTGTTACGATAACTTTTTTGAATATGCCTGGCAGTAGTTTTACATGTTTGAATTTTCGGCTGGGCTCTATTTCAATTGTTCGTTTGAAATTAAAAAAGCGGATAGGTAACTTTTCGTCATCACTTTCGATTAAAGGACGTTTAGTATCTTCCTCGCAAGTGATTTTAATCTCAATAATGCGACCTCCATTTTGTTTTTTTATCTTCTGTGCACTCGTGATTTACCCATATTTCAATGCAAATAGGTGGTATGCTTTCATCTTGACTATTCGTTAAAATGAGGTCAGCGATATACTTTTTTCTCCCGTCAGGTAATTCTTGGTAATATCCTTTTTCTGCGGTACAAGTGTCGTAATACTTTTTCAAATCCAACTGTTCTTTACTATCATATGCACATTCCTCCCATTGAAATTGAGTAGCGAATTTACACGTATGTTTATGTTTGCAAATTTTGGTAGTATTGTATTCTACGATAAAATGTTCGTTTTCATCAAAGCGTTGTTTTATAGTTGCTTTGGCAAATTCGTGCAAATATTTATTTGGGTCGCAACGGGTATCTTCCTTGTGGCGAAAATGGTGTTCTCTTATATCTCCTAAAACAGGGACCAATTCTTTTCCACAGCCATAACAATGAAAACGAAAAGATCTTCTATTCTCTTGCGAAACGTTATCAATATAAATAGGTTTTCCGTCTTCATTGATAGCGAATGGATATTTAAGCTGTTTTATCATCAATATGCCAATTTATCTAATTCTTTTTCTATCTCCGTTTGATATTCCTTTGGCAACGTCTCAATTATCTCATGATAAAACGCCCGAATGAGCATTTTTTCGGCGGTTGGGCGAGCGATACCGCGTTGCAGGAAATAAAATAGCATGTTTTCATCAAAAGCCCCCGTACTTGCTCCGTGAGAGGCTTGCACGTCATCGGCATAGATTTCCAACTGCGGTTGGGTTTGCACCTTCGCTTGCGGACTTAACAGGATATTTTTGTTCGTCTGCTGAGCCACAATCTTTTGGGCGTTGGGAGCCACGTACACTTTGCCCAGAAACGAAAAACTCGCCGTGTCGGTTAACACATATTTCAGCAACTGCTCCGAATGTCCCCACGGACAGTTATGCAACACGTTGGAAACGAAATTTATTTGTTGGTTTTGCTGCAAATAACCCATTGCGAAGAGTTGCACTTGACTATTTTTGCCTACCTGTTCGACCACCACGTTGCGGCTCACGTGGACGGCTTGCGGAAAAAGATCGATGAAATGGACACAAATCGACGATTCCTCGTTTTGAACGATGCGGATTTGTTCTTCCGTCGAATTGAGCAACACCACATTTTTCGTCTCGTTTTTGTTAATGATTAGTTCCATTGTTCAAAAAAGCGAATCCTTCATTTTCAATTTTTGTAGCCAACGTCTTGTCGCCCGTCTGGATGATTTTTCCGTCTGCCAAGATATGCACAAAATCGGGCACAATGTACTCCAACAGACGCTGATAGTGCGTAACGATGATGAACGAGTTGTCGTCCGTTTTGATTTTATTGATGCCATTTGCCACGATTCGCAACGCATCAACGTCCAATCCCGAGTCGGTTTCGTCCAAAATCGCCAGTGTGGGTTCGAGCATCGCCATCTGAAAAATCTCGTTGCGTTTTTTCTCGCCACCCGAAAAGCCCTCGTTTACCGAACGTTTGACAAATTTGCTATCTAATTCTACGAATGCCCGCTTTTCTTTCATCAGTTTGAGGAAATCACTCGCACTCATTTTTTCTTGCTGCAAATGCTCTCTTTTGGCGTTTATCGCAGCCAACATAAAATTATTCATCGAAACGCCCGGAATCTCAATGGGGTATTGAAAACTCAAAAAAAGTCCCTCGCGTGCCCGAATCTCCGGTTCCATCGACAATAAATCTTGATTTTTGTACACAATGCTTCCGCTCGTAACTTCGTAGGCAGGATTGCCCGTCAGAATCGCTCCCAACGTGGATTTACCCGCACCATTTTGTCCCATGATAGCGTGTACTTCGCCGTAGTTGATGGTCAGGTTTAAGCCCTTCAAAATCTCGGTTCCATTGACGGAAGCGTGCAAATCGGTTATTTTTAATAATTCTTTCATCTTAATTCAAAATAGTATATAAAACGGTTTTGCCAACGGCTTCTAAGGTTTGTTTGTTGATGTTTCGCATGTCGTCTTTTTGCGTGTGCCAATACTCCACGAAACTTTTGGTTGTGTTCGCGTCTTTCATAAACCCTTCGTAATGGATAATATCCACGCACGGAATGTTTGCACGAACGTTGATGTAGTAGTGGTCATCGGTTACAGGATACGCCAATTCATCGACAAAATACTGCGAAAAGCCCAACTTTTTTGCGTTGTGCCAAATTTTATCCACATACGGCGAAGCGTACTGCATCGAGAAATACTCTTTCGGGAAAATCGCGTTGTGGTCACCGACCATATCCAATAAGATGCCGTATTGTATCTTGTCTTGGTTGTAATGTGCCCACAGTTGGCTTCCCAAGCACCACGAGTCCTCTAAGGGTTGTTCGGTGTGGAAGCGAGGTGTTCCCATATCTTCGCAATCAAAGAGGGCGATAAAGACATTTTTCTGCGGTTTCATCAGTGAAATCTGCCGAGCCACTTCCAACACTACTCCCACGCCACTTGCTCCGTCGTTCGCACCCAAGATAGGTTCAAAACGGTCTTCGTACTCCTCTTCTTCGTCTGCCCAAGGTCGCGTATCGTAGTGGGCACAAAGCAAGATGTTCTCTTTTTGGCTTTCGGTGCCTTCGTAACGGGCTAAGATGTTGCGGACAGGTTGCATTTTGTTGGCATAATTGTTCACTTCGTCTTCTTGCAGTTCCACTTGCCAGCCCCACGAAGTTAATTTGGCTACCAAGTAGTTCAAACACTGCTCGTGTGCTTCGGTTTCGGGTACTCGCGGACCGAACGCCACTTGGTCAAAAACGTAAGAAAACGCCGAATCCATCGAGAAACTGATTTCTATTTGCGAAGGAGGTGTGTTTTTTTTACGAGCATTGCCATTCGCACAACCAATAAAGGCGAATAACAGCACTAAATACAATATATTTTTACTTTTCATCTTAGTGTATATTCAGTTCGCTGACGCTTCGATGTTCTTGGATTGCGGAAATGGTTTGTGCGATGATTTCAGCCACCGAAACGATATGCACTTTACTGCATCGCGAAGCATCAAACGGCACGGTATCGGTGAAAACTAACTTCGTCAATTCCGATGCCTCAATACGTTCGCAGGCTGGACCCGACATGATGCCGTGCGTAACCATCGCCATAACCGATAAAGCGCCTTGCTTCATCATCGTTTGAGCCGCTAAACAGAGCGTGCCTGCCGTGTCAGCAATATCGTCCACAATGATCACATTTTTGCCTTTGACATCACCCAAAATGTTGATTTCACCGACTTGATTATACTTCGGACGGCTTTTGTAGCAAATCACCATCGGCATATCTTTGTGGGTGAGTTGATGGATTTTTTTTACAAACGCCGAAGCACGTTTGGAGCCACCGACATCAGGCGAAGCAAAAATGTAATTGTCCAAATCATAATCCACGATATAATTCGCCAACTGGTTGGACGCGTACAGGTTATCCACCGGAATATCAAAAAAAGCCTCGATTTGTTCGGCGTGCAAGTCCACCGTAATGATTCGGTCGGCACCCGCTTTTTGAATGATGTTGGCGACTAATTTTGCTCCGACAGAGACGCGTGGCTTGTCTTTTCGGTCTTGCCGAGCCCATCCGAAGTAGGGAATGATGGCAATGACTTTGTACGCACTCGCCCGTTTCGCCGCATCAATCATGAGCAACAACTCCATGAGGTTATCGCTTGAAGGACGCGTACTTTGGACTAAATACACGGTTTTTCCACGAACCGATTCTTCGTACGACACGGCAAACTCGCCATCGGAGAAACGGTCAATTTTCACTTTACCAAGGCTACAGCCAAGGTAGTCGCAGATACGCTGTGCAATGCCTTCGCCTTGCGTACCAGCAAAGATTTTAAAAGGGGTTACTTCCTCAATCATGATTTTGTTGAAATAAAAAACATTTTCCACAAAGTTACTTTTTTTTCTTTTCTAAACAAAATCGGTTAAGATTTTATATCTTCGTTGCAAAATTATTTTTCCGTTATGACCAACAAAGAGAAATATCGCCAGTTTTGCGAGCAAAATGATGTGCCTGTTTTTATGCAACCGTGGTGGATGGAAGCCGTGTGTGCAGGGAAGGATTGGGACGTGCTGCTCAGTGAAAATCATGAGAAAAAAATCCGTGCCGTGATGCCTTTTTTGATACGCGAACGATGGCATGTGAAGTATATTGTGATGCCCAAGCAAACGCAAGTGGGAGGCATTTGGGTGAGCGATGACGTGCAAGATACCGTTGAAATGGAGGCTATTTGCACCGAATTTAAGCGAAAAATTGACGAGATGGGCTTGAGTTATTACTACCAGCAGTTCCCGATTTATAGTCCGTGCATTCCGATTTTGCAGAAGTTGGGCATGAAAACCGCCAAACGTATCACGTACCGATTGGACGATTTGAGCGACCTGGACGAAGTGATTGACGGCTTTTCCAAAAATAAAAAACGGCAGTTGGTGAAAGCTGCGGCATTGAGCGTGGATTATACGATGGAAGCGGAAGAATTTTATCGTTTTCATGTGCAATGTATGGCAGAAAAAGGAAGGCGAATCAGTTATAGTCGGGAGTTTTTCTTGGTGTTGTATCTCAAAGCGATGCGTCAGAACTGCGGACAGATTATTTGCCTCAAAAATACCGAACAAGAAGTGGTTGCGGCTGCGTTCGTGGTGTGGGATAAGTGGCATTTGTACTACTTGATTCCGTGCTTTTCACAAAAATATAAAAATTCGGGTGCAGGGGCATTGTTGGCGTTGGAATCGATAAAATTGGCAAAAAAAATGGGACGTTCGTTTGACTTTGAAGGTAGTAACGACCGAAACATCGCCAACCATTACCAGCAGTTTGGCAGTACACCGACCGTTTATTATGCGGTTTACAAGTACTATAATCCACTGTTTGCGATTGCGTTGCTGATAAATAGAATCCGAAATTGGAAAGTGTGGTGATGCGTTATGTCCTCTTTTTGACCGAATGGTATCCGAATCGCACGGACGCAATGGCTGGACTTTTTGTGCAAAAACACGCCCAAGCGGTTGTTAGGCAGGGTTGTAAGGTGGTGGTTTTGTATTTTCATCCGATGGCTTCGGGGAAAGGTGGCTTGCAAGGTGCAGGTTCGCGTTCGGCTGAGGTAGGCAAGTCGGGCTTTTTGCAGCAAAGTTTTTCTTATGAAATCCACGAGCAAGACGGTTTGACGGAGATTATTTTTTATTATCCTGCGGGTCTTTGGAACTATTTGCGGACGGTGCGATTTGCGTTGAAATCGTTGAAAAATGAATATGGTTTGCCGAGTTGTTGTCAGGTGAATGTGCTTTCCAAAAATGCTTGGATTGCGTATTTTTTCTGGAAAAAGTATGGTGTGCCGTATTTTATTTTGGAGCATTGGAGCGGTTATTTGCCCCAAAATGGCGATTTTGCGAGGTATAATGCGTTGAAAAAAGGGTGTTATCGTTTTTTGGCGAGGCAGGCGAAGTGTGTGGCAACCGTGTCGCAGAGTTTGGAAGAGGCGATGAAAAGGCAGGGCTTCAAGGCACAGCGTTGGGAGCGGATTAACAATGTGGTGGACGATTTCTTTTTTGCGGACTATACGCCGTGTGTTGGCGAGAAGAAGCGGATTTTGAACGTAAATTGTTTTAACGAAAAGGCGAAAAATATCAAGGGACTGTTGCGTGGCATCAAGGAGGTGAGCGAAAAACGGAATGATTTTGAGCTGGTTATTGTGGGAACGGGCGAAGATTTTGCGGAGGTGAAGCGTTATTCGCAGCAACTTGAATTGTCCGATGAAATCGTGCATTTTGTGGGGGAGCAAACTCCGCAACAAGTGTGCGAATGGGTGCAAAAAAGTTATTTTTTCACCCTCTTCTCAAATTACGAGACGGCAGGGGTTGTGTTGTGCGAATGTTTGGCAGTTGGTTTACCGATTTTGGCTACCAGAGTGGGAATTGCTCCAGAAATTATCAACGAAGAAAACGGCATTTTGATGGAAGTTGGGGACGAAAAAGCCCTTGTGCAAAACATACATTATTTGTTAGACCATTGCGACCGCTACGACCGAGCAAAAATTCGCAAATACGGGAAACCATTTTCGTTTGATTGGGTTGGGAAGAGGTTGGTGGAGGTGTATGAACAGATTAGTATGTGAGATTCTTTTAGCAAGACTATTTTTTTGTAAAATGAAAATCTTGCGTAATTGTGGAATTTTTGCTACTTTTGCAACATAAAATGAATTACAATGAAAGCAAAACCATTCGTCAAATGGGTAGGTGGAAAAAGCCAACTCATTGAACAACTTGAAGCACTGCTTCCTGCTGACTTTGACCAATGGGAGAATGTAACTTACATTGAGCCGTTTGTGGGTGGTGGAGCGATGCTCTTTTATACACGAATAAAATAAAACTTAAAAATTATGGCAACAAATTCTTCTAAAACAAAAACTAAAAATAAAGCAAAAAGTGTAATAAATAACCTTTTTAATTCTACTGGCAATACACCAAGCGTAAAAAGTCAAGTAATTGAAGAACTTTTCAGGCTATGTCGTGCAAAAAAGAATTATCGTTTTCATAATAACCTTGTGAAGGAGGTTTCGGCAAAATTAGGGTTTGGCAATCCATTTGATGTAACCAAGCTGGATAATAAATCAAAATTACCTCCTTTGCTAATAGAAAATGATTATGCTATTGTACACTTAGGAAGTGGCGAACACATGTTTGTCAAGGGGATAAATAAATTTTATCATGATTTTGAACCAATTAAAACTACTATTCGTTGGGAATATCGAAAAAGTATTTTGAATCAGTTCGATACAAGTGAGAGTAATATACTTTCTGTCGCCAACAATCAACGAATATTACATCATTTTTTATTTGGGAAGGATACCGAATTTGATGATGTGGAAATAATCAAACGTCCTAAAACATATTTTCCTCATCGTACAAAAACTTCGTTTGAATATACTATCGGTGGGGCTCATAAAATTCAATTGGAAAATATCCAAATTGAAATTGACCTAACAATCGAATATCAAGGAGTTGTTGGCGTTTTTGAGGCTAAAAACGGCAAACCGGATAATTTTTCCGTATATCAACTTTATCATCCATTCCTTTATTTCTACAATGCTAATAAGGATAAAACTGTAAATGGTCAGATAAAGAAAATTTTTGGAGTTTACCTTGTGCGTGAAAAACATACCGATGGTGATATTCTCAAACTTTGGGCGTATACTTTTACACGACCAACCGATATAACTTCAATAAAATTTGTAAAGTCAAGAGCATATAAACTAGTAAGTCGTTAATTATGTTATCACAATACAGAAACCAAATATTCAACGAAGATGTTATGGCAGTGCTAAAAAGATTGCCAGATAATAGTATTGATATGATATATGGGGACCCTGATTATAATGTAGGTATCAATTATGCAGGAAAACATTATACTCAAAAATGGAATGAATATATAGCGTGGTATATAGAATTAACTCGTGAATGTATGAGAGTTTTAAAACCAGAGGGAAATTTATTTATGATGAATTATCCTAAGCAAAATGCTTGGTTGAGAGTGAAATATCTGGATGAAGCGGCTGTTAATGTGTATGAATATGTATGGATATATAATACCAACGTTGGTCATAGTCCTAAAAAATTCACAACGGCTCATCGTAGTATTTTACACGCTACAAAAAGTAAAGATAATAAATTTTATAAAGAACAAGTCGCCGTACCATATCAAAATCCTACTGACAAACGAATAATGCAACGAATTGCAGAAGGAAACATTGGTCGTATGCCATATAGTTGGTTCTATTTTGATTTGGTAAAAAATGTAAGTAAAGATAAAACTTTTCATTCTTGCCAAATACCGCTTAAACTTGTTGAAATGTTAATTAAATCTTGTACAAAAGAGAATGATGATATTTTTGTGCTTTTTGGTGGTAGTGGGAGTGAACTTATTTTATGTCAACAACTAAAACGTAATTTTATTAGTTGTGAATTACATCCTAAATATTTTGAAATGATACAAGACCGCTTGTCAAATGGCGGTGCAATCAGTGATGAATATCGTTTGCAGTTTGTACAAGAAAAGCAATTGAGTAATAAAAAATCAACAGCACAAGCTCCACAAACAGAATTAGAGATAGCGTTTGTATAGATTAAATTTTTATTACCTTTGTAAACAAATTTGAAGAAAATATGAGAAAGAGTGATCCTTTGTATACTTCCTATCTCAATATCTTGAAGGAAGAACTTGTGCCCGCGATGGGTTGTACAGAACCGATAAGTCTTGCATACGCTGCGGCAAAAGCCCGAACAACACTTGGCACTATGCCCGATAAGGTGGAAATTGAGGCAAGTAGTAATATAATCAAGAATGTCAAAAGCGTGGTCGTTCCCAATACCGACAAACTAAAAGGACTTAAAGCCTCGGTGGCATCGGGAATAGTAGCGGGTAACCCCGACAAATCATTGGAAGTTATCGCCAATGTTACTCCAGAAGACAAACAAAAAATCAACCAATTCCTTGACAGCACTCCCATTACCATCGTACCGCTTGACAAGATTGCTCAGTTGGATATTACCGTACGACTTTATGGCAACGGACACACGGCAGCGGTGAGGATAGCAGGGCATCATACGAATATCGTATCCATACAAAAAGATGGCGAAGAACTATTTCATGGTCAAAACGAGAGTACAAACGCCAATATGACCGACCGTAGTTGCCTGCGAGTGGAGAAGATATATGATTTTGTTGAAACTGCCGACATTGAGGATATTAAAGCGGTTGTTGGTGAGCAAATACGATGCAATAAGGCCATCGCAATGGAGGGATTGAAAAATACCTGGGGAGCGAATGTGGGAAGCACGTTGTTACGATATGGCAATGATATACGTCAAAAAGCCAAGGCGTGGGCAGCAGCAGGCAGTGATGCACGTATGAGTGGTTGCGAGATGCCGGTCATCATCAATTCAGGGAGTGGTAATCAGGGAATGACGGCTTGTTTGCCTGTGTTAGCGTATGCCGAAGAATATAACATACCCGAAGAACGCACCTATCGTGCTGTGGCGTTGTCGGACCTAATCACAATCCATCAGAAGACTGGTATCGGACGGCTCTCGGCGTATTGTGGTGCGGTGAGTGCGGGTTGTGCTGCGGGTTGCGGTATTGCCTACTTACTAAAAAACAATCTGAACGTGATAGAACATACCTTAGTCAATGCACTCGGTATGGCAGCGGGCATTGTGTGTGATGGTGCCAAACCGTCTTGTGCAGGAAAGATAGCGTTGGCTGTGGAGGCAGGCATACTCGGGTTTGAAATGAGTCGACAAGGCGATAATCTGTTAGATGGCGATGGTATCGTGGGTAGTGATGTGGAAGAAACCATTGCTCATATCGGACGAATTGCCCGTAATGGTATGCGTGAAACCGATGCCGAGATTCTCAAAGTGATGATGGAGGAATCGAGGAAGTAAGTTGGAAAATAGTAAGCATACAAATTCAAATTAGGAATGCCAAATGTGAAATTGATTGTTATGGCAAATAATGATTTAGGCACCTAAATCTCTCTTACTTGTTTTTTCAACGAACGTAAAAAAAGGAAAACTGCTTGAAAATATCTAACAATCCGCTGCAACTATTGATAATCTAAGCAGAATATTCTTTTTAATATTTTGCCATTATCCATTGCTATGTATTGCAAGTTTTCCTGTTTTTAATCACAGATTTAGAAGCTTTGTCACTTCAGCTGGATTGAGTGCCCATTCATAAGTATATGCTTCATCGGCATCCTCTTTATTCTCCACTATTACAAGGTTCTGAGCTTGGGCTTTTGTGTCAAGAAGCTGTCCGATAGACATTTTTGTCTCTAACTTGTGGAGCAAAGCCTTGATGGAGGTGTTGTCTGCTCCTCTCAAATTCTGTGAAGTAAATGGCATTTCGAGCCAGATGATTTCCCTCTTAGTTACATCAAGTATCCCGAACACAAGGCCTTTAGAAAGATTGCCTTCACTGATACGAACCATATGCTGAACACAGGAAGGGTCATAGGCTACACCTTTTTCCTCCGATATCTTCATCGGGTTGGCAGAATCCATCCAACCAACAACAAGATTCGGAGAAAGAGCACCAACTGAGTAGGCATTGCAGGTGAAAGTCACATATGTAGCTCCAGCACGTTCCAACTCAGGAAGAGACAACTCAATATATTCGGCAGTTCCGATCATTTCTGGGATGGAGCGGATGTCACCAGAATGTTTGGCACCAACACAAGTTAAACTATAGTAGGCACACTCTGCAAATTCGTTATCTGGTAAGGCTATGCGACAACTCAAGTCCATGTCGAGATGCTGGGCGTGTAACCCCTTACCCCACTGAAGGAACAATCTAACGGCATCACCTTCAACAGGGAAACGCGTACCCATCAAGGCGCAGGATGCATCCTGAATGGTTGCCGAACGGTCGCCGACGCTAACAGGGATGTTGTACAACGAAGGATCGATGAAGATAGTCTTTGCCTCTGTTTTCAAAGCGGCAAAACGACGAGTCATTGATTCCTTGTAAAGGCTGTTGACGCCATCAACCATCGCCTTGCGGTCGTCATCATCATAGAGAGCCAACATCTTGTTAGGCTCAATTCTATGGGTGACACCTGTGATAGGACGAGCCAGACGCGTCTCATTCGGGTCGAAATAGGATGCTGCCGCATTGCCGAGCGATAACAACAAACGAGCCGGTAGCTTGTCGGCAATCTCAGAGAATGCTTCAAGTACTTTGTCGCTACCGAAGCGAAGCATAGATGCAAACAGACAACGTGCGAAGAGACCTGGACGCTCCTTCAGCAACGCCAGTGTCTTTTCAGCATCATTCTCTGAACGAGCCTTATCCACACATCCTTGCCAAGTGGAATAATCCTGCTTGTAGAACACATCAAGAATCTCTGCTAAATGATCGAACCCCTTCTTTCGTGAGTATTCTCCAAGACGGAGAGCACGAATCATTCGTACCCACATGCCACGTTTGGGATTCATATTTTCAGCAGCCTGCTTGGCGGTCATTGGGATGGCATTTAGCCATTTGGCAACACGCAGACAAGCCTTGCGGTCATATTTCAACATCAGTTTATTTTTCATATCTTTTGCCGCATCTACACCACGATCAAGCGGTCCCCACATGTGGTAATACAACTTGCGGGCATGAGCAACAAGCGTCTTCGGCTCAATAATCTGCACATATCCAGTTTTTTCATACCAAAGATAACGCAACACATCAGAAGGAGTTCTCAACAACTTCGATGCCTCGTCTGCCTTATCCTGCTCTACCAACAGTTTGACAACAAGCATAGTGGTTTCCCTCATGGTGATATTGACTTCATCAGGCAAAGAAAACTCTTGCAATAACTGTTTCAGAGAATCTTTCTGTGTTGCATCTAAGGGAGTAGCAGAAGTCAGGAGCGATGTGAATACATGCTCCATATCACTGACAGTGAACAAACGCAATTCCTTCAATTTTGTACCTTGCCCTTTATAAACGAAATCGGCGGTCTCAAATGGTGTCCCACAGAACGGGCAACCATTATAACGCTCAAGAGGGAAAGTCCCTTTAGGAATAAGATGCCCACAAGGAAGTGTCGTTCCTTTGAAACCAGCCTTTTCACCGAAAATGTTGGCAATCAAGGTGACAAGGTGGTCTGCACGAGTTTCGCCTGTAGGTACATTCCACCCCTTTACGAGAGGTGCCCAGTTCAACTTCACTCCCATCACGTCATTGAGGCACTCAGTGATTTCTACAAGACGGTCGGTAGAAATTGCGTTCAAAGCATGAAGAAGTTCCTCGCTGACGCAAAAACCGTTCTCTTTTAGGCGGGCTACGAATGCCAATATAGGCACGGAAGCCTCGGATTTCATATTGATCTCCTCGCGATTGATGTCGAGGAACACTGCTTTATAGCGCAATGCTACGTTTGTTAGATTCTTGTTGTTCATATTGTTTTTAATTTAACAGGTAATAGGCCGACTGTCGTATGCCGTTTTAAAACGTCTTTTGAAGTAAGCCAGCCTTGACCTTGTTAATACTACGAGGTAATTGAGAAACTAATGGAACAGTTAGGGCTGTCGCCCTATCTTATAAGGAGTAAGTCTCTCTTAGGCCTCGTTATCTATTCTATGAGCTGCGAGCAGGAGTCGAACCTGCGACCATAGTATCACATTGAAGTATGTGGTGATTGATCCTTCACAGGAAATGCCATCACAACAGACTATTGCTCTACCAATTGAGCTATCGCAGCATGAAGAAAGGAAATTGAATGACTATATTTTCTTATCTTCGTTAGATCTGTGGAAGTAAGTCACACTTGTCCTTTCTTGTGAGTGGCGGGCTGGATTTTACTCCTCTCTTCTTGCTTATTCAGCAATCTCTGTTCCGACATCATGGCTCTATCACGAGACGATAACCCTTAGAATCACGGTGCAAAAATACAACTTTTTCTCAATGCGACAAGATAATTTTTATAAAAAATAATTTTCCAAACCTACTAACAACAAAAAAACGATTTGTGCAACTATTAGTAAAAATTTCCTTTTTGTTGACCAAATCGTTCTTTGTACTTCCTTTTCGCCTCAAACGGACGATAGATTACCGCAACGAGTCGTAAAAATTATCCGTGTAGCCAGCATAAACATCGTTGATGACGCACGAGATATTTTTCAAGCGATTGGAGCGATGGAGCCCATTGATGCTATCTATCACACTATTGGGCGAATAATTAAACCGCACCACAAACAGCGTCAAGTCAATGAAATCGTTCAAATAAAACGTCTCACTTGCCTCCGAAAGCGACGGAGCCACGACAATAATCATTTCGTACTTCTGTTTGAGGTCAGCAAACAGTTTTTGCAGGTGTTCGTAGGTGAATAAATCGCCGATTCCAACGCTCAAATCCCTCGTCGAAAGCACATCCACCTGTTGCGAAAGTTCAAACGAATACGCATGGTTAGTTTGTGCGTCCAAATCCACCAGAACCGTCTTTTTATTCCGTGCCGCGTAAGCGAGTGCAGTATGGGTAGCGACATAGTTTTTGCCTTCGCCTTGCTTTAAGGAACTCACCAGCACCGTAAGTGGCTTGTCTGGCTTGTCTTTGAGCGTAAAATGAATATGCTCTCGCAGCCGTTTAAACGCCTCAAATTGCGATGAATTGGGCAACAGAATACCATTCGTCTTGTTGTGATACACGATGCCACCGAGGGGCGTTTGCAAGCGTTTTTGGCAGTCGTCTATATCAATGATTTTTTGATTCAACAGCGTGTAATAGATAAACAGAACACAAGTTGGCAAAAAGAGTCCGAGCAACGCAAAAAGGGCTAATGTGATGGATTTCTTGGGGGCTTTGGTGAGCGGGTCGGTTTTAGGCGTATCAATCACTTGGTTTTGCGAAACGGTGGACGACAACATCATCGCACTTTCCTCGCGTTTTTGGTACAAGAAAAGGAACAATTCTTCTTGCACTTCTTGGCGGCGTTGTTTATCTAAATAATGGCGTTCGTAGGTTGGGATTTTGTTCAACCGTTGCGATAGTTGTGTGTTTTTGCGGTCGAGGTCGTTTTTGGCGATACTAAGGCTTTCTTTGATGCACGACAGACAATTGATGATATTTTTGCGAATCAGTTCAATCTGTTGGGTTAAATCAACCAAAACGGGGTTGTTTTCGGTTGCGGTTCGTTGCAATCGCACTTTTTGCAAAATGAGTTCGTTGTATTCCTCCAAAAGCGTTGCCAACGTTCCGTTTTCGTCCTCAATGCCCAAGTTGATAGGCAACAACATCTCGTTCGATTTATTTTCGTCCGTTACAAATTGGTACATAAAATCCACGATGTTGAGTTGGCTCTCGATTTTCACCAAATTTTTCTGATAATCTTCGCTTACTTCCAAATAAATCCCTGTTTCGGTCGTCAAATCGGTGATTTTATTCTTGACGCGGTATTGTTCGATGTTGTTTTCGCTGGAATCTAACTCGGCAGCGATGGATTGAAGGCGTTTGTCAATAAACGAACACACATTCTCGGTCAACCGTTCTTTCTCGTGCAAACTGATGGCTTGGTAGTTTTCGATGAGTTGTTGCATCAAATCGCAATCGCGTTGTGGGTGCGGAGAAGTCATCGTGATGCTGATGAGGTTTGAGTTGTTGATAGGCACGATGCTGATAGACCTTGTGTAGAAGGAGATGAGGCGTTCCATGTCGTGCAAAACCACTTTCGTGTTTTTGGTGACGGGTTGTCTGGATTGCAAAACGAGTGTTCCCCAAGTCCCCGTGAGGGTCGTATCCAAGTCGTCAACGAGGTAATGTTCTTTGATTCCAACGCCACTAAGGTCCATTTTATAACCCACTTCTTGTGGCATAATCATAACGGTTATTTGTCCGTTATCATCATCAGAAGGCGTATATTTTGCTATCAAAGGGGCTTCGTCTCCGTATAGTTCCACCCATCGTAACCCTTTCTTTTGGAGAACCGAGGCTTGCAAATAGAGTTGCTCAACGGCTTGTTGAATACTTTGGCGAGATTGCAAGATAGCGACTTCGTCTCGGATATTCCGTCCGGTTTGTCCCAAGAAATAGGAGATTTGCAGACGCGACAGCACGGAACTTTCGGCTTCTCGCAACTGCACTTTGATGGTACTTGACGAAGTATAAACAGGCGTTTTGAGGAAACAGTAGCCCAAACCAATCACCACAAACGCACCAAAAATGATAGCGATTTGCTTCCAATGTAGCGTAAAAATGAACCAGACTTTTTTCCAATCAAAACTCTTTTCTTCGTTTTGTATATTTTTTACATTTTCCGTATTCATAAGCGTCTATTTTGAGCGTTTAACCTTTGGCGACACGTAAATGATGTCGTTGTTTTGCAAGAAAAAATACGGCGAATTAAAAACCTCTTTTTTGCTTATATCTACCCGTTCGCAAAGCAACTCGGTTTGGCTTTTTCGCATCACAAGGATGTTAGCACAATCGCCGTTAGAGGCAATGTCGCCCGCTTGTGCAAGGGCTTCAAACAAATTTGTGCCAGCGTTGTCGATACGATAGGTGCCAGGCGTGTACACATATCCCAAAACCGTGAAATACATATCGCAAAAAGCCACATGCACGATGGGATTTTTGATATGTTCTTGTAGGCGAGCCTCAATCGTCTTTTTCGCCTCGTTCAACGTCAAACCCTCGAGGTGTATTTTGCCCAAGTTGGGGAACACAATGTCGCCTTCGTTGTCCACCTGAAAAGGCAGAGACTTTTGTGGTTTAATGTCGTTTTTATCTTGCCCGATAGAGCGAGCATGGTAGGGCATCAAAGCCACATCATCAAGTCCCGACACCGTGATAGAAAGATTACTTCCCATGGTGATTTTGGGCATAGCCACTTCGGCTTCAAAGCTGATTTTTTCGGATTGCCCAATATCTTTCAAATAAACGTTCTGTTGCGTTCCACAACCCAAAAAGATTAAGCAACCTGCTAACAACATTTTTTTCATATCGCATTATATTTACAAACGGTTTGACAAATCCAGCATTTTTCTTTGTGGTACGCACGGCATAGTTGTGCATTCCACTCGTCTCCTAACGCACCACTTGGGCAAGCGTTGATACAATCCTCGCAACTTCCGCAACGGCTTGCATAGGTCTCTGGCGGTTCTTTTCGTGGCACCACAACATCCAACATCAACTCACCCAAATGCACCAAACTGCCGAACGAATGATGGTAGAAATTGCGGTTCTTCCCAATCCAACCCAACCCCGCTTCCACTGCCAATCGCCGCTCCAACACGGGTGCCGAATCGCAAAAAATATGTTGCGTTGCTATCGTTTCAAAACCCGCTATGCGTTGGCTCAACTCATTTTCTAACCCATAAAGCAACGATTTGATGTGCCGATGATAATCGCCTTTTATGTTCGTGTTTTTCACCACCCCTACCAATATCGTCTTGCCCGCAGGAACCAACACGGACGGGTCGTATCGTTTCTCCTTATTTTGTTCCAAATAATGCAACGCTCCGTGCAACCCTTTTGCCAACCAATCGTCCACATACGTTGCATCTTGTTGCAAAAAATGCGGTTGCGTCATCCCCAAATCATCCAACCCAAGAGCAATGGCGAGCGTGCGTATCTCTTCAAAAAACATCACAACAGCGTGGATAACTTCTTATCCAAATCCTCAAATTTTTCAATGCGTTCTATCACGATGCCGTCCTTATCCAGCAAGTAAAGCGTTGGGATATGCACGATATTGTACAACTGAAACGCCATATCGCTCTCTTCTCGCACCGTAATCCACGGCAACGCTTCTACAGCTTGTTCCCAAAGCAGTTTATTTTTGTCAGCCGAAACGGAGAAAATCGCAAACGCTTTTTGGTTGTATTTGTTGTACAGTTCCCGCAACTGCATGTAGTAATCGTTGCTGTTTCGCATGGTCGTAGCCGAAAAATCCAACAGCGTGTATTTCCCTTTGCATTCGCTCAACGCACGTTCTTTGCCGTGATTGTCGGGTAGTTTAATTTCCAAAAACGAGTTTTCGGCGTCTTGGATGAGTTGCTGGATTTTTGCCGAGTTTTGGGCTTTGCGTTCGTTGGTCAGCACCTCCAACACTTGATTATAAAGCGTTTTGGAGCGAGTACTTTTGCCTTGTTTGAGGTTAAAAGCCGTTGCCACCGACTGAAAATAACGCCTATCTTGGTGGTCAAAAATATCAAACACATATTTCCCATCTTTGTACTGGAACAAAGCGTAATACGAAGAAAGTGCCGCGGGATTTTGCAAAATCAGTTGTTGGGCAAGCAGTTTATGTGCCTCCACCGTATTGAGTTGCAACGATTGACGCAAAAGCATAATGGCTTTACTATCTTCACTACCTTCCACCGTAGCATACAACGCCAAACTATCTGCCGTAGCACGCACCGAAATCATCTCCGTTGAATCCACCGTGAGGTATAAAACGTTGTCTTGCAGCCGAATACGATACAAGTCGGGATACTGCGGTGGGGTGCCTTTCAACACAAAATGACCGCTTTTAGATAGCTTGGTCGAATCCAGTACGGTCGTCTTGGTCAAATCCACATATTCCAAATAAATCATGCCTTCACCGTCCGTGATGTTGCCTTCTACCTTAAAAGTGGGCTTGCAAGCGTAGCAAAGAGCAATTAGCGAGAGAGTTAAAATGTATTTTTTCATTTGAAGATAAGAACTAAATTTCCGAACATCAATTTTACGGCAATCGCCATGACGATAATGCCAAAAAACTTACGAATGATATACAGTGTCGTTTGGCTCAAATGTTTCGAAAGCCAAGAAGTCCCTTTTAAGATGAGATAAAGTGCGATAATGTTGAGAATAATAGCACAAATTACATCAAGGGTAGAATACTCTGCCGTGAGCGAAATAACGGCGGTAAACGTTCCTGGACCCGCGTACAACGGAAAAGCCAACGGCACAATGTTCACCGACCCCGTGTATTGCAATTCGGGGGTGGTTAAAAAAGTCATATCAAAAACCATCTCCATTGACATCAAAAAGATGATAAAACCACCTGCAATTGCAAAATACTCGATGGGGATATTAAACAATCGGAGCAACAAGTCGCCGAAAAACAAAAAAGCCATCAGAATAATAAAGGAAACAAGGCACACCACGAACGAATTGATTTTGAGTCCGCGGGCTTCCATATCAATCGTAACGGGGATGTTACCAACGGGGTCGATGATGGCAATCAAGAAAATAAATGCCGAAAAGACACCAAAAAAACTTATTTGACCAAAAAAATCACTTATCATGTTGTTTTTGTTTTATTTCAAGTCGTTTATAACGTTTTTGTCGCTGTTGCCAACGCTCTTTTGCATATTGTTGCATGTCGGCAATCGTGTCGCTTTCGTCCACAATTTCAAAGCCCAAAACGGTTTCGATGATGTCTTCCAACGTTAAAATACCTTGAAAACAGCCGTATTGGTCAATGATAAGGGCGATTTGCGACTTTTGTTGCAACATCAAATTAAAGATATCCGAAACAGACGTGTCCTCGTTAAAAAACGGCATGGAACGTTTGATTTCGCCCAATGTAATGCTGAAATTATCTTCGGTCAAGTCCTCCAAAGCCTCATCTCGCAAAACGTAACCTGTGATGTATTCGGGCGAGTCTTTGTAGACAGGAATACGCGAAAAATGGTCGTATTTATCGGAATCGTAGTAACGTTTGAGGGTCATGTTTTCGGGTGCAATCGCCGCTACCACGCGTGGAGTCATAATGTCAGCGGCTTTGATGTTTTCCAAACGGATAATGTTTTGAATGATTTTACTTTCGTTCTTCTCAATCACGCCCTCTTCTTCGCTCACGTTCGCCATCGCCATCATCTCCTCGCGAGTAAACGTACTCTCGGTTTCGGGATGTTTAAAAATCCGCGAAAGTAACTCCACCAACAGCACAATGGGGAAAAGTAAGAAAATCAGAAAACGAATCGTTTTTGCCGTAAAACCAATCAGCGAACGCCAGTAAGACGAGCCAATTGTCTTGGGAATAATTTCGGCAAAAATCAAAATCAGCAACGTAAAAATGGCACTACACAGTCCAAACAACTCATTGCCGAACAAAATCGTTACTTGTCTTCCGACACCCGCTGCACCAATCGTATTGGCAATTGTGTTGAGCGAAAGGATGGCTGCGAGAGGTCGTTCGGTATCTAATTTGTATTTTTTGAGCAACACGGCAGTTGCAGAGCCGCTTTCTTCCTTCATCGTGAGGTACGAGATGGTGGACGAGAGTAGCACCGACTCCAACAATGAGCATAAAAACGATACGCCCACTGCCATAAACATAAAAATAAAAAGCAAGGTCATAAAAGCATCCCTATATTTTTGCTACAAAGATATAAAATAAAATAGATTTGCAACTATTTAGTTTTTTTATCACTTTTGTTAATGTCAATTTTGCAGGCTAACTTGCCTCTTGAAAAAACTTTGGGGTTGAAGAGAATACTATCAAGCGTAAACTCACACCTTTATTTAATCTCATTTTTTTTTCAATTCTTCGGCTGTAAGTATGTTGGGTGTAACGTTATACTCAGCACATTTCGTTTTATTAACTCGTCTATGTTCTTCATAATGATTCATTAGCTTTTTACAACGTTACACTTTCAAACTGATTGATTTTTGTTGCGTCAAAAGGGCTCTCCATTTGGATATAATTATCGGTGAAACCGTACATTTTGCCGTTTTTTTTCTTCGCTTCCCACAGCACAGTCGCCTTTTGTCCTTTGCAGTTTTGCACGAATTCATCGTATTTTTTGGCTGAAAGCGTTTGCAAGATTTTGCTGCGACTTAGGCGTTCTTTTTTCGGCACGACATGCAACGGCATATTGACCATCTTGGTGTTTGCACGCTCCGAATACGGAAAGACATGCAGACGCGACACGGGCAACGTCTCCATAAACTGCACATAATCCGCAAAATACTCCTTCGTCTCGCCTCGAACACCCACCATACAATCCACACCAATGAACGCATACGGCAGTTTCTGGCGAATATACAGCACCCGTTGAGCAAACAATTCCCGCGAATAATGGCGTCGCATAAGCTTCAAAATCTCGTTATTGCCCGACTGCAACGGAATGTGAAAATGGGGTGCAAAATGCTTCGAAGTAGCGATGAAATCGATGATTTTTTCACTTAACAAGTCGGGTTCGCACGACGACACACGCACCCGAAAATGATGCTCGCACTCAATCTGCTCAATAGCCCCCAATAAATCAATGAAACGCTCGTGGGTGCTTTTTCCAAAATCGCCGATATTCACACCCGTCAAAATAATCTCCTTCGTATCGTTCGCCAACACGTTGCGTACCTCTGCCACGATGGCTTCAATACTTGCGTTGCGGCTCCTGCCACGAGCCAACGGGATGGTACAATAACTGCAAAAATAATCGCAACCGTCTTGGATTTTGAGGAAAACGCGGGTGCGACTTCCGTTGGTAACCTCCGAATCCGAAAACGAAACGGCAGGTTGAAAAACATCTCCCTTCCCAATCGGCGAAACATGCAAGGAAGGCTTTGTAAGGTCGGCTATCAAAGCAGGAATATCCTTCTTCTCGTTCATTCCTACCACCATATCTATCGGCAAGGTCGCCAAAATCTTTTCGGCATTCAGTTGGGCATAACAACCCGTAACGATGATTTTGATGTCGGGATTGAGTTTTTTGGCGTGGTGGATAAACTGCCTATCTTTGCTGTCGGCAGTGTCGGTTACGGAACAGGTATTAACAACACACACTTTGGCCAACTGTATGTCGTCAGTCAAAGTGTGTCCATGGTCAATCAAATCTTTTCCTATTGCACTACTTTCTGCAAAATTGAGCTTACAACCTAATGTCTTAATGTATACTTCCATGGTCTGACACGTCGAATCGTATCATCCGAGATAGGTCTTCAATACTTGGCTATAATTGCTGTTTTGCAACTTGCGTAAGGCTTTTTCTTTGATTTGACGAACGCGTTCGCGAGACAGGTCTAACTCGGCTCCAATCTCTTCCAACGAGCAGGGAGCACAACCGATACCAAAGAAACGGCGTAACACAATCGCATCACGCGGTACAATGGTCCTTAAAACTTGGTCAATATCTTTCGCCAACGACTCGTGCATGAGGTTCTTGTCGGTTGCAACGGCGTTTTCGTTCTCCAACACGTCCAACAAACTGCTGTCGTCTGCGTCCGAAAAAGGCGCATCAATGCTTTGATGTTTACCGGACATACGCATAATGTCCATGATTTTTGCAGCAGGCATATCCACTATTTCAGCCAATTCGGCAAGGGACGGTTTGCGTTCATTTTCTTGCTCAAAACGGGCTAAGGCTTTGGTGATTTTGTTCAGTGAACCCACTTGGTTTTGAGGCAAACGCACGATACGCGACTGCTCCGCGATGGCTTGCATAATAGATTGACGAATCCACCAAACGGCATACGTGATGAACTTAAAACCTAACGATGGGTCGAATTTCTCTGCTGCACGAATCAAGCCCAAGTTGCCTTCTTCGATGAGGTCGGAGAGGCTCAAACCTTGATTTTGGTATTGTTTTGCCACCGACACCACGAAACGCAAGTTAGCACGGATAAGATGTGCTTTGGCTTCTTCGTCTCCGTTAGCCGCTTTGCTGGTGATTTCCACTTCTTTTTCAACGGTGAGGAGGTTCTCGCGACTAATTTCCAACAAAAACTTGTCCAATGAAGGCGACTCGCGGTCGGTGATGGATTTTGTGATTTTTAATTGATGCATTGTTGCCATAAAGAAAACTAATTTTTTAGGTAAAGATTAACTCTTTACGTGGTTGATACGTGATTCGGGCGGGATTCGAACCCGCGACCCACAGCTTAGAAGGCTGTTGCTCTATCCAGCTGAGCTACCGAACCGTGTTGGTTCGCCAATCCATTTGGCAAAAATCGGGCGAATGTATAATTAAATTTTGAATAAAACAAATCTTTTTATAGGGTGGTGCGACAATCGCAAATTTGGCAGAAAATAGTTCGAGTTTTTTGTATTCAAAGTTTATCCTCTACTTTTGTGATAAAACATCAGCAAAAAGTTGTTGAATATCTTGGATAACCGTATTGATGGCAAAATAATCTCTGTTAACTATCAATGACACGTAGATATTGTCTGTTTGAAAATCAATTTTATGAAGCGAACCGTCATTCTCCTGTTTAAACCAACTATCAAACAGACGTTTACGAGCCCTTTCGCGTCCATCCGTTACATCGCATGTATAGCCCAAAATATGATTTTCGGTTTTGAAAAAATCGGCCAAGATAGTTATAATCGTGTCTTTCACTCGGCTATCGTATGGTGCAATGCCTTTTTCTTTTTCAAAAGAGAAGGAGTATAACTTGTAGAAAGTGGCTGGAAATTCAATAAAATACGCCCGATACTTCAAGCCATAGTCTGTCTTGAAATAATACGTTGCATCGTCTGCTTTTTGAAAATTATATGGGCGTAACGAGTGTAAGTCCACGTTTTTTAGCCTCTGCACTTACATTTTTACCCTCACGAATGCACGCATTCAAGGCTTCCTTGTCTGCTTGTATCTTGTTGAAGAAAGCGGAAGCGTCTGATTTGAAAGTTTTTGTTTCCATAGTGGGTAATTTTTCTGATTGCAAAAGTATGTTTTTTTTGAAAAATAATCAAATAAATCTTAAAAATACCATGTCGTAACTTAAGACATTTACCACCTCTACTAAAATCATACCTCACGGAGAAACACATTGTAAAGCAAAAACCACCTCATAGACAATGAGATGGCCAAAAATTATTCTTGTTGCACGAAATGCTTATTCTATATCTTGCACAAGGCGTATAGGATAACGCTCATAGGAGGAAGTTGTCCACAAAGAAATGCTATGACTCTCCATATGGAAATGCACGTAGAGTGCCTTTGTGGCTACTGCCGCGGACTGTGTTGCTGACCAATAATTGCAATCGTTATAGGGCTCTGCCCATGGTAAAAACACGGCACCCACCTTCTCCAAAGAAGACCAAACCGACAGGTTAATTTCAGTTAAATCAGCCTCTGGATCCACAGGGATAGGCTCGACCCCAGCCATAGCAAATGAAAAATGATCGGGGTAAATGATAATTCCCGTAACGGTATCCGTAGCATTCGAACTATATCGCAAATGAACGAAGGAATAACTAATCTCACCATTAAATCTACGTCCTTCTAACAAGTGCTCCCATTCGGCTTTTGTCAATGTACGCCATGTTTTAGCAGGATGCGTGATGTCTCCCTCTTGGATGGCATTATCTCCCCAGTCAGACCAATCGGTGTTTACATCTGTATGCGTGGGTTTATTCCCTGACCCCCAAACGAACGCATCGATCCAACCTCCATAATTTGGCGAAATGAGGCTATTGTCACACGGTTTCGTGACACCTGCATCCTCCCAAAATACGGTACTGGCACCTTTCGTGCCTGATTGCGTGGTGCCGTTTGCGACTCCATTACCACATCTATCAAACTGACGTTCGGCAAACCGCCACGTGCCAGAGGATGCTTGGTATTGCAAGTTGCCGGGCGAGACATGAACTTTTTGTTCGTCGCTGATAGAGAATTCACCCACCCGAAAAACAAATGGCTCACTTTGTTGTATGACAATCATAAAAATAGAGTCGCCACTGCTCACCTGTATTTTGCCTTCGCGTCTGGCACCTTCGTTTTTTGTGAAGTTTATGTTTAAAGTGGCATATTCGCCTTTGTTGCCCGAAGTGGGAGAAACGGTCAGCCAATCGTTTGTCAAATTTTCAGCCGTCCAATTTTTTATATTGGATTTGAAAACAAAATCTTCACTGCCTGCCTCGTACGTTACGTTTGCTTGGAAGGTAAGCGTTTGTTTGCCACTGCCTGTTTCGTTGAGAACATATTTGTCAAACAGGGCGTTGTTGCCAAATTCAAAAGCACCTAATGGACTTTGTTTTATAATAATCGTAAAGGTAGAATTGTCACTTCTCACAATGATTTTACCTTCGCGTTGGTTGCCTTCGTTTCTTTTGAAGTTTATGTTTAATGTATATTCGCCTTGTTCGCCCGAAGTAGGGGTGACGGTCAACCAATTTTTTGCCAAACTTTCAGCCGTCCATTTGTTCACATTGGATTTAAAAGTAAATTTTTCGCTGCTCTCCTTGTACGTTACGTTTGCTTGGAAAGTAATTGTTTTATTATCGAGATGTTTGGTAAAGTTAGCATTGTTGCCAAACACAAAGGCGACTTGTCCATTTTCCGTATTAATTTCTGGACTATTTTTGGATTTTTTACAACCTAAGAGTAGCAATCCCATCACAGCAAATAGCAAAAATCTTTTCATCATAACTAACCAATTAAAACGTAGCAAAGGTACAATAAAAACGTAAGAAAAAATTATAAATTATAAAGTTATTAAAAAAAATGTATATTTGCAGAGGTGTTTTGCAAACAAATAAAAATTCAGATATTATGGTAAATTACAAAGAACTCGGCTTGGTGAATACGCGTGAAATGTTTGCCAAAGCCATCAAAGGCGGTTATGCAATTCCCGCTTTTAATTTTAACAATATGGAGCAATTGCAGGCTATCATCAAAGCAAGTGCCGAGACGAAAAGTCCTGTGATTTTGCAAGTAAGTAAAGGTGCCCGCAGTTATGCTAACCAAACCTTGCTTCGTTACATGGCAGAAGGTGCAGTGGAGTACGCCAAAGAGTTGGGTTGGGAAAAACCACAAATCGTGTTGCACTTAGACCACGGCGACTCGTTCGAACTCTGCAAGAGTTGTGTGGATACAGGCTTTTCGAGCGTGATGATTGACGGTTCAAGTCTGCCGTACGATGAGAACGTGGCTTTGACACGCCAAGTGGTAGAGTATGCTCACAAGTACGACGTAACTGTGGAAGGTGAATTGGGCGTTTTGGCTGGCGTTGAAGACGAGGTGTCGTCCGAAGAAAGCCATTACACCAAACCCGAAGAGGTAATTGATTTTACAACCAAGACGGGCGTGGATAGCTTGGCTATCTCGATTGGTACGAGCCACGGAGCTTACAAATTCAAACCCGAACAATGTACCCGTGACCCTAAGACAGGTCGTTTGGTACCTCCACCGTTGGCTTTTGATGTGTTGGATGCCATCATGGTTAAGTTGCCAGGCTTCCCCATCGTGTTGCACGGCTCCAGTAGCGTGCCACAAGAGTATGTTGATATGATTAACCAATATGGAGGAAAGATGCCTGATGCAGTAGGTATCCCCGAAGAGCAGTTGCGTCAAGCCTCGAAGTCGGCGGTTTGCAAAATCAACATTGATAGCGATAGTCGGTTGGCTTTCACAGCCGCGGTACGGAAAGTGTTTGCCGAAAAACCGGCTGAGTTTGACCCACGTAAGTACTGCGGTCCGGCTCGCGACTTGATGGAGGAACTTTACAAACACAAAATTCTCAACGTGTTGGGTTCAGATGGAAAAGCATTGTAATTTTTTGATTAAATAAAATAGATTATGGCATTAAAATTTATGACGGCTCAAGAGGCAGCCGAATTTGTGAACAATGGTGATATAGTTGGTATGGGTGGTTTTACGCCTGCTGGTGCACCAAAAGATGTTCCAACCGCAATTGCACACAAAGCTGAGAAGTTGCACGCAGAAGGCAAACCTTTCAAGATTGGTATGTACACAGGTGCTTCAACGGGCGACTCGTGCGATGGAATGTTGGCACGGGCTCAAGCAGTGGAGTTCAGAACGCCGTATCAAAGTACGAAGGATATGCGTGCAGAGTTGAACAAACAAAATATCCACTACTTTGATTTGCATTTGAGCGAGTTGGCACAAAATATCCGCTATGGCTTTTTGCCCAAACCCGATGTAGCCATCGTGGAGGCTTGTATCGTAACCGAAGACGGGGAGATTGTACCAACGGCTGGTGTGGGAAATATGACGACTTTCTGCCACTTGGCTGACAAAATTATTGTGGAGTTGAACGAAGCTATGCCGGCTTGTATGCGTGGTTTGCACGACATCTACGAACCTGCTGACCCACCTTACCGCAAAGAGATTCCAATCTACAAACCCTCTGACCGTATCGGCTCGGATTGCATCAAAGTGGACCCGAAAAAAATCGTGGCAGTGGTGAAAACCAACCGTCCAAACGAAGTGGGTAAGTTCACCGAATTGGACGAGACAACCAAACGTATTGGCGACAACGTGGCAGCCTTTTTGGAAGGCGAAATGAAAGCAGGTCGTATTCCAAAGTCGTTCTTACCGATTCAAAGTGGTGTGGGCAATATCGCTAACGCTGTCTTGGGTGCTTTGGGCGAAAACCCACATATCCCCGCTTTTGAGATGTACACCGAAGTGATTCAAGACTCGGTGGTTGGCTTGCTCAAAGAGGGTCGCGTGAAGTTCGCAAGTGGTTGCTCGCTTACGATTGGAGCCGATAAGTTGCAAGACATCGTTGACCATATTGATTTCTTCCGCGATAAAATCGTGTTGCGTCCACAAGAGTTGAGTAACAACCCTGAATTGATTCGTCGTATGGGTTTGATTACGATTAACACGGCTTTGGAAGCAGATATTTTTGGTAACATCAACTCAACGCACGTCTTGGGAACGAAGATGATGAATGGTATCGGTGGTAGTGGCGACTTTACCCGCAATGCTTACGTAAGTATCTACACCACGCCTTCAACGGCAAAAGACGGTGCTATCTCGGCTATCGTTCCGATGGTGAGCCACATGGACCACTCCGAACACAGCGTCAAGATACTTATCACTGAAAATGGTATCGCTGACTTACGTGGCAAGAGTCCTATCCAACGTGCTCACGAAATCATCGAGAACTGCGTTGCTGACGAATACAAAGATTTGTTGCGGAGTTACTTGAAGACCTGCTCAACCGCACATACGCCCCATAACTTGCACAAAGCATTCAATATGCACGAGGCTTTTGCAGAGTTGGGCGACATGCGTAAGGCAACATTCTAAACTATGCTCATCAAAACGCTTGGCATCGTTTTAGGGTGGCAGCAACACAAGGATAACGTTACGTTATTACATCTTTTCACACAGTCCGAGGGTCGTATGACTTTCGGGCTGTATGGTAATAAGCATAAGCCTGCACTTGCGTACCTGTCGATTGTGGAGATAACGTACCATTCGACCTCGAAACCCGTTCAAAACATCAACTCAATCGAGCGGGCTTTTGTTCCCCAAAAAATACCTTTTGACCCTGTGCGACAGTGCATTGCGATGTTTATGGCAGAACTATTGCATATCACGCTGCGGCATCCGTTGCCCGATGATGCGTTGTTTGCCTACACACAAAACATAATAGAGGAGTTGGATAGGGCAGAAAATGTGAGCAATTTGCACCTGCATTTTATGGTGGGTTTGGCACAACATCTGGGATTTTCCATCGATTTCAACGATCCAATCAACGAAGTTTTGTTGCCTTTGTTTTCGGATAATCCGATTGGGCGAAAAGAACGTCAGGCGATGCTGTTTTATTTGTGTTCGTACTACGAAGGGCACATAGATAATTTTTCTAAACCCCATTCGCTGCCGATTTTAACCGAAATTTTCAGTTAACCGATTCGATATTTTTCGTTTTCGTCCGTGAGCATATTGAGGTAACTCTCGTAGCGACTGAGGGCAATGTCGCCATTTTTTACGGCTTGCAAAACGGCACAATGGGCTTCGTGCGTATGCGAACAATCGGAAAAACGACATTGCTGAGCGTACTGAAAAATATCCTTGAAGTAGTGCGTGATTTCCTCTTTTTTCATATCCACCGATCCGAAACCTTTGATTCCGGGTGCGTCGATGATGCGGATGTCATTCGTCAGATGGTACATTTGTGAAAAAGTGGTGGTGTGCATCCCTTTGTGGTGAACCCGCGACAAATCGCCCACTTTGGCAGTCGTTTCGCCACACAAAGCATTGATAAAAGACGATTTCCCGACACCCGAATGTCCACTCAACAGCGTTATTTTGTGGCTTAAAAGTGCCATCAACTCGCCTTTCACGTCTTCGCAATCCAAGCAAGAGAGAGCGTAACAGGTGTAGCCGATTTTTTGATACAAGTCCCTCAAGGCTTGCAGTTGCTGTTTTTCGGCTTCGTGGTAAAGGTCTATCTTGTTGAAAATCATACAAATTGGCACTTCATACGCTTCGGCTGTTGCCAAAAAGCGGTCTATAAATGTGGTGGTCGTTACGGGATTGGTGATGGTAACCATCAGGATTGCCAAGTCAATGTTTGCGGCTAAGATGTGGGTTTGTTTGCTCAGGTTGGTGGACTTGCGGACGATGTAGTTTTTGCGGTCGTAAATCTCGGTTATCCAGCCTTGCTCGTCCACTTCCACCCAATCGCCAACCACGACTGGATTGGTGCTGCGGATATTTTGCAACCGCATATTGCCTTTGATGTCGGCGGAAACGATTTTGGGCGTTTGGGAAACAGAAACAGCAACACTTTCTGGAGGAATTTCGACCAAATAGTTATTGCTGTTTATCTTGATAACAAGTCCTTTCATTTGTGGTAGTGCTATCGGGATTCGAACCCGAGTTTACGGCGTGAGAGGCCGTTGTCCTAGACCCCTAGACGATAGCACCCAGAAAATCTACGCACCACGAAAGTAATATAATTTTTTTATTTCACGCACTTTTTTAAAACATTTTGCAAACTGAATGTTACAAAGAAACTTTTTTTGTAAAAATAGTTTCCATTTTAAAAAATAATACTATTTTCGCAAGCGTTTTGTCGCAGAAAAAAACATGGCAGATGTAAAAGAGAATATAATTAATGTTACAGTGGATTTGATGTGCAAGGTGGGCATAAAATCGATCACGGTTGATGATATTGCCCAACAACTTGGCATCTCCAAAAAAACGTTTTACCAGCATTTCGCCAACAAAGAAGAGTTGGTGGAGTTGGTTTTGACGATTTTGGAACAAAAACAAAGCGAGCGAATCAACAAGTATTTGAGCAACAGTAATTTTATAGATGTTGTGATGGATGCGTTCCATTTTTATAATAATGTTGCTCCCACATTGCATAAAACGCCGTCTTTTGTGTACGATTTGCATAAATACTACCCGCAATTGGAGAAAGTGCATATCCAAAACACGCGTCAAAATCAAATCAATTTCTTGCGTGAAATGTTGCAACGAGGCAAAAAAGAAGGTTTTTTGTGGGAAGATTTGGAGGTGGAAATCACGGCGAATTTACTCAATATGTTGTATGAAAATGTGTTGCACAAGATGATTTTGGAAGAGGAAAAAGACCAAGTCGCTGTTTTTATTCGCAATATCTTGAAGATTTTTGCCAAAGGACTTCTTTCTCCGTTTGGTGTTGAACAAATACAAAAGCAATTAAATAAAAAAGATATATGATAATGAACCGAAAAACATTGATTACTGTTTTTTTACTGTTTTTACATTGCGGTTTGAAGGCTCAAACAGATGTGGCAGATAGTGTTCGCCTTGATACGGTTGACTACATACAAGTTGGTCTGCTTCAAGCACAAGACTACGCTATTGCTCACAACAAGAGTTTTGAAAACGCAAGTTTAGACGTAAAAAAAGCACGGGTACAGCGTTGGCAAACCATTGCGGCAATGCTCCCACAAGTAGATGCGAATGGCACGTATGTCAATATGTTGGATTATTCGACTGAGTTGGGGCAGACAGGGATGAAAATTGCGATGCCTTCGTATATCACGGGTGGTGTAACGGCAAGTATTGCTGTCAATGGGCAGATGGTAGTGGGTGCGTTGCTCAACTCGGTGGCGTTGGATATGCAAAAAATTACGTATGACAAAAGTCAAACCGAGTTGCGAGGCAACGTAACCAAGAGTTATGTGGCTGTACTGGTTATGCAGGAGATTTTAGGACTGCTGAGAAATAGTTATGCTAACCTCGAAAAAGTGGCAGAACAAACCCACAAGATGGCAGAAGTAGGAACGGTTGAGTCAACGGCTGCCGACCAGATTGATATTCGTCTGACGGCTTTGCAGAACAGCATTAAAGCCAATGAACGTAACTTGAAGTTGGCAACCAATTCCTTACGCGTTTTGATGGGAATGAACGAAAGAGAGCACCTTGTACTCGTTGATAAAATTGAGGATATTATGTCGGAAGAAAACGTGTTGGTGGCTTTGGAAGACCATTTTGTGATAGCCGATAATCACAACTACCGACTGTTGGAAAAGCAGGTGGAACTTGCCAAGAAGAATGTTCATTTAGCCGCTTGGGCGTATGGACCTACCGTGTCGTTTGCTTATCAGTACTCAAAGCGAAAATATCTTTCCGATGAATCAACGATGAATATGAACCCACCTCACACGGTTTCGTTAACGCTTGCGATGCCTATCTTGTCAAGCGGGAAGCGTCTTGCGGGTGTGAGGGAGAAAAAGATTAGCTTAGAGCAGGCACGTAATACCCTCTTGGAAACAAAGGATAACTTAGGTATCCAAGACCAGCAACTGCGTTTCAACCTCGCTAATGCGTACGAGACGTATGTGAATGAAAAAAGTAACATCAAGGTGGTGCAACACGTATTTGATAACACGGCGAACAAATACCGCACAGGCTCGGCGTCTGCATTAGAACTCGCTACGGCTTCTAATGACTTAATTAGTGCACAATCGACATACGTACAAGCCGTTTTGACGATGATTCAGGCACAAGTAGAATTAAATATATTTTTGAATAATAAAAGATGATGATATGAAAAAAATTGCAGTTTATTTATTGGTTTTATCAAGTTTTGTAGCGTGTTCAAAAGGAACGACTACCCAACAAACAGAAGAAGAAAAAGCCGAAGTGGTTCAAACGATTATTTTGCAACCGCGATTAGTACAACGAAACCTCCAAGTGAGTTCGAATCTTTTGGGCTACCAAACCCTCAATGTTGCTCCGTCTATCACAGGAAAAATAGAACATATTTTTGTGGAAGTGGGCGATAGAAAAGAGGAAGGCGATATGTTGGTGCGTATGACCCAAACGCAATTCCGCACTGCTAAGTTGACGATGGAGAACTTGGCCGTTGAAAAGCAACGTATGGACGAACTCATCAAAGACGGGTCGGTTTCGCAACAAGCATACGACCAACTCAAATTAAGTTATGACCAAGCCGCAGAAAACCTGAATTTCTTGGAACTCAACACGTTCTACAGGGCACCGTTTGCAGGCGTCGTTTCGGCAAGAAATTATGACGATGGCGAAACTTATTTGGGACAACAACCGATTTTGGTTTATACGCAAGTGAATAAACTCAAAACGATTATCGCTATCCCCGAACGCTATTATCCGCGTATTAAAAACGGTATGGCTTTGACGCTCAAAACGGAGGTGTATCCAGAACGGACGTTCCGTGGCTTTATTGAAGTGGTTTATCCTACGATTGATGCCACTACGCATACCTTCCAATGCAAAGTGCAAATTCCCAACGGCGACAATGCTCTCAAACCAGGTATGTATGTTACCACTTCGCTCAATTTGGGTGATGAAAAAACCATCGTTGTGCCGTATCAATCGGTAGAAAAATTGATTGGTTCGAACGACCGTTATGTCTTCTTGAATGAAGATGGTCGTGCCAAACGCGTAACCGTTACGTTGGGCGAGCGTTATGACGAAGATGTGGAAATTTTTGCACCCGAAATCAAAGAAGGAGCCGAATATGTTGTTTATGGACAGCGTAAACTCGTAGACGGGAAGAAAATAGAAGTTGCAAACAACCAAACATTATAAAACGAAAGCATTATGAGTATCTATAAAACGTCGATACAAAAGCCGGTAACCACCCTGCTGATCTTCCTTGCGGTGATTATTGTGGGAGTGTTCTGTTACGTGCAGTTGCCTGTCGACCAATTCCCAGAAATGGACCCGCCGTATATCACGGTGCTAACTACCTATCCGGGTGCGAGTGCCTCCGAAATGGAGACTAACGTTACCAAGATATTGGAAAACTCCCTTACGTCCGTCACTCACCTCAAACATCTAACTTCGCAGTCGAAGGATAACATGTCCATGGTGATGCTGGAACTGGAATGGGGCTCGAATATAGATGAGGCGGTCAACGATATACGATCATTCGTGGATATGACCAAGGATAATCTGCCCGACAACTGTGGAACGCCGATTATCTTCAAATTATCCACGAGTAGTATGCCTATTTACCAGTGTTCGTTCACTGCCAAAGAAAGTTATTCGGGCTTGGATAAGATACTGAACGACGAGGTCATCCCGCAGTTGAACCAAATTGACGGAATCGGTAACGTGTCTTTTTCAGGTTCCCCAAAACGGTATGTTTATGTGGATATTGACCAAGAAAAATTAGATGCCTACGGACTCACCTTGGAGCAAGTCGGAAACATCGTTACTGCCAATAACCTCAACCTCTCCAGCGGTACGGTAAAGATGGAAAAAGAGCAGTATCAGATGCAGGTGCGTTCGGAGTACTTGGATTCCAAAGAGATAGAATCGCTTTTGCTCACCACAACGCTCACAGGGCAACAGGTCTTTGTGCGTGATATTGCTACGGTGCGTGATACGATCAAGGACTTGACGTTAGATGAAAAGACGGACGGACGAGAGGCTGTGCGGTTGGTGGTGGCAAAACAAACGGGTGCAAATGCGGTGCAAGTGTGCCACAAAGTGAAAAGAGAGTTGGCTAAAATCCAAAAGACCTTACCGACTGATATTGAGATTCGCGAAATATGGGACTCGTCTTCGAATATCCAAAACTCCATCAACTCGTTGGAAGAATCGGTGTTGTACGCATTGTTATTCGTGATTTTGGTGGTGCTGTTCTTCTTAGGAAGATGGCGTGCGACCTTCATCATTGGTATCACAATTCCTATCGCCCTCATCGTTTCGTTTATTTACTTGAAATTGGTGGATTCGTCGCTGAACATCATCTCGCTTTGTTCGTTGACGATTGCGATTGGTATGGTGGTGGACGATGCGATTGTGGTGTTGGAAAACATTACGCACCATGTGGAGCGTGGCGAGAACCCGCGTGAAGCCGCTATCTACGGAACGAACGAGGTGTGGGTGTCGGTTATTGCGACCACGCTCGTGTTGGTTGCCGTATTCGTGCCCTTGACGATGCTTACGGGTATGGCTGGTATCTTGTTCAAAGAATTAGGTTGGATTGTAACGATTGTTTGTTGTACTTCAACCATTGTGGCTATCTCGCTTACGCCGATGCTTTGCTCCAAATTGTTGAAGGCAAGAAAAATGTACGTCAACGAATTTGGCGACTTGGTAGAGGATAAAGACCACCAAACATGGTATGACAAGACGGTCGTTAAAATGTTGGATAAAATCGATAACGCTTACGCTCAGGCTTTGGGTTGGTGTTTGCAACATAAAGCGGCAACATTCGGGACCCTTTTCTTGGTGTTTGCTTTGTCGTTGTTGCCTGTGGTTTTTGGCAAAGTGGGAACGGACTTTATGCAAGCCCAAGATAACGCCCGCTTGTCTATTTCGCTCAAAGTGCAACGTGGAACGCGACTGGAACAAACTTTAAAAACGGCTCGCAAATTGGAAGCACGTATCGTTGAATTGGTGCCTGAAACAGAACTGATTAACACCTCTGCGGGTTCCAACGAAGATGCTTCTATCTCGGCTTTGTTCTCCTCCACAATGAACAACACTATCTCCATGCGAGTTCGCGTCAATAAGAAATGGGAACGTGAACGTACTATCTGGGATATTGCCGAAGTGGTGCGACAGGAGATTGCCAAGTACCCCGAAGTGATTGAATACCAAGTATCGACCGGCTCAGGTGGTGGTATGGGTGGTGCAAGTACGCTCGGCATCGAGATTTATGGTTATGATTTTGATAAGACATCGGCTTTGGCAGACCAACTAAGTCGACTCTCGATGGAGTTGCCGGGTGCCCGTGATGCACAAATATCGCGTGATGACGATGTCCCCGAAATCAAAATCACCATTGATAAAGAAAAAGCGACTCGTTTGGGCTTAACCTCGGCAGCCGTTTCAACCTATTTGCGAAACCGCGTGTACGGTATGTCCAGTGGCTACCTCAAAGAAGACGGTTCGGAATACGACATCTTAGTGCGTTTGAAAGAGGAAAATCGTAACTCTATCTCCGACATTATGGATTTGACGATTCCAACGCCAACGGGCAAGTCGGTCAAACTCTCCGAGATATGTTCTATCGGCGAATACTGGGCTCCTCCAACCATCGAGCGTAAGTCTCGCCAACGTATCGTAACGGTGAATATCACACCGTACAAGACCTCGTTGGGTGAGTTGGCGACGCAAGTGCAAGAGCAAGTCATTCCGAAGTTGGACGTGCCTTCGGGGTATGTCATCCGTTTTGGTGGCGACTACGAAGACCAACAAAACACTTTCCGCAACATCGCTATGTTGGGTGCCTTGATTATTTTCTTGGTGTACGTGGTGATGGCATCGCAGTTTGAGTCCTTCGGCAAGCCAGGTATCATTATGTTCTCTGTGCCGTTTGCTTTGTCGGGTGTGATTTTGGCACTCTGGATTTCGGGCAAATCGTTGGATATGATTGGTGCGTTGGGACTCGTGCTTTTGGTGGGTATTGTGGTGAAAAACGGTATCGTGTTGGTGGATTATATCAACCTGATGCGTGAACGTGGCTTGGAACTCAATGAAGCCATTCAGGTGTCGGGACGAAGCCGTTTGCGTCCTGTGCTTATGACGGCATTTACAACCGTTTTGGGTATGATTCCTATGGCTGTAAGTTCGGGTGAAGGTGCCGAGATGTGGCAACCGTTGGGTATTGTGGTTATCGGTGGTTTGACCGTTTCCACGTTCTTGACGCTGTTCATCGTGCCTATTTTCTACGGTGCAACGTCTAAACATGGCGACCGCGACAAGAAAGCCGAAGTGCAGAAGAGCTTTATTTTCTTACAAATCAAAACCCCAAAAAATAAATCAGAGGAGGAAAAAGTATGAAAAGTGTAATGATTGTTTTTAATCAAGCCAACACTGAGCGTGTTGAATACTTGCTTGAATCGTTATCAATAAAAGGTTTTACGTTTTTTGAAGAAGTGCAGGGTAGTGGTACGCATACGGGCGTGCCACACCGAGGCACCCATGCGTGGCCTGAACTCAATTCGTGCATCATCACGGTCGTGGAAGATAACCAAGTGGAACAACTCTTGGATTACGTCAAAAAATTGGATATGCGTAACGAAGAAGTGGGTGTACGAGCATTTACGTGGAACATTGAAATGACGGTATAAGATGTTAGAAAATAAGTTTGCTCATCATATTGACAAAGAGACCATTCAAACTTTACCATTGACGGCGTTCAGTGGTAAAGTTTTTGTTATTGAAAAAGAGGAACAAGTCCAATCGGCGTATGATTATTTAATCAATCAGCCCGTTATCGGTGTGGATACGGAGGCACGGCCGTCCTTCGAAAAAGATGTGCATTACGAGACCTCGCTGATTCAGATGGCGACTTTGGACACGTGTTTTTTGTTTCGTCTCAACAAGATTGGTTTGCACCCGCTCATCATCGCGATTTTTAACAGTCCGAATGTGAAAAAAGTGGGTTTGGCATTCAAAAATGACTTTATCGGTTTGCGGCGAGGGTATAAGCCGACTGTCGCTTTGACTCCAAAGGCGTGCGTTGATATTCAGAGTATGGTGAATGATTACGGTATTTTGGATTTGAGTTTGCAAAAGATTACAGCCATTATGTTTGGCGAAAAAATCTCCAAAGCCCAGCAGTTGAGTAATTGGGAGGACAAAACGCTCACCGAAGCCCAAATCTCGTATGCTGCCACCGACGCTTGGATTACGTTGCGGATTTACAATCGTTTGCTCGAAACCGAACCCCTCTATCCCGACGAAGTCGCCAAACTGAAAGCAGAGAAAGGGTAAATAATGGATTTTATTCTAATTATTTGCTAAATGTAAAAATTGTACTATTTTTGCGGTGATATTTGGGAGTATATTGTGTACAAACAAAAGAAAACAACTATGCAAACCAAGCAATTTAAAGACTACGACATTTCTGACTTCACCGTCAAAGAAAATTTGCCGCAACAAGAACCGACAAAGCGAGTTCGTGCCTCGTTCTATCGCACTAAAAAGGGCTGCTACACACCACCTGAATATATTGTTGACCGTGTAAAACTTTCAGAGGTTCTTTAATGGCGTATATCAAGCAATATGATGGCTTTATCAACGCTATCCTGACGGAAGCCTTTGTCTTTAAGGGTGAAGAAATTATGCAGAGCGAGATCCCTGTTAAGCGTTTCTTTACTCAAAATGCTGCGTGGGATACAGGAGCAGAAGTAACTATTATCTCGCCTCATGTGGTACAGATGCTTGACCTCCAACCTTTTGAGAAAACACGCCTTATGGGTATTGGTGGAGACGAAGAAGTGGGTGTTTATCGTATCCATCTTGGTCTTCCCAACGGCTATTTATATAAGAATCTTATTGTCTATTGTAGCGATATTGACGACTACGATGTCTTGATAGGAATGAACTTAATTTCCAAATCCGATTTCTTCTTGACGTCTATTGATGGAAAGAATCGTTTTTCGTTTGATATTCCTGCAACTGGCAAAGTACAATAATAACAGATAATATGAACAGATAAAAACAAATTCTTGCCTATGAAGCATAATAATTAAAAAGGCAACATACATAATTAAAGCGTTTTAGTTTGAAACTTGGGTCTATAAAAGCTGGACACTTATTATAGATTGAAGATACACCAAGAGAACAAGCCGAAATGCTCACGCGAAGCGTGGGCTTTGTTCCGTAAATTTGGTGTATCAGGTAGTCCAGCAAATCCTATAGACCCGAATTGAAAATGACATGGCACCACGCTTTTTATGTGTTTTAAATATTTGAAAAAATAATTTATAAAATAATAAGAATATGAAACGATTTTTTTATTTGTTAGTCGTTGTAGGCGTAGTGTTAACGGGGTGTAAAGACAATAATTCACCCGAAAATAGTGCTTTTACATTTTCCGAAGATGTAAGCAAACCGCTTGAATTTGACAATGGTGAAACTGAGCGTGCGTTGAATTTTATGGCACAAGCCGATTGGTCAGCAAGTATCCAAGATGTTACTTCACAAGCCAACAAACAAGCCAAGAAAAGTCCTCAAAAAGCCGCGGAAAATTCGGCAACATGGGTAACCGTTAGTCCGATGTCGGGTCAAAAAGGCAAGCAACAAATCACAATCACTTGCGAACCCAACAATAAAGAGACCGAACGTTCGGCAACCATTACCATCAGCGATGGAGTGAATACAATCACAATTACCATCGTGCAAGAAGCACAATCGGCAGATTTTGATATCTTTTCGGTTATGGATGATGCAGAATTTAAAGTCTATTGTGAACAATTTGATACGAATAAAGACGGCAAATTATCACTTGATGAAGCAAATGCAGTGAAAAACATTGATGTGCATGGAGAACATGATGAGTATAATAGTTTAGGCGAAATTCAATCTTTGAAAGGGATAGCATTTTTTACGAATTTGGAAGAATTGAAGTGTGAATACAATAAAATTACTTCTTTAGATGTGAGCAAGAATACGGCGTTAGAAAGGTTGAATTGCAATTCCAATCAATTAACATCTTTGAATGTGAGTGGTTGTACGAAGTTGAAAAGGTTGGATATTAATATCTGTAAAAAATTAACTTCTTTGGATGTGAGCAAGAATACGGCGTTGGAAGATTTGAATTGCTGTAACGATAATTTAATATCTTTGGATGTGAGTGGCTGTACGGCCTTGACAAGTTTGGATTGCTCTGAAAATCAATTAAATTCTTTAAATGTGAGCAACAACACAGCGTTAATAACTTTGTTTTGCTATTCCAATCAATTAACTTCGCTAGATGTGAGTAAGAATATACTATTGGGATATTTGTATTGTTATTCCAATCAATTAACTTCCTTGGATGTGAGCAATAATACGGCTTTGATAGACTTTTATTGCTATTCCAATCAATTAATTTCGCTAGATGTGAGTAAGAATATACTATTGGGATATTTATATTGTTATTCCAATCAATTAACTTCTTTAGATGTGAGTAATAATACAGCATTGAGAGAGTTGTGGTGCAATGAAAATAAAATACCTTCTTTGGATGTGAGTGCTTGTACGGCATTGACGTATTTGAATTGCGTGAGCAATCCTTTGCAAACGCTTTACATGAAAACAGAGCAAATTAGTATAGTGAACCTTCTGAAGCCCGATGAAACAAATATAGTGTATAAATAATTTCTGACAAAAGTGTAAAAAAGAATTGGAAGTGCAGGGCATTCGTTTTGTACTTCTTTTTTGCTTTCGTGATGTTCAAAACCTCTTTTCTCCCTTCTTACGATTTTAAACATAAAAAATTATTTTCTTCCTATTTTTTCATTTTTGTAATAAAAAACCTATATTCGCAAAAAAAATAATAATCGTATGACAAAGAAATTTATTTGTCCTATTTGTGGATATATCCACGAAGGGACCGAAGCCCCAGAAAGATGCCCACAGTGTAAACAAGTCGTTGAGTGGAAAGTGATGGACGATTCTAAACTCTCCTTCGCTTGCGAACACGTGATTGGCGTGGCAAAAGATTCCGATGAGGAAATGATCAAGGATTTGAATGCACAATTTTTGAGTGAAGCAACCGAAGTGGGAATGTACTTGGCAATGTCTCGTCAAGCCGACCGCGAAGGATACCCCGAGATTGCCGAAGCCTTCAAACGTTACGCTTTTGAAGAGGCTGAACACTGTGCAAAGTTTGCTGAATTGTTAGGCGATGTAGTGTGGGATACCAAAACCAACCTTGAAAAACGTATGCTCGCTGAGGCAGGTGCTTGCGAAGGGAAATTGAAGATAGCGATGCGTGCAAAACAACAAAACTGGGACGCAATCCACGACACCGTACACGAGATGGCAAAAGACGAAGCACGTCACGGTTGTGGCTTTGAAGGGTTGTATAACCGCTATTTTAAAAAGTAATCGTTCAGCTGAAATCATGCCGATAATGCGCACGTTGCACTATCGGTGTGTTTTTATTTTTTGATTATGACTGTACAAGACGTTTTTGAACTACGGAAGCAAGGCAAGATTCAAGAAGCGTATGAAGCCATCGTGCCAATGTATCACGAACATCACGGCAAATACACTACGCTGGCTATGTTTTTGGTGGGAATCGACAAACTACGTCTTAATTTAGACCAAATCGACGTCAATAATCCTCATTGGCAGGTGTTGTTGGAAGAAAGCGACTTGATTTACAAGAGTTTGGTGCGACTCTATCCGAAGGTGCAAGACGAAGATGAGACGCTCAAAAAGATGTTAAACAAGTGGGGAAAGGTCTTAGATACTTGTAAAAAGTTACAGGAATGAAGAATTTTGCATTGGTTGGAGTGGCAGGGTACATCGCCCCGAGACATATCAAAGCGATTGCACAAACGGAGAATAATCTGTTGGTTGCTCACGATAAACACGACTCGGTGGGCTCTTTGGATGCCACGTTTCCACAATGCGTTTTTTTTAAACATTTTGAGCCATTTGACGATTTTTGTTTTCAGCAAAATAAATCCGACAACCCCATTGATTTTTTGACCATTTGTACGCCGAACTACACGCACGAGAGTTTGATTCGGTACGGTTTGCGGATGGGTTGGGATGTGATTTGCGAAAAACCGCTGATACTCAATCCCGCTCATTTGGACGACCTCAAGCAAGAAGAAAAGCGAAGTGGCAAGCGAGTGAACGTCATCTCGCAACTGCGTCTGCACGACAAAATCAAGGAGGTAAAAAGCAAAATTGCTGCGGCTCCGAACAAAATATACGATGTTGATTTGACCTACATCACGGCTCGTGGCAGTTGGTATGATGCAAGTTGGAAGGGCAACGAGGCGAAGTCGGGTGGGTTGGCAGTGAATATCGGCATCCATTTTTACGACTTGTTGCAGTGGCTTTTTGGAGCCGTGAAAAAGAATGTGCTTCATCTCAAAACTGCGGATAGCGTGGCAGGGTTTTTGGAGTTGGAGCGGGCGAGAGTGCGGTATTTTTTAAGTATCAATGCAAAGCTGTTGCCTGCAAACGCTTCGCACACTTTTTATCGTTCGATGACTATTGATGGGCAAGAGATTGAGTTTTCCAACGGCTTTACCGACCTGCATACCGAGAGTTACCAACAGATTCTCGCAGGGCATGGTTTCGGGATTGATGATGCACGGGCAGGCATTGAAATAACCTACGACATTCGCCAACAACAACCTATCGGGTTAGTGGGAGATTTTCATCCGTTGGCAAAAAAGGCATGAACAGCATGAGGGCTAAAAAATACATATTGTGGGTTTTGTTAGGAAGTGTTTTTCTCATTTTCCAGAGTTGCGTTACGTCCAGAAAAGTGAACTTATTGCAGGCTTCTTCGGGCTCTATCCCTACCTACAACGACACCCTCAACCACACCGCTTACCAAATCAAACCCAACGACCGTTTGGATATTTTCGTGCATTCGCTCAACGAGGACATCAGCAACTACTTCAACCCCTCTTTTGTCAATCGTGCCGAGTTGGAGACGAGCAACACAAGCAATGCCGATTTGGCGACTTATTTGGTGGACGAAAATGGCGAAATCACCTTCCCGATGCTGGGGAAGATAGCGGTTGGGGGACTTACGACACGGGGCGTGAAAGAGAAATTAGAAGCCGATTTGCCACAGTTGTTCAGCACGAATGCCACGCCCATCTCGGTCGATGTGCGAGTGGTGAGGCGATATTTTAGTGTGATTAGTGCGGTGAATAGCGGAAGGTATCCGATGAATGCTGACAAAATCAACATTTACGATGCCCTCGCGATGTTTGGAAATTTGGACGATTTTAGCGACCGAAGCAAAGTGACGGTGGTGCGGACGATGTCAAACGGACAGACGGTTTTGAAAACCTTCGATTTGCGGTCGGAAGATATTATCCATTCCGAGTTTTTTTACATTGAACCCGACGACGTGATTTATATCCCCAAGATGAAAGGCTACTCGTTCGGGCTTTCTTCGGTTACGAATACGATTGCCATCACGGCTTCGACTATTTCGTTTGCGGGACTGATTTATGCAGTGATTATGCGGATTGTAAATTAAAAAACTATGCGGATCGTTCATTGTTACATAATCGTTTTGACGTGTTTGCTCACAAGTTGCTACGGGCATCGGCAGGTGGGTTTGTTGCAAACTCGCACTAACTTACCGCAATACGATTCGGTCGTGTATCAACCCTATCGGCTGCAAGTGAACGATGAAATAGCCTATCGGATTATGTCTATGGATAAAACCATCACGCCGACCCTCAACAAAAACGCCGTTACGCGTATCTACGAGGACGGCACGATTGATATTCCGTTTGTGTCGCCCGTGAAAATAGTGGGTTTAACCGAAGCCGAGGCGACTGACACGTTGCGGTCGCATTTGCGGAACTTCATCCCTGATGCCGAAATCAAAATCGCTCTGCACAATAAACAGTTTACCGTTTTGGGCGATGTCGTTTCGGGCAAATATCCCATTTACAAGGAGCGTTTGACGATTTTTCAAGCATTGGCGATGACGGGCGATGTGATGACTTCTGCTGACAAACGCCATATCCGCATCGTTCGCAATATCGGTAGCCAACAACCCCAGATTTTAGAATTTGATTTACGAACCAATACAGTTATCAATTCCGAGTATTATTACGTCTATCCGAACGACTTGATTTACGTCAGTCGCGACAAGGGAAGTTTCTACAAAGTGCCTTCGTATGCGAGTTTTATCGCCTTGGTCAGTTCTTCCGTTTCATTACTCGTAGTTGTACTTAATTATTCAGGCTTATGAATCCAAAACAAACTATGCCTTTTCAAGATGAACCCTCCAACTTCCATTTGGGTGAGTGGATAGAAAAAAGTAAAAGATATTGGTATCTTTTTGTGGTTGCGGGCATCATCGCCGTAGGTTTTATCGTTTTTACGAACCTCCAATGGACACCGACTTACAAAGTGGCAGGTCGGCTTATGGTGAACCACAACCAGCAAAAGAACACCTTGCCCAACAGCAACACCAACCCGTTTGATTACAATGGCGTTGCGGCTCAGCGAGAAATCAATAACCAGCTGATTTTGATGACGAGTTATGATTTTTTGTCGCGAGTGGTGGATTCGTTGCCCGACTTGTTGGTGGAGTATAGCGAGCAAAAGAAGTTGAAACATTACGACCTCTACAAACGTTCGCCCATCAAAATGGTGGATTATCAAATCACGGACAAAGCGGCTTATAATCAAAGTTTTTCGTGTGTGGTGTTGGCAGAAAATCAAATTCAAATCGAAAGCGAAGATAAATCCTTCCAGCAAGTGGTTGAGTTGGATAAACCCTTTGAAACGCCGTATTTTAAAGCCACTATTGCCCAAAATGCTCCGTTTGAAAAGGTTTCGTTCCGCTTTAACGACAAAGAAATTATCATCCAAACGCTCGCTAAACGCCTTAAAATGAATGCCGTGATGAATAATAGTGCGGCGATTGATGTTTTCCTGACCACCAACTCGTTGCAAAAAGGGTACGACATTATCAACACGATTTTGTATCTGGTGCAACGGACGAACATTGAACGCAAAAATAAGATGGCGAACAGTAGCATTGATTTCATCAATTCGCAACTGCAACTCCTCTCGCACGACCTGCAACAAAGCGAGAATAGCCTGACCAACTTCCATTCGCAAAACAAAATTTTAGACCCCACGAACTACGGCAGCACTTTGACGCAACGGTTGGCACAATACGAGCAGGACTTGGCACTTTCGCAACTCAAAGAAAACTACCTCAACTATTTGTCGGACTACTTGCAACAGTCCATCGCCACCGAGAGCGTTGCCTCACCTTCTGCCTTGGGGCTTACGGACGGGGCTTTGACCAGTTATGTCCAGCAACTCAACACGCTCCAACTCCAACGAGCAGAGCTCAGCGAACAGAACATCTACTATGCGAAATATACGACCGACATTGAAAACGTCAAAAAAACGATTGCGGAGGTTATCAAGTCGATGCGAAGCACGTTGGGCATCGAAAAACAAAACCTGCAAAACAACATCACGCAGTTAGAAAAGCAAATCAAAGACTTGCCGCAAAAAGAGATGCAAATCTCGTCTATTCAGCGGGATTATCGGGTAAGCGATACGTACTACACGTTTTTCCTGCAAAAGCGGGCAGAAGCGGAGATTCAGCGGGCGAGCAACACGTCCGACCATGAGATTTTGGAGTACGCACACGTGCTTTCCGTAACGAACAAATACCGCAAAACCAACATGCTTATTCTGTGCCTTTTGTTGGCGTTACTGGTGCCGTTCGGTTTGGTGGTTTTGTTGGAAAAAACGAACAATCGTTTCCGAGACGAAAAAGATGTGAAGAGTGTTGTGGATTATCCTTTGCTATCTTTCTTATCGCATCTTCGCAGTAATAACCCGACTATTGCTTTGTCTAAACCTCGTTCCGCATACGCCGAACAATTACGTGTGATTCGTAACAAAGTCGAGTTTATTTTGAAGCGAAAAACGGATATGCTCATTGCTATCACTTCCACCCAGTCAGGCGATGGGAAGACATTTTTCTCCACCAACTTGGCAACGATTTATGCGATGAGTGGGAAAAAGACGTTGCTGGTGGATATGGATATTCGCAAGCCGAGCATTCACGGCGTTTTGCAAATCCCAAAACAGAAGGGTTTGAGCAATTACCTCATTCATGATTGTAGTTTGGACGAAATCATCATCAAAGACGACCGTTATCCGTTTGATTTTATCCAAGCGGGAGCGATTCCACCCAATCCGGGCGAGATGATTCGTTCCGATGAAATGGAGGCTTTTTTGCAGTCGGTGCGTAAGATGTACAATTTTGTGATTGTGGATACGTCGCCGATTGGCATGGTGCCAGACGCAAGTTTTGTGGTTGCCAATACCGATATAACCTTGTACGTCATTCGTCAGCTGAAAACCGACAAACAGTTCTGCTTAAACGTCTTGGAGCAACTGCACGAGAACTACAAAGACAAGATTTACCTGATTTTGTCGGACGTGGACAAGAAAAACCAGCAAGAATACACCTACGGCATGGGCGTCAAGCCAACGTGGTGGCAACAACTCAAAGCAAAAATAACCCACCAAGAATTCGCCAATCCGTATTATACTGATGAAGAGTAGGGTGGAGGTGAAAAGCGTTTTTTTTTGCAAAATGGAGAAAAATGTGTACTTTTGCAAAAAATATTATGTAAAATAAGTTTTACCTGAAAATTAATCTTTTAAACTATGTATCCTATAAAATTATTTTTATGTATATGTTTGTGTGTTCTTGTCTCATCATTTTCACTTCATGCTGATATAATTTCAGTAGTGTATGATAATTATCAAATGGGAATGAATTTACAATTATCTCCTGAAGATGCCTCAAGAATGTCTGTTGAAGAGATAACCCAAATGATGTCCAAGCAGAAAAATGATCCAGCTAATTTGCAAAAAGAAGGTAATTCTAAAATGATATTTACAGGCAAAGAATATGGCTATTCAATGGATACGACTGTTAAAAAAGGAAAATTTATTATAGAGGGACCTAGGTCTGTATATTATGATTTAGCACAAAATCAATCTTTGCGTCCGAGTATGAAATCAGGTGGTAGTGAGTATGAGTTAGAAGTTGTTGTCTGTCCTTATAAACCAAAAGAATGGATAATTGAAGATGAAACGCAAACTATCAAAGGTTTATTATGCAAAAAAGCACGTTTAAAAATCAATGGGGAAAAAACGAAAAATACGGCAGAAATAGTTGCTTGGTTTTGTGAAAGTTTGCCATATACGGTTGGTCCAAAAGGATATACAGGATTACCGGGGTTGATAGTAAGGCTTGATATGGAAATTGAGGCTTTTGGCGGACTTAATGAGCGTGTAGAGATGAACTATTATGCTCTTTTGAAAGACAATAGTATCACACTTGTTCAGCCCAAAGGCAAGAAAGTAGAATGTAAAGGAATACATTATCAGGTTAAATCTGTGGCGGAATAAAAAAGTTTTTTACTTTTTTGAAATTTTAGAGATTAGGCGAGTTTTTTATAACTCGCTTAATTGTCTAAAAACTTAAAACTCATATGCAAAAAGGTTGTATTGTCTTTTTGATAGTGTTTTTTTGTTGCTTATCCATTTCGTCCAAAAATTTTAAAGGGATTGTATTGGATAGCGATAAAATGCCGATTGCTTATGCGAGCGTGATTTTACAAAATGACCACGATAGCATAATTGCATATGCTTACACGGATAATAATGGTCGGTTTTCGTTTTCATTGCCTGACGTTTCCTTGAGTATTTCAGTGCGTTGTTTGGGCTATAAACCCTTTTTTAAACATTATGCAGAACTTCCTAACACTTTAAGCATCGTTTTGCATGATGATGTATACGAGTTATCTGACGTAACTATCAAAAGTAACTATTTTGGCGTGAAAGAACAAGGTGATACGTTACTTTTTTCTACACAGTATTTTTCTACGGGTGCCGAACAAAATATAGGCGACATTATTCGTAAAATGCCAGGCATGCAAGTTGATGCTACGGGAAAAGTAAAATATCAAAATATGCCGATCGGTGTTATTTTGATTGACGGACAAGATGTTTTAGGCAATTCTTCGGGTATGTTTATCAATAATCTTTCTGCCGATTTTGCCTATGAAATAGAGTTGCAAAAAAAATATAACGATGGTGACGTTGCCAATGCCTATTTGCAAAATAATACGCTTGCATTGAATTTAAAACGGAAAAAAGAAAAAGGAAGATGGGATGGAAATATCGCGGGTGGATATGGCTATAAGAATAAATATAAAACGACAAATACACTTCTTTATCTTAATAAGTTTTCACTTACGGGAATTATAACCGCCAATAATACAGGTGAAGTTTTACTGTCCCCTGATGATTTTTTTAGTAATCAACAACCGCTTTCATCTGTTCTTTATTCTGGTGGAGGAATTACAACAACGCCTGTTTCTGATGAAGAAATGTCGTTATTTTTTATTCCCAACAATGAATACAAACGGGTGCAAGAAGCCACAAATTTTAATTTTACATTTACAAAAAATGAGCGTTATAGAGGCACTTTGAGTGCAATCTATCAGCATTCTAATAGTGAAGCAGAGGATAAAACAACAATCCGTTATTTTTCCAATACACATGAGCACAATGACTCTTTATCAAACCGATCAATAAATAAAAACCATTTATTATCTTTGAATATGCGTAATAATTGGTTCGTTTCCGATGAAACAACCATCAAAGCGAATACCGTTTTTAGTTATAGCAAACAAGACCAACAAAATAGCAATATCCTATCACAAATCCAGATAAATAATTTTGCAAAAACGGATATTTTAAAACTACAACAAGATTTTACACTTAATCAAAAAATAGGAGAGGGCATTTTATATACTTCGTTGAATGTGGGCTACAATAACGAAAAAAATGCGAATAGTTTTATGTACGATGGTTTTAAAGCACCGCTTTCAGCTAATAATTTATGGGAATCAGATTATGTCAATCATTATACTTATGCTAACGGAGTAATTGGTGTGAATTATCCTCTTTATGAAAGAAAAATTTATTTACAAACTGAAATTGAGGGACAATTCAAAAACACACAACGAAACACGGTGCAACAAGACACTAACATACAAGAAAATCTAACCAATACCACTATTGCAATGTATATAGGACTTAAAATGAATAAATTGGGAGTAATGAATTTATCACTTGGGACAAATTGTGCATACGATTTGATTTCTACCAATTTGAATAGTATTGATAAAAAACCATTTTTCTCTTTTTCGCCAAAAATAACGATGGCACTTCCTTTTACGATGCAACGAACTTTGGTGCTGACAAGTTCGCTAATGAATCAACCTGTAGAAATAGAGGCTTTACTTTACAACACACGCATAAAAACTTATAATTATATTCGGTTGCCTTCTCAGGTTAAGAATGTCAAATACAAATACTTACTTTCTGACATCAATTATTCTTTTCGCAATGTTCATAAACGGACTTTTTTTTCGATTATGATTTTTCACGTTTTTATGCACAATGGAGCGAGGGAACATTATTTTATAGACGATTTTTTTAATTTTTATCAATATGAAAATGGTGGTAACACACATTTACTTACAACGTCTATTGATTTAGATAAAGGCATTGGTTATCAACCTTTTAAAATAACTTTTGAACCACGTTATGACTTCCAAGCCCACAAAAACAAAATGACCGATAAGCAAATTGGTGAACAAAATACAGAAATTTATTCTTCAAATCTTACAATTCCATTTGCGTTTCTTTCTACTTATCAATCTATTCCTTTCAATTTTGAGATAAAAACGACTAATAATGGTATGATACAGACACTTTCTAAGAGTAGTTCTAAATATGTAAATCATGACCACGAAGCATCGTTAAAATTGATATTCCGCAAAAATAATTTTACGTCTTTTATTCGTTCCTATTGGCAAGGAATGTTTGAAAAACAACATACGATTCATTTGTATGATTTGGATTTTAATATGGCTTATAAATGGCGAAAATGGGCGTTTTCTATTGAAGGAAAAAATGTATTGCACTTGAATGGTTACGAATGGTTTGTACAATCTGTTTCGTCAACCCAAGTCTCAAAAACTTTATACAGAAAGCATAGTGGGTATATTTTAGCAAGTGTAAAATATCAATTTTAAAATTTGCAAATTCAATTTAGAAATGCAAAATGCAAAATTGACTTTTTGCAAACTTTACGCTAACAAAGGGTACATAGCAAATAACTCCAAAGCAGATGCTGTTTCGGGAAGTAGGCGTTGGCGGACAAAATTCTTAGCGGAATTATCCATAAGCACTTCACCTAATCCTTGCATCAACATGCGGGCGTTATACGACCGAACCTTTTCGGCACATTGTAAAGCATATTCGCTCACCGATAGGTTGGTGCGTAACTTGACAAGTTCTGCATTTATCTCGGTGCGTTTGTGCAAAAAGAACCATACATCGTAAATATCACGTGGCGTAACACGCTCGCCCAAAGCACATAACTTATGGGCAAACATATCGGGGAGTGTCATAAGGCGAATATCTGTACCCAGCAATGTCTTGACTTCATAATGGTTGGGATATTCGCGGTTGCTCACTTCCACTTTGAGCATCCGCTCGCCTTTGCCGTAATTGAGAACAAGGATAGGACCGTATAATTTCATGGCTTCGTCATCAATGGTGCCATATTGCAAGAGCAGTTTATGCAATTGACGATACACACTTTCTGCCTGTGTGTTGTCCAGCAGGTTAAAATCCAAGTCGGTAGAAAAACGATTCAGCCCATGAAAAAGCATCAGAGCCGTTCCGCCCTTAAAACCTAACGTTTGACTGAGCAACGTATCGCGAAAGATGGCAAGCAATACTTGGGTTAAATAATATCGATGTTTGTTAATATCCATAGGTCATTGTTTAAGCAGTTTTATGACTCGCTGTTCTAAAATGCGAGAATGATAACTCGGCAGGATTTGCTTGACCAACTTTTGGTTAAGCGGACGCAGGTTGTCGAAATAGCATTGTCCCGCACTAAGATACATCATATCCAAAAACGCCCGCTCGGGTGTAGCAATCGCTATGTTGTTGCGTTGTTCGATGCCTGCCATGTTGGTCCAAAAAAGAGGGTTGATTTTCCGAAAGACATACGGCACATCATCTACCACGATAGTGCGGTTTTGGTAACTGATACAGGTGATGTCCGACCGAAACTGAAACGTGATGCCTGCACGCGATAAAACATATTCAAGCGAGATATAGGACGGTTTGAGCAAAGCACATGCCATCTCTTGCGGGTCATAAACAGGTTTGGTGTAGATACCTTTGCGAGGGTTGCGAATGTCGCCTTTTTTAGCATAATACATAAGCGAACGCCCAACCGAAACGCGTTTGTCGGAGTTGCTAAGAAGCAGTACAGATTGCGGAGTGAATACCGTCCGAGAGTTCGTTAATATGGTGTTTAAAATATCCATTTGAGAGCCATAACTACAAATTATTTGTATTTTCAGCACACAAAAATACGATATATTTTTTATTTATGCAAGATTTTAATTCAAATCTAAAAATGCAGGTTTGCTTCAAGATATTGTTTATTCAAAATTTATAACTACCTTTGCACACAAATTATTAACCATTAAAACTTACAATTTATGAAAACAAATGTCTTTAAATTGGTTGCCGTGATTGCATTGAATTGCGTGTTTGCTTTGTCGGCAGTGGCTAAAAACATTGCGGTAGTGTATGAAAAATTTAGCCTTCCTGCTGAGGTTGTCAAATATTTCAGTTACGAAGGAGGTAAAACGTCTGACGACATGCGTGAACAATTTTCGAACGAAGATAAAATGGTTTCAGACGGCTTTTACAAAATGGTACTTTTGGGCAGAGAATACGCTTTTTCAGCCGACACAACCGTCCAAAACGGAAAATTGAACGTAAAGGGTGTAGATGGTGTATATATTGATTTGAAGAAAAATATCGTATTGCGAACCTCTACTTCAAAAACCGAAGAGGGCGAAAACGTGATTTGCGAACTCCCGTACAAGAAAAAAATGTGGACAATACAAAAAGAAAAGAAAACGATTGCTGGTCAACTGTGCAAAAAAGCCGTTCTTAAAATTGAGAATCCCGTTACTACCACCAATTCCTCGAATGAACTGCCATCTGGAAGTACGCAGTTGGCATCGGAAGTTATTGCTTGGTTTTGCGAAGATTTGCCGTATTATGCGGGACCTAAAGGTTTTGACGGTTTGCCAGGCTTGATTATGCGTTTGGAAACCAAGACAGAATGGTTGGGCTATACAGAACGCTACGAGCTCACATCGTACTCGTTCCCCGACAAAATCGCTATCGTGCAACCGCAAGGCGAAAAAGTGCAATGTAAATAATCCTTCCTGCTCTTACCTTGTAACCCCAAAATAGTTAAGATATGAAACCCACATTGTTTATATTAGCCGCTGGAATGGGTAGCCGTTATGGCGGTTTGAAGCAGTTAGACGGCGTTGGTCCGAACGGGGAAACGATTATGGATTATTCCGTTTTTGATGCCTTGCGGGCAGGCTTTGGGAAAGTCGTGTTTGTTATTCGTAACGATTTTGAAGACGATTTCCGTAAGGTTGTACTCGCAAAATACCAACACAATGTGCCTTGTGAGGTGTGTTTTCAGTCGATTGACAAGGTCCCTGCTGGTTTTAGGGTTCCTGCTGAACGTACCAAGCCTTGGGGGACTAACCATGCCGTTTTAATGGGAAAAGAAGTGATTAACGAACCTTTCCTGGTTATCAATGCGGACGATTTCTACGGCAAAGAATCCTTTGAGGTCTTAGCCCAGTTCTTAACCAACGTAGCAGGGAAGCAAGGGCAGTATTGCATGGCAGGTTATCGTATTGGCAACACCCTTTCGGAAAACGGAAGCGTCAATCGAGGGATTTGTCAAACGGATGTCGAGGGCTTCTTGACGGATGTGGTGGAGCGGACGAACATTGAAGAGGTTGATGGCAAGATAACCTTCAAAGACGAGCAAGGTTATGAGGTAACCGTGCCCTTTAACACGCCTGTCAGTATGAATATGTGGGGCTTTACGCCAGAGTACTTTGACTTCTCGCAAACGGCTTTTGAACAGTTCCTAAAAGTCCACGGCAACGAACCCAAGTCGGAAATGTACATCCCGACAGTTGTCAACGACCTTATCAAAGCGGGCAAGGTAACCTGCAAGGTCTTGGATACGCCTGCCCACTGGTTCGGGGTAACCTATGCAAACGACCGTCCAGCCGTGGTGGCAAAATTAAAAGAGTTGTCTGAACAAGGGGTTTATCCCGCAAAATTATTTTAGGTATGAAACGAGTTTTAGTAACAGGAGGGACGGGTTATATCGGGTCCCACACGGTAGTCGAGTTGCTCCATGCAGGCTTTGAGGTGGCTATCGTGGATAACCTAAGCAATTCCAACCAAGATGTGCTACAAGGCATCGCCGATATAACGGGTCAGACCGTTCCGTTTGAGCAAGTAGATTGCACCGACAAAAAGGCTATGGATGCAGTCTTTGGTAAGTATCCCGACATCGTGGCAGTGATTCATTTTGCGGCAAGCAAGGCTGTAGGCGAGTCGGTGGCAAACCCACTTCTGTACTATCGCAATAACATAGGGTCGTTAATCACCCTATTGGAGTTAATGCGGGAGCATAAGGTACCAAACATCGTCTTTTCTTCTTCCTGTACGGTGTATGGACAACCTGATACCAACCACTTGCCTGTGGACGAAACGACACCGATTCAACCCGCTCTCTCGCCATACGGTAATACGAAGCAAATCAACGAAGAAATCATTCGCGACACGGCTCACAGTGATGCCAACTTACACGCTATCTTGTTGCGATACTTCAATCCGATTGGGGCTCATCCTTCCGCAAAAATTGGCGAGTTGCCCAATGGCGTCCCGCAAAACTTAGTACCTTTTATTACGCAAACGGCAGCGGGAATACGCAAGGAATTGAGCGTCTTTGGCAATGACTACAACACCCCAGACGGTTCGTGTATTCGCGATTATATCAACGTGGTTGACCTCGCCAAAGCCCACGTGGTAGCCGTTAATCGTATGTTGGAAAAGAAGGCTTCCGAGCAGGTTGAGGTCTTTAATCTGGGTACAGGAAGAGGCTTGTCGGTACTGGAACTACTCAATACGTTTATTCGGGTTACGGGCGTTGATGTTCCTTATAAAATCGTGGGTCGTCGTGAAGGAGACATCGAGCAGGTCTGGGCTAACCCGCAACGAGCCAATACAGTGTTAGGTTGGAAAGCCACGGCAACGGTGGAGGAGACGCTACTTTCGGCATGGCATTGGCAAGAGCACTTCGCTCACAAAAAATAAGCAACGGATATGTTGTGCAAACATTTTTTTGTTTGTCCATTTGAAAAAAATACTGTACCTTCGTGTCAGATGTTTAATTAAAAATAAAGATTATGAAAAAAGATTTATTAGTTATTTTATTATTGTGTTTTTTAGGTTTAACGTTTTCGTCTTGTAGCGATTCAAGTGAGCCTGAAAATGGTGGTGAAGTGGAACAAACCGCTCCAGATTGGACAATAGGAACTTGGGAAACAACGGCTGATGTGGTAGAAGAAACCTACCAAAGAGAATTTAAAATCACAGAGAATTCTTTTCAATGGGTAGGTAAATATGCATTGGACGAGTATGTTTTTGACAAAGAGATGACGTATGAAAATCAGCTTACAGGAGATAAGTATACAACTAAATGGTCGGTTTCTAAAAAAACAAACACCGAATTTGTTTTAGATTCGTATGTAGATGGGAAGAATTTAGGTCCCCATTTTAGTTTGGAAAAAAGTGGCGATAAGGTTTATTACAGACTGTGGAATGGCGATTGGGGACTTACAAAAGATCGTTGGGAAGTTGTGAAGTTATGAAAAATAATTGCGATTTCCGATAATTTATCCTTTGTTGGCAGAGAGTAGCGATATTTTCTGCCAACTTTTTTATTTGTTCTTTTGGAAAAACACAAAATACTTTTTACTAAGTCGTAATGAAGATATTGTGGAAAAAAATCCAAAGCTGAAAAATAAAAATATGACATAGTGCCACAAGTTGGCATTTTGCTGTTTTATTTTTGCAACAAAAAAAGAAAAATCAGACGATTTTTTGAATTTATAAATGGATTTTATTACCTTCGAAAAGCGTATAATTTACTAATTTCAATTACATAAAACTATGATTTTCACTCATTTACATGTTCACTCGCACTACTCCATGTTAGATGGTATGAGTAAAATTCCCGATTTGGTAAACAAGTGTCTCGACACAGGGATGAATGCGATTGCCTTGACCGACCACGGGAATATGTTCGGCATCAAAGAGTTTTTGGATTACTGCAAAAAAATCAACAAAGCAAACAAAGACAAAGAGGGTTTCGTCCCTTTCAAACCCATCGTGGGTGTGGAAGCGTATTGTGCCAGACGAAGCCGCAAAAATAAGGACAAAAACTTCAAGGAAGTCCGCAATGGCAAAGAGATTATCGTGGATTATAGCGGTTGGCATTTGATTTTACTCGCCAAAAACAAAGTCGGCTATCGGAACCTCTGTAAGTTGGTCAGTGCAAGTTATATGGAGGATAGTTTTTACGGCAAACCGCGTATTGACAAAGACCTTTTGGAACAGTATCACGAAGGTATTATTTGTTCGTCGGCGTGCTTGGCAGGCGAAGTGCCACAGAAGATTTTGCAAAAAAAACTGACCGAAGCCGAAGAAAGCATTAAGTGGTTCAAAAACCTGTTTGGCGACGATTACTATTTGGAGTTGCAACGGCACCACACGACCAAAGAAAACGCCGATACCGAAGTATATGAAAAGCAAAAAATAGTTGTGCCGATGTTGGTGGAGTTAGGGCAAAAATTAGGTGTGAAAGTGATTGCGACCAACGACGTGCATTTTGTGGAAGAAGAACACGCCGAAGCCCACGACCGATTGATTTGTTTGAGTACGGGACGCGTGATGGGCGACTCCAACCGAATGCACTACACCAAGCAAGAGTGGCTCAAAATGCCCGAAGAGATGGCGGAAATCTTCCAAGACATTCCCCAAGCCATCGCCAATACCCAAGAAATCGCCGATAAAGTGGAGATTTACGATATTGATTCGGTGCCTTTGATGCCCGTCTTTCCTATTCCGCAAGACTTTGGAACGGAAGAAGAGTATCGCAAAAAGTTTACCGAGCAGGATTTGTTCAACGAATTTACGCGTAACGAGCACGGCGAAGTGGTTTTATCCGAAGAGGAAGCCAACAAAAAAATCACGACCTTAGGCGGTTATGACCGATTATATCGTATCAAATTGGAAGCGGATTACTTGGAACATCTGACGATGGAGGGTGCCAAAAAACGCTACGGCGACAACCTCACACCCGAAGTGCAGGAGCGAATCAAGTTCGAGTTGCATGTGATGAAGACGATGGGTTTCCCGAGTTACTTCCTCATCGTTGCGGATTATATTCGGGCTGCTCGGGAGGAGTTGGACGTGAGCGTTGGACCAGGGCGAGGTAGTGCTGCGGGAAGCGTGGTGGCGTATTGCTTGCGAATTACCGACTTAGACCCCTTGGAGTATAACCTACTGTTTGAGCGTTTCTTGAACCCCGACCGTATCTCCTTGCCTGATATTGATACCGACTTCGACGATTACGGCCGCGAAAAAGTGTTGGATTGGGTTACGAAAAAATACGGCGTAGATCACGTGGCACATATCATCACTTACGGAACCATGGCAGCCAAGTCGGCTATCGCAGACGTGGGACGCGTGCAACAAATCCCCCTGACTGAAGTGAACCGCATTAAAAAGTTGGTGCCCTACAAGCTCTCGCTCGCAGAGTGTTACGAAAAAATAAATGAGTTTAAGGAAATCATTCAATCGGGTCCCGAAGACATCAAAACCATGCTTCATTATGCAGCCGAGTTGGAGGGAACGAACCGACAGGTGGGCATACATGCTTGCGGGGTTATCATTGGACCTGACGACCTAACCAACTTTGCACCTTTGGCTACGGTGGAGGATAAGGAGACAGGCAAGCGGGTTGTTGTAACCGAATACGATGGGCACGTCATTGAGTCGGTGGGCTTGATAAAGATGGACTTCTTGGGCTTGACAACCCTCACGATTATCAAAGATTGCTTGGCATTGGTGCAGAAGACACGAGGTATCAAAGTGGACATTGACGCTATCCCGCACGATGACCAGAAGGCATTCCAACTCTTCCGAGACGGCTTGACGCAAGGCATATTCCAGTTTGAATCGGACGGAATGCGGCATTACCTCAAAAGTTTGCAACCTACCTCCATTGACGACTTGATTGCGATGAATGCGTTGTATCGCCCCGGACCGATGGATTATATCCCTTCCTACATCAAACGTAAACACGGGCAGGAGAAAATCACCTACGACATTCCGATTATGGAGCAGTACCTCAAAGATACGTATGGCATCACGGTTTACCAAGAGCAGGTAATGCAACTCTCGCAACTCTTGGCAGGCTTCACGCGTGGTCAAGCCGACACGCTTCGTAAGGCGATGGGTAAGAAAATCGCGTCTATGTTGGAGGATTTGAAGCCGAAGTTCTTGGAAGGTGGTAAGAAAAACGGGCATGCCGAAGATAAGTTGAATAAAATCTGGGCAGATTGGGAGAAGTTTGCTGAGTATGCGTTCAACAAAAGTCATGCGGCGTGCTATGCGTGGATTGCCTACCAGACAGCCTACCTTAAGGCTCACTATACGGCTGAGTTCCTCGCTGCCAACCTCACCAACTCCAAAAATAATCGGGACGCGATGGCAGTGCTTCTGACAGATTGTAAGACGTTTGAAATTCCTGTGTTGCCACCCGACATCAACGAGTCCGAAGTGGATTTCACGGTGAACGAGCAAGGTGCCATCCGTTTTGGGTTGAGTGGCGTCAAAGGAGTGGGCGAAAAAGTGGTGGATATTATTTTGGCTGAACGAAACAAAGGGGGCAAATACAAAGATATTTACGATTTTGTGGAACGTGCTACCAACGCTTGCAACAAAGGTACGATGGAGTCGCTGACCTATGCGGGTGCCTTTGATAGTTTGGGCTGCAAACGCGAGCAATTAGTCGCAACCAACGAGCAAGGCGACTATATGATTGATGTGCTGACCCGTTACGGTTCCCAACATAGTAAGTCCAAAGAAAAGATGGAAGGTTCGTTGTTTGGCGATATGGGTATGCAAGATACCGTCAAAAAACCTACTTTGCCGACCGTCAAGCCTATGCCCATCATCGAAAAACTCAACAAAGAAAAGGAAATGATTGAGGTTTATTTGAGTGCACACCCGTTGGACGATTACATCTTTGAAATCCAAAATAAATGCGACATCACCACCAAAGAGTTGCAGTACTTTGACACGTGGCGTTCCTTAGAGAATAGAATAAACGAGGAGAAATTAGACGAAAACTTCCTGCCGCCCCAAAAGTGGATTGAAAAATACGAGAATAAAACCCTCCATATCGGTGGCTTAATCATTTCGGGCGAAAAACTGACCTCCAAAAAAGGTGCACTCTACGGCAAATACACCTTAGCCGACTATTCGGGCAACTGGACGTTCAATCTCTTCGGCGACAATTTCAAAAACTTCAACCATTTGCTCGCCGAAAACACGTTCGTTTACATCACAGGCATCGTGCAGCAACGCAATAAAGATAAACCTTGGTTCAAGGAAAATAAATTTGAGGAAGCCGATTACGAATTTGCCATCAAAAGCATGGAAAAATTGGAGGACGTTCTGCCCAAATATGTCAATACGATTGTGCTGCGGCTCAAAAACGAAATCATCACGGACGAGTGGATGGAAGAGTTTGAAAAAATGTATCAATCCATCATGTACAACCCAAAAGCGAAGTATGACCGAAAAGTCGCACCCGTAAAAGTGCAGTTCCAAGTGAAAGACCAAACGGGCAAAAACACCGTGCAGATGCAATCTACCTTAGAACCGATTGTGCTGAATTACGCCTTTTACACGTGGCTCAAACAGCAAGATAAAAAGAATGGCGTCAAGTATAAATTGCAGTTTATTGATCCTGAAAAAGAATAGACGCTTTGGGAAGTTTGATACTTTTTTTGTAAAGTTTTGATAAAAAAATTATCTTCGCAAAAAAACGATAATAATGGCAGAGATTATCAAACACGAAGGAGTGGTTACTGCAATTGTTAGTAGAGATAAAGAGCAAGATTTTTTTGGCATAGCGGATGTGCAGATTCTGCAGCAAGCAGGTTGTGAAGGGTGTAGTATCAAGTCAAATTGCTCGGTCTCGGGTGGGAAAGTGAAGAACATTGAGGCAAAAATGGCGGAAGATTTTCAGGTAGGCGATAAAGTGGAGGTGGTTATTACACAAGGATTAGCGTGGAAAGCACTTTTATTGGCTTATATCTTGCCGTTTTTGGTGCTCATTTTGGTTATTGTGGGCGTGGATTTTTTGATGAGCAATGAAACGATTGTGGGGTTGATTGGGATTTGTGCGATTGCGGTTTATTTTATTGTTTTACAGTTTTTTAAAGATAAATTACAAACAAGTTTTAGTATCGTGGCACATAAAATTTAACGGCTATGAAAAAGTTTATTTTAATTTCATTAGGCTTTGTTTTTGGTTTGAGCGTTGCTGCTAAGCAAATCTCATACGATGATGCACTTGCTGATGCAAGTTCGTTTTTTGCTCCACAAGCCTCTTCTCGCAAAGCCGTGAAAGGAATTTCGAAATCGCTTACGTTGGCTTATACCTTGAATCAACCGCAAAAAGATGTGCCAGCCTTGTATGTTTTCAATCGTGGAAAAAATGAAGGCTTTGTCTTGGTTGCGGCTGACGACCAATCCAAAAAGATTTTAGGTTACTCGTACACGGGTTCGTTTGATGCAACCGATATGCCCGAACATGTGCAGTTTTGGTTGGAGCGGTATGCTGAACAGATTCGTGTTTTGAGCGAAAACGGGGCTTTGTTTACCACCAATGCAAAAAAATATACGCCTGTTGAATCTTTGTTCGGAGGCGATGAAACGGGGATATTGTGGAATCAAACAGATCCGTGGCGATTGCAATGTCCTGAATTTGAAGTAAATGGAAACATGAAGCATGCTTACACAGGTTGTGTCGCAACGGCAGCTTCGCAAATTATGTTCTACCATAAATGGCCTGTAACAGGCAAAGGTAGTGTTTCATATACTTCTACACATAAAAAAACAGGTCAAACGGCTAAGATTACGGAAAATTTTTCGGAAGCAACCTACGATTGGGATAATATGTTGCCTGTTTATAAATCAGGGACATATACGACCGAGCAAGCAAATGCCGTTGCTCTTTTGTGCTATCATGTGGGTGCTGCTGCAAAAATGACATATTCGACCGATGCGAGTAGTGCTTCAACACAACAAATTGAAAAAGCCTTGCTTAAAAATTTTGATTACGATAATACATTAACTATCCATTTCTTGAACTACGATAACGAAAAACACTTTTTGTCCATTATACAAGATAATTTATTGGCAGGAATGCCAGTTTTTATACAAGGAAACAACATAAAAGGTGGTGGACATGCTTTTGTATGCGATGGAATGGATGAAAACGGATTGTTGCATATCAATTGGGGGTGGGGCGGTCTAAGTAATGGTTATTTTGAATTGACTAATTTAACTCCCTCTACACAAGGTGCAGGAGGTAGTGATTATGGATATACCGAAAATATCCAAATCCTGCATAATATCCAAAAACAGCAAGGTACAACGGATTCTATGCTTGTTATTACAACAGATTCAATATATGCTTCATCTTCTTTAACCCAACAAGGTTTAAAAAAAACAGAAAAAACAGCTCTTAAAATGGCTAACTTAGGACTTGTCAATCAAGGATATTGCGATTTTATGGCTTATTTTGGCATCGCACTTTTTGCGGATAATCCATCAACTCCTATTGTACGAAAAACCATAGCAAGTCCAAATTCCAACCTAAAAAGTCTCGCTAGCGGTCAGGGTTATAACACTGCTAATTTTACTTTTAAAGATACGGTCAAAAATATAGCAGAAGATTTGCCGATAGGCTGTTATGAATATACGTTTACAGTACGCAATAAAGAAAATACATTTCATCAACCGATTTGGGTAAAAAAAGTCGGTATTGCTAAAAGTAAAGTGATTATCACAGAGGATTCTTTGTATTTTTATCCTATAAAAGTGAGTTCTTGGAGTACTGCTAATGAACCGACCTCACTCACATCAACGGTTAATCACGCAGATGAGCAAGTGCAACTATCGTGGACGGGTAACGAGGGTACCTTCCGCGTTTTTGTATGGAACGAGAATAAGTTAAAGACCTATCTTGCGGAGGGGAACCAACTCACTATCCCTATGTGTGAGGACGGGACAAGATGGGCTGTTTTTCAAAGTGATGAGGTCTCAAAAACGGATGTCGCTCTAGCATTGTCGGACTTGGCTTTTGGGGATGCGATAGTGATTCAACATACGGCAACCTCCGTGGAGGATGTTGCTGTTTCAAAGACAGGGGTGAGCGTAAATGGCTCGCAAATCAACATCACAACCGAAGAGGCAGAAAGCATCGCCATTTACGATAGTTTAGGGCATCTTTTGTACCAAACCAAAGCAACGTATGCGTCTTTCCAAGCACCTTCTGCGGGCGTGTACATTGTCAAGATTGGTGCAAAAAAACATAAAATTTGGGTGAAGTGAAAAATATAGTTAAACATAAACATTGATGGAATTAATTTTAATATCGTTAGGTGTTTTAGGTATAACGGGTTTGTTCGCAGCCATCGTGCTTTTCTTCGTTTCGAAGAAGTTCAACGTGGTTGAAGATGAGCGAATCGATGTTGTACAGGAAATGCTTCCGGGAGCCAACTGTGGTGGTTGCGGCTTCGCGGGCTGTCGTGCGTTTGCAACGGCGTGCGTGGGGGCTTCAACCTTAGAAGGGTTGGCGTGTCCGGTAGGTGGAAGTGAAACGATGCAAAAAGTCGGGAGTTTCCTCGGTTTAGCGGCTGTGGAGAGCGACCCGATGGTGGCAGTCGTGAGGTGTAATGGAACGTGTGAGGCACGACCCAAAACAAGTGAGTACAATGGAACAAAGACCTGTCAGATTATGCACACGGTGTATGCTGGCGACACGGCTTGTCCGTTTGGCTGTTTAGGTTGTGGCGATTGCGTGAAGGCGTGTGCCTTTGGAGCTTTGTCTATAAATCCCCAAACAGGTCTGCCCGTTGTAGATGAAGAAAAATGTACAAGTTGTGGAAAATGTGTCAAGGCATGTCCGCGTGGCATCATTGAAATCCGCAAGAAAGGCCCGAAGAGTCGGCGCGTGTTCGTTTCGTGTGTCAATAAAGACAAAGGAGCCGTTGCCCGTAAGGCTTGTAAAAATGCTTGTATCGGGTGCGGAAAATGCGAAAAAGAGTGCCAATTTGGAGCCATTAAAGTGGAAAATAACCTCTCCTACATTGACTTCAACGTGTGTCGTTTGTGCCGTAAGTGTGTGGCTGCTTGTCCAACCAATGCGATATGGGAAGTTAACTTTCCGCCTAAAAAAACTGATGTAGAACCTCAAAATCCTGCTTGATTATGCAAAATACGTTTTCTATAGGTGGTGTACACCCCAATGACTATAAGCAGTATTCTGCTCATAAGGCAATCATCGAAGTGCCTCTACCCAAAAGTGCGATTATCCCTATCGTGCAACATATTGGAGCCCCTGCGGAAGTGGTGGTGGAAAAAGGACAGAAGGTCAAAGTGGGCGACTTGTTAGCCAAAGCCAACGGCTTCGTTAGTGCCAATGTGCACTCGTCTGTGAGCGGTACGGTAGCAAAAATTGATACGATTTTGGACGCTTGGGGACTCAAAATGCCTGCTATCTTCATTGATGTGGAAGGCGACGAGTGGAACGAAAGCATTGACCGAAGTACTACGGTTATTTCGGAATGCAACTTGGACAGCAAACAAATCATCGACAAGATTACCCAAGCGGGTATCGTGGGTTTGGGTGGTGCTTGCTTCCCAACGCATGTGAAGTTGATGCCTCCACCCGACAAAAAAGCCGAAGTGTTGGTGGTTAATGGCGTGGAGTGCGAGCCGTATCTCACGTGCGACCATCAGTTGATGTTGGAGCACGGCGAGGAGATTATGGTGGGTATCAAGATTTTGATGAAAGCCTTGAATATCAACAAAGCCATTATCGGTATTGAGAAAAATAAACCTGACGCCATCGCCAAGATGCAAGAGTTGGCAAGCAAAGTGGATGGCGTGGAGGTTCGGGCTTTGAAGTTGAAGTATCCGCAAGGTGGCGAAAAACAACTCATCGATGCTTGTATAGGTCGCCAAGTGCCTTCGGGAGCCTTGCCCATCGAGGTTGGAGCGGTGGTGGATAACGTGGCTACTATCTTTGCGGTTTATGAAGCCGTACAGAAAAATAAACCCCTCATTTCGCGTGTGGTAACCATCACGGGTAAGTCGGTGCAGAAGCCAGGCAATTATCATGTCCGTTTCGGAACTCCGCTGAACGAGTTGATAGAACTTGCGGGTGGCGTTCCTGCTGATACGGGCAAGATTATTGGTGGCGGTCCGATGATGGGTCGTGCGATGAGTAACATCAATATGCCTTCGAACAAACGTGTGAGTGGCTTACTCTTCTTGCAAGAAAGTGAAAGTCGCCGCATTGCACCGCAGGAATGTATCCGTTGTGCAAAGTGCTTAGACGCTTGTCCGATGGGCTTGGAACCGTATTTGCTCGCCAAATTCAGTGAAAGCCAGATGTGGGATAAGATGGAACAACACGACATTATGGATTGTATCGAATGCGGTTGTTGCCAATTTACGTGTCCAAGTTATCGTCCTTTGTTGGACTATGTTCGATTTGGAAAATTCAAAGTAGGCGGTATTATCCGTGCAAGACAAATAAAAAAATAGAGAAAAGATATGGAACAATTGATAGTATCTCCTGCACCTCATCTTCATGCCAATGATAGTGTGCGTAAAAATATGCTTTTGGTCATCATTGCTCTGTTGCCTGCGTGGCTCGTGAGTATTGTGGCATTCGGTTGGGGAGCATTGATAACAACGATTTTGAGTGTCGTTGCGTGTGTCGGTTTTGAGTGGGCAATCGCGAAGTTTTTGCTCAAACAAGAACCCACTATCTGCGATTTGTCGGCGGTTTTGACGGGCTTTTTGTTGGCGTTGAACTTGCCGAGCAACCTGCCTTGGTGGATAGTGATTGTAGGTGCATTGGTTGCCATCGGTGTGGCGAAGATGTCGTTCGGTGGCTTGGGACAAAACTTCTTAAACCCTGCCTTGGTGGGTCGGGTGTTTTTGCTCATCAGTTTCCCCGTTCAGATGACCACTTGGCCGCTTCCACAGGGCTTTGCCACTTCGTATGTAGATGCCACGACGGGTGCTACTCCGTTGGCGTTGTTGAAGCAGATTGTGAAAAACGGCGATGGAACTCTTGTGAGCAAACTACCCGATGTGTGGGATATGTTCACGGGCTTCATCGGAGGTTCGTTTGGTGAAGTGAGTGCGTGTGCCCTGATTCTTGGTGGAGTCTTTTTAATCCTGACGCGGGTTATTACATGGCATATACCCGTAAGTATCTTGGCAACGGTGGCTTTGTTTGCGGCTTGTACGGGTTGGTTCGGTGGGCTTCCTGCTGAGTTACCTACCTGCACGTATGTTCTTACGACCTTGCTGACGGGTGGTATGCTGTTGGGAACCTTCTTTATGGCTACCGACTACGTTACGAGCCCTATGGCAAGTTCTGCAAAACTGATTTATGGCGTTGGCATCGGCGTTTTGGTGATGGTTATTCGTACTTGGGGAGCGTATCCCGAAGGTATGTCGTTCGCTATTTTGCTGATGAATTCGTGTGTTCCTTTGTTAAATCAAATCCGTCCAAAGCGTTTTGGCGAAAAGAAAAAATAAAAAACTATGGCAAAG
>JBGUYG010000031.1:0-36728 GCA_045118535.1 Paludibacteraceae bacterium
ATATCCAACCGCATAATTTCCGTCTCGCGTTCCCACTGGTCATCACACAAAAAGAACGAAGTGATCTGGTCATCGCTGTAATGCACAGAGTCCAAAAGGGCTTTGTTTAAATCCAAAAAAGTGGCATCGTCATTGACTTCAAAAACACGTTTGAAGCCGTTAACTTCTTCCTGACTAAAAATTATTCTGTAAATCATATTATATTTGTTTCAAAAATTATACCTCTTTAATTTTTCAATAACTTTTGCAATTCGTTCAGCTCATTTAACGCCTCAATCGGTGTGATAGAATCGACTTTTATGCCTCGCAACTTCTCTTTGATTTGCTCCAAAACAGGGTCGTTCAGTTCAAAAAAGCTTAGTTGGGTGCTTTGGGGCTTAATTTTCTTTTTTTCTTGCGTGGTAATGTTGTTTGCTTGTGCCTCTAATTGTGCCAAAATCTGCTCGGCACGCTGGATGATTGTGTTGGGAATGCCTGCCATTTTTGCCACATGAATACCGAAACTATGCTCAGCACCACCTGGGGCGAGTTTGCGTAAGAAAATGATTTTATCGGCCATCTCTTTGACCGAAACGTTGTAGTTGCGGATTCGGCTGAAGGTTTTTGCCATGTCGTTTAACTCGTGGTAATGGGTTGCAAATAACGTCTTGCAATGGCATTTGTTTTCGTGCAAATACTCCACAATCGCCCACGCAATAGAAATGCCATCGTAGGTAGCCGTTCCGCGTCCCAACTCATCAAACAGAATCAAAGAACGCTCGCTGATGTTGTTCAAAATACTTGCCGATTCGGTCATCTCCACCATAAACGTACTTTCGCCCAAACTGATATTGTCGCTCGCTCCAACACGCGTGAAAATTTTATCCACCAAGCCAATCGTCGCACTTTTTGCAGGGACATAACTCCCAATTTGTGCCATCAAAACGATAATCGCCGTTTGGCGTAACAGAGCCGATTTACCCGACATATTGGGTCCCGTGAGAATGATGATTTGCTGGTCTTCGTTGTCCAAAAGCACGTCATTCGAAACATACTGCTCGCCCATCGGCAAAAAATGTTCGATGACAGGGTGCCGACCTTCTTTTATGTCAATTTTGAGGTCATCATTAACGGTCGGACAGCAGTAATTTCGTTCGGCAGCTATCGCCGCAAAACAACTCAAACAGTCCAATTGTGCCACTACGTTCGCGTTGATTTGCAGCACGTCGAGCGTTTCGCCAACCCTATCTATCAGTTCGGAATAGATGCGATTTTCGATGTTCAAAATTTTATCTTCTGCCGTGAGAATTTTTTGTTCGTACTCTTTTAATTCGTCCGTAATGTAGCGTTCGGCACTCACCAAAGTCTGTTTTCGCACCCATTCTTTCGGCACCAAATGCTTGAAGGTGTTCCGCACTTCCAAAAAGTAGCCAAACACATTATTATAATCAATTTTCAGGCTACTGATGCCCGTCCGCTGTATTTCGCGGCTTTGAATATCCAACAATTTTTCGCGACTATGTTTGAGCAAATCGCGTAATTCATCCAACTCTTGGTCAACGCCCGTTTGTATCGTATCGCGTTTGCCTTGCAGTGCGGGTGCGTTAGGCTGAATGGTTCGTTTGATAGCGTCACGGATGTTGCCACATTCGGTTATTTGGTTGCCCAATGTAGTGATATACGGCACCGCAGGTATGTGTTTGCAAAGCGTTTTAATGTTTTTGATTGCCGTGAGGGCGTTTTGCAGTTGCAAAAACTCGCGTGGGGTGATGCGTTTAGTTGCCACTTTGCTCAAAATTCGCTCCAAATCTTGTACTTCTTCAACGGCTTTTTGTAGCGTTGCACAATCGGCTTGGTGCTGCACAAAATACGTAACGACACTCTGACGATTGGTGATACTTCGCACATCTTTGAGCGGGAACGAGAGCCAACGCCGTAATAATCGGCTTCCCATCGCCCCTTTTGTGTTATCCAAAATGGAAAATAACGTATAGCCATTGTGGTGATAACTATCAAAAATCTCCAGATTGCGTAACGTAAACGAGTCAAGCCAGACGTATTTATGTTCATCAATTCGGCTGATTTTTTGGATATGATTGGTCTGATAATGCTTGGTAATATCCAAGTAATGCAACGCTCCACCAGCCGCAATTACACCGTATGGATACATCTCGATACCAAAACCTTTCAGCGTTTGCGTGTCAAATTGTTTGAGCAATCTATCGGTCGCCGATTGTTCGGAAAACATCCAATCTTCCAACTCGTACGTGCAAAATTCTTTTCCAAACGTATCCTCAAACCATGTGCGGTGATTGCGTAAAAAGAGTACTTCTTTGGGACTAAAATTATGCAAGAGTTTTTCGATATAATCTTCGTTACCTTCCGACACGAAAAATTCGCCCGTTGAGATGTCCAAAAAAGCGATTCCGATAGCCTTTTCGCCCTTACAAATACAGCATAGAAAGTTGTTTTCCTTCTCGCTTATGTCCGAAAAATTGACCGCCGGTGTAACCAATTCCGTAACACCTCGTTTGACGAGTTTCGTGGTTAGTTTTGGGTCTTCCAATTGGTCACAAATCGCTACCCGAAGCCCATTTCGTACCAATTTTGGCAGATAACTATCCAAAGCGTGATATGGGAAGCCTGCCATCTCAATGTTTGCAGCATTTACGCCGTTGTTGCGTTTGGTAAGTGTGATGTTGAGGATTTTGCTCGCCATGACGGCATCTTCGCCATAAGTTTCGTAAAAATCACCACACCGAAACAGGAGCAAAGCATTTGGGTGTTGCTCTTTGAACGTGTAAAATTGACGCATCATCGGGGTCTGACTTTGAGATTGCATACTTTCTTCTTTTCTAAAAAACACACAAAGATAAAAAATATCTTGTAAAAAGATTTTTCTTTTTTTTATAAAAAATGCTAACTTTGCACGAAATATGCAAAAATTATTTTAGGTGAAAAAAGTTCGTATACTATTAGTTCTTCTGTGTGTCTCGTCTATGTTGTTTGCTGCACCACGGAGAGTGCGTCCACGTCATTTTTTGGATATAGATTTGGGAGGTGGTTTGCATACAATGACCTATAAAGCCAATAAAATAGATAAAGGTTTAGGTGGTGGTGGAATGCTAAAAGTGCAGTATCAACTGATGTTTAATGATTCGTGGGGATTAGGTGCAGGTGTGCAATTTAGTTCATATTTAGGGTCCACCAAATGGGATAAATTTTCTAATTCCTATAAAGGTTTTCAGCATGAAGACGCTGCTGGAAGTGGGGATTATTTATTTAAAATTGTAGCAAAAGGAACTGAAAAACAGCAATTATATGCTTTGCAAATCCCTATACAAGTCATTTATCTACATAAAATCAACAGAAGAATGTCCATACAAATGGCAGGAGGTTTTACGTTTGATATTCCTGTGGTAGGTAAATATAAGATCCAAGACATGCTGGTTTCCCCGCGAGGAGTTTTTGCCGAAACGGCAGTCGAATATTTTAATATCGGTCATGGTTTTGTGGATACAACGTTTAATAAAGCAGGAAATTTAGACTTCAATAATTTTAATGTGGGACTGCAATTAGAAGCAGGAGTGGTTATGTCATCGTTAAAAGTAGGTGCTTATTTGAATTATGGCATATTGAATTATACAAAATCGTCTTTGATAACGCCTTTTGATGTACACTCGGGCAACTTAGATTACATTAGTGCCTATGGAACCAATTTGATTTCGGCAGTACATCCGTTGGAAGTCGGATTAAAAATAGGTTATCTTATTCAAATGGGCAGATAAAAAAATGAAAAATATAAAACTATGAGATTGATTATACAACCAGATTATGATGCTCTATCACAGTGGGTGGCACAGTATGTAGTAAAAGCCATCAATGCTTTTTCGCCTTCCCAAGACAAACCGTTTGTTTTAGGATTGCCTACGGGTTCGTCGCCGTTGGGAATGTACAAAAAGTTGATTGAATTGAATAAAAAAGGCGAAATCAGTTTCCAAAACGTGGTAACGTTCAATATGGATGAATATGTGGGCTTGTCGGAAACACACCCCGAGAGTTACCATGCGTTTATGTGGAATAATTTCTTTTCGCATATCGATATAAAGAAGGAAAATGTGCATATCTTGAACGGCAACGCTACCGATTTGCAAAAAGAATGCGAACAATATGAGGCGAAGATAAAAGAATTCGGTGGAGTGCAACTCTTTTTGGGTGGAATTGGTCCCGATGGACACATTGCTTTCAATGAACCAGGCAGTTCGTTGGGCAGTAGGACACGCTTAAAAGCCCTCAAAACGGATACGATTATCGCCAATTCACGGTTTTTCAATAATGATGTGAATAAAGTCCCAAAAACGGCTTTGACAGTAGGTGTAGGGACGATTCTTGATGCCAAAGAAGTGGTAATATTGGTCAATGGCCATAATAAAGCACGTGCCTTGAAACATGCTGTGGAAGGGGCTGTAACGCAACAATGGACTATCACCGCTTTGCAGTTGCATCCCAACGGAATGATTGTGTGCGACGAGAGTGCTTGCGATGAACTGATGGTAGGCACCTATAGGTACTTCAAAGATATAGAAAAAGATAATATATAGTTCGTTTCGATGTTACAAATTCACAATACATTATCTCGCAAAAAAGAAACCTTTAAACCGATACACGAAAATAGGGTGGGAATGTATGTGTGTGGCCCTACGGTGTACGGCGATGCCCATTTAGGACACGCTCGGGTCGGCATTGTGTTTGATGTTTTGTATCGTTATTTTCTGGCGATGGACTACAAAGTGCGTTATGTCCGCAATATAACCGATGTTGGGCACTTGGAAAACGATGCGGATGTGGGCGATGATAAAATCGCTAAAAAAGCCAAATTAGAACACTTGGAGCCGATGGAAGTTGCACAATATTATATGAACAGCTATCATCGTGATATGGAAAAATTGAACATTCTACCTCCAAGTATTGAGCCGTTGGCAAGTGGACATATCATCGAACAGATAGAATTTGTGAAAAAGATTTTGGATAAAGGGTATGCCTACGTGAGCGATGGGAATGTTTATTTTGATGTGGATGCGTATGCGAAAGATTTTCATTATGGGAAACTATCGGGGCGTAATTTGGACGACATAAAAACCGAAACTCGCACGTTGGCAGGGCAAGAAGAGAAGAAAAATAGTTACGATTTTGCTCTTTGGAAAAAAGCCAAACCTGAACATATCATGCGTTGGCCATCGCCTTGGTCAGACGGTTTTCCGGGTTGGCATATTGAATGCTCGGCGATGGGAACGAAGTATTTGGGCGAAGAATTTGATATTCACGGCGGTGGAATGGATTTGTTGTTCCCGCACCACGAAGCCGAAATTGCCCAAAGTTGTTCTGTTTTAGGGCATGATGCCGTGCATTATTGGATACACAACAATATGATTACGGTCGAAGGGAAGAAAATGGGGAAGAGTTACAATAATTTCATCACGTTGCAACAATTTTTTAAGGGCGAACATCCTCTGTTGACTGAAGCCATTCAACCTATGACGATTCGTTTGTTTATTTTGATGGCTCACTATCGTTCCACGTTGGATTTTACGAATGATGCTTTGCTCGCAGCCCAAAAAGGATTGGATAAATTGCAGGAAAGTTTTAATAAGTTGAACGATTTAGAAGCCCACGAGCAAACCAATAACGAAGAAGCACATAAGACAATTATTTCGTTGTATGATAAGTGTTTAGAGGCGATAGAAGATGATTTGAATACGCCAATACTGCTGTCTATTTTGTTCGATTCTGCCAAGATAATCAACTCGGCTTATGATGGCAAATTAATATTGAGTCAAAGTGATATTGATGAGCTAAAAAGAGTTTGGAAAAAATTTTTATGCGATATATTGGGCATTTCTTTTGCGAACGATTCCATGAGTGACAAAACCAAGCAAGCATTCCACGGAGCAGTGGATTTGTTACTGCAAATACGGCTCTCTGCAAAGGAACGAAAGGACTGGGAAACGAGCGATTTTATACGAAATGAATTGAGCAAATTGGGCTTCCAAATCCAAGATTATGAAAAAAAAGTGAAATGGAATTTGTTTAATTAAAAATAAAAGTATAACTTTGCACGATTTTACATATTAACGACTAAGTAAAAAATAGTAAAACAGATGATAAATTCGCAAGACATAAAGAATGGAGTGTGCATTCGCTTAGATGGGCGATTGTACTTTGTTATTGACTTTTTGCACGTTAAACCAGGTAAAGGAAACACCATTATGCGTGTGAAATTCAAAGACGTTGTTGATGGACGTGTGTTAGAAAAACGTTTTAATATTGGAGAGCGTTTGGAGGATGTTCGTGTGGAAAGGCGTCCTTATCAATTTTTGTATAAAGACGGCGATGGGTATATCTTTATGTCGCAAGAAACTTTTGAACAAGTGTCTATCGCTCACGATTTGATTACGGGGGTTGATTTCTTGAAAGAGGGAATGGTTTGCGAGGTTGTAAGTGACGCTTCGACCGAAACGATTTTGTTCGCTGAAGTGCCTGTGAAGGTTGAATTGCAAATCGCTTATACCGAACCAGGTTTGAAAGGTGATACAGCAACGAACACCTTAAAACCTGCAAAATTAGAAACTGGGGCTGAAATTCGTGTGCCATTGTTTATAAATGAAGGCGAAATGGTTCGAGTGGATACACGTGATGGAAGTTATTGTGAACGAGTTAAATGAATGTAAATAGGAATTAAACTTTATGGAGTGAGATTCCCTTTTGTGAATATATGAAACGCTCTTGGCTGCTTTTTATAGTACTTTTATTAACGACGACTTGTATTGCAACAGATGTAAATTGGTCTGATGAAATAACAAATAATACTTTGGCGGACGATGGCTTTGTTGTTACAAATGGAGTTGTTATACAAACATCAAGCGAGTATTTGCTTGAGCAAAGTAGTTTGAAAAGTACCAATTTGGCAGAACCTTTACGGATTGGACCTCCACCAGATCCATTCCCGACAGAACCTGACGAACCAGTTTCTGTAAATGGTGGGCTGTTTTTTTTATTATTATGTGTCGTTGTTTATGGGGGATTGAGGTGGCGAAAGATGAGTTGTCAATGATGGCATGTAATAGGTGCTTGTGAAAAAATGAAATGTTATTGTTGTAAATTATATATAAAATGAATATAATGAGACGAATAGTTATATTGTTGTCGATTGTATTTTTTTCTATTGTTGCTATAGGGCAACAATCTGCTGATATACGACAAGATTTTGGGAATTTCTCTTCGTTGATAGCGCAAAATAAGAGTAAAGCCGACCAAGCCAAAGCGAAGGAGCAAGCGGCTAAAGCGAAAGCCAAAGAGCAGGCTGCCAAAGCAAAAGCGAAGGAGCAAGCCGCTAAGGCGAAGGCTAAGGAACAGGCTGCCAAAGAGAAGGCAAAAGAACAGGCTGCGAAGGAAAAAGCCAAAGAGCAAGCCGCAAAAGAAAAGGCCAAAGAACAGGCTGCAAAGGAGAAAGCCAAAGAACAAGCCGCAAAAGAGAAGGCCAAAGAACAGGCTGCAAAGGAGAAAGCCAAAGAGCAGGTCGCTAAAGAGAAAGCGAAAGAACAGGCTGCTAAGGATAAAGCCAAAGAGCAGGCTGCTAAAGATAAAGAAAAAGCACAAGCCGCTAAGGATAAAGAGCAGGAGAAAAAAGTTGAGGCCAAAGAGAAGGTTGCTAAGGAAAAGACCAAAGAGAGTCCGTCCAAAGCAGCCAAGGCTTCAAGTGCAAAAGATAAAGAGAAGGCCAAAGAACAGGCTGCGAGGGAAAAAGCCAAAGCACAAGCCGCTAAAGAAAAGGCAAAAGCGGATAAGTTGAAGGCAGCAGAAAAAGCCAAGAAAGAAAAAGAAAAGGCTAAGAGTAAAGCTGCAACAGCTACTGCAAAAGATAATAAGAAAGCACAATCCATGAAGGAGAAGGCTAAAGCCGATCAAGCCAAAGAAAAAGAAAAGGCAAGATTAGACAAGTTGAAAGAGATTGAGAAGGCGAAGAAAGATCAGGCTAAGGAGAAAGCAAAAGCGAAGACATCAAAGAGTATACAAGATAATAAAGAACAGCAAAAGAAACAATTAGCTGCAAAGAAAGCGATTAGCAAGAAAGAATCAGAGAAGGCACATGCTAAGCAGATGCAACTCCAAAAAGCCGCTAAGAAAGATAATGCTAAGGGTACGAAATCGGTTACGGCTTTGTCCAAACCTGGTATCGGAGCACACCCATTCCGACCCTCTACTAAGGCTTCTACAAAGTTTAGTTATACAGCCTTGTATTTAGATGGTGGTGCGTCTATTGCTTACACCGACTACTCTACGAGCAAGATACCTTTGAGTGGATATGGAAGTATGACCTTTATGTATCATTTCACGCCTTTGTGGGGAATAGGTTTGAACTATACTTTGCATAGTTTGAATGTTAAACCTAAATACTATAATGTGGTAGATGAGCCTGATTTGTCGAAGTTGTCGTACGGTGAAGAAGTGAATGGTGAGCAAGTGTATGAAGTGTATAAGAAGCACGTAAAACACCTTATGAATGATGTTAGTGTACTCTTATCGTTTAACTTGCGAAATGCTTGGTTGCCATATACTACGAAGGATCTCTTTAACTTGTATATCATGTGTGGATTAGGCGGTAGTTTCTATCCTAAGTCTAACATCTATTACTATTATGAACGTCATAATCACTCGGTAGATGAATCACACGAGGAGGAAGCAACAGGTCAGATGCGTGTATATACACGAGAAAAAGAGGGTGCGAGCCTTGTTATTACGCCAGGTTTATTGTTTGATTTCAATATAACACGCTCTGTTTCGTTAGGTTTGAAGACGATGTTGAATATCTATCCACAAGATCATATTGAGTATTGGAAGTCAGGTAATAGGTCGGATATGTTGTTGGATTTAGGTTTCTCGGCTCGCTATAAAATTAACGCAGAAAAGAAGACACATACTGCCAATATCGCCAATATGCAACCGTTCATAACGAAAGCTGAAAGACGCGAAAGTGCTATGGCATTTGATACCGATTCGTTACGTAAAATCATGAGTACTGCACAACGTGTTCGCGATACATTAGTCATCATACATTATGACACTGTTTATATGGCTTCTAATGCAAATGGTGATGGTGCTTATAGTACAGAACACCACCAAGAAGATACGACGCCATTGTTACAGGTAATGAAATCGAATGTATTCTTTGTACCGAATAGTGCTGCTTTGAGTGATTATTCTGATAACATATTGAAGGAAGTGGCTCAAAAGATGGACGAAGACCAATCAATTATCGCCGAGATTATGGGTTACAACGATTTGACAGGTACGGAGGCTGCAAACAAGAAGATTGCTCTCAAACGTGCTAACATCGTTGCCAACCAGTTGGTTAACATCTATAAGATTGATCGGAGTCGTATTAAGTACATAGGTCAAGGTGTGTATAAGAATAGTAACGCTGTTCAGAATACGGCTGTGAGTCGTCGAGCACAGATTATATTGTACAAACCGTAGTGCCTGTTGGATAATGATTAAGCAATCACAAATAAGGAGTTTCTTACTTGTGGTTGCTTTTTTGTTGGGAATTTTTGGATAATGAATGATTATACGCGATATTTTTCTTTTTCTGCCTTGCAACAAGAACAGTTGCAAGAGATGATTGCGTTGTATCGCGAATGGAATGAAAAGATAAATCTCGTTTCCAGAAAGGATATTGATAACATCTTTGAACATCATATCTTGCATTCGTTAGTGATTGGAAAATACGTTTCTTTTGCACCACAAAGTGCGATTTTAGATGTTGGTACAGGAGGTGGCTTCCCGGGTTTGCCTTTGGCGATTCTGTTTCCACAATGCTCCTTCACGCTGATAGATAGTGTGGCAAAGAAGATACGTGCGGTTGAGGATATCAAAAATCGATTGCAATTGCCGAATGTTACTTGCATTTGTGAGCGTGCGGAGGAGGAGAAAGGGCTGTTTGATTTTGTGGTTAGTCGTGCGGTGATGCCTTTGCCTGATTTATTTAAGATTGTGCGAAAAAATATCAGTAAAGTGCAAAAAAATGCTATCCCAAATGGCATTATCGTCCTTAAAGGTGGAGTTGTTGATACCGAAATACAACCTTTCCGAAAGTTAGCAGAAGTGCTGAATGTGTCGAATTATTTCAAAGAAGAGTTTTTTAGTACCAAAAAAATTATTTATTTGCCCGTATGAAAGTACATGTTTTTTATTTTAATCCGTATTATGAATGCACGTATGTTGTGAGTGAAAAAGACGAGGCGATTGTCATCGATTGTGGCGTTTCGAATCCTGCCGAAGCGACTGCATTTAAGCAGTATATTGAGGCGAATCACTTGCATTTAGTGGATTGTTTGGTTACGCATACGCATCCCGACCATATCTGTGGGAATGAATTTTTGGAGGAAGAGTTTGGCGTAAAACCGCATGAAATAGATAATCTTTCGCAAATCGAAATCCTCAATCAAACGATGCAAATTTTAGCCACACCGGGACATAAATCGGATTGCGTTTGCTTTTATTTTCCGAAAGAGAAAGTGCTGTTCACGGGCGATACGTTGTTTATGGAAAGTGTGGGAAGGACAGATTTGCCGACTGGCGACTGGAACACGCTGTTGCAATCGTTGCAGAAACTGATGGAATTGCCGAATGACACGGTTGTTTATCCTGGTCACGGTCCCAAAACGACCATTGGACACGAAAAACAGTTCAATCCTTTTATTGCTTAAAAAATGTTGTTTTCACGGATTATATACGGTCCCATTCATTCGCGGCGTTTAGGTAACTCGTTGGGAATCAATCTGTTACCATCCGATCGAAAGGTATGCAATTTTGATTGCGTGTATTGCGAGTGTGGTTTTGCGGAAAAGATGGCTTCAAAAGCGACTTTGCCGACTGTACAAGAGTATGCGATGGCTTTGGAAGAGGCTTTGAAACAAGCCGATTTGGATATTGATACGATTACGTTTAGCGGCAATGGGGAGCCGACTTTGCACCCCAACTTTTTGGAAATTGTGCAGGTTACACGGACTTTGCGGGATAGGTATTTCCCGAATGCGAAAATCAGTTTGCTGAGCAATGCGACGAAGATAGACACAAAAAAAGATGCCATTATGCTCTGTGATAATCGAATTTTGAAGTTAGATTCGGCTGTTGATACAACTTTACAACTCATTGATAGACCTGTTGAACACGATTTGACGGCTGAAAAAATCATAGAAAATTTGCAGACATTTGCGGGTGATTTTGTGTTGCAGACCTGTTTTTTGCGTGGCGAATATCAAGGAAAAAAGTTCGATAACACAACGCCCAACGAACTGCAAGCGTGGTACGAAGCCGTAAAAAAGACGAATCCCAAACAGATAATGGTGTATGCTATTGACCGTCAAACACCCGTAAAAACGATTGAAAAACTGACCTTTGATGAGATACAATCACTGGTTTTGCCCTTGCAAGAACAGGGTTTTGATGTACAAATTTTTGCTTAAAATACTACGAAAATGATAGATTATATTACAGGAACTTTAACAGAATTGGAGCCGACCTTTGCTATCGTTGAAAACAACGGCATCGGTTATAGTATCAACCTCACGTTGCCAACGTACACCTCTTTGGCTTCCGAAAGTAATAAACAAGCCAAGTTGTATATCACGGAAATAATTCGCGAAGACGCTCATCTTTTGTACGGTTTTATGACCAAAGCGGAACGTTCGTTGTTTGAATTGTTGATGACCGTCAGTGGCATTGGGGCGAATAGTGCACGTTTGATTATGTCGGCGTATAGCGTGGGGGAATTGCGTCAAATCATTGCTACGGGCAACGTGATGGCGATGAGTGCCGTGAAAGGAATTGGCAATAAAACGGCTCAAAGGATACTGGTTGACCTCAAGGATAAGATTCTTAAAATACATTTTTCAGATAATATAGAGAGCAATGAAAGTAGTGGAACAGATTTTGCAGTGCATAATGAAGTCAAAGTTGCGTCGGTAGAGGCACTTACAATGCTCGGATTTTCTGCTCCTGCTTGTTCCAAGGTGGTGGATAAAATACTCCAAGAGCATCCGCAAGCGACCATCGAAAACGTAATTAAGATGGCACTAAAGATGTTATAAATTGCTTGTGTAGTAGGAAGTTCATATTCGTACTGTTTTTGTATGCTGTTTCTCTGTGCGGTTGGGCTCAGGAGGCTGTTGTTGTGCCTGAAAGCGAAGAGCAAACAACCGATACAGCGGGTATCTTTGCACCATTACAAGTGCAACAATATGAACAAGAGACAAACGATGATATTGAGAAAAATCCTTCCCATTTAGACCTTCAAAACCCGCAAAACATAAGTACTGAGATAGAATTTGATGATGCAACGGGAGGCTATGTGATTCATACCAAAATGGGAACATTGGATATTCGGACACCCTACAAAATGAGTATAGATGAGTTTATGCTGTACTCTGAACGTATGCAACTGCAAAATTATTGGCAGAAAAATATCGCCGAACAAAGTCATAGCAATGAGTCAAAATTCAATCTGTTTGATATTAAATTTAATATCGGACCGTTGGATAAGGTTTTTGGGCCCGGTGGAGTGCAAATCAAACTGCAAGGGTCTGCCGATTTGAAGTTCGCTTTTAAGCACCAATACATAGATAATCCGTCTCTGACAGCCCGTTCTCGCAATAATAATATCTTTGATTTTGACGAAAAGATTCAGGTGAACGTGCGGGCTTCGGTGGGAAATCATCTTAATTTTGATTTGAATTACAACACATTAGCCTCTTTTGATTTCGATCGGCAAAACATCAATTTGAACTATAAAGGTAAGGAAGACGGCGTTATTCAGTTCTTGAATATGGGTAATGTGGCGATGGATATGAATTCGTCGCTTATTCAAGGGGCACAATCTCTTTTCGGTATTAAAACAGGTTTTCAATTTGGTAAATTGAAGGTGACAGGCATCATTTCGCAACAAAACTCGCAAACGCAAACGGTCTCTTCGCAAGGTGGCAAACAGACGACTAAGTTTGAGATTTCAGCCGATAATTATGACGAAAATAGGCACTTTTTCCTTTCGCATTACTTCCGCGACAACTACGAAAGGAACCTCTCCACGTTGCCGTACGTCTTGGGTGGCATCAAAATCAATCGTATTGAGGTGTGGGTTACTAACAAGCGTGGTAATTACGATGATGCGAGGAATTTGGTGGCTTTTACGGACTTGGGCGAAAACGATTCGAAGCACTTGCAGAGTACGTCTTGGACGGTTAGTGGACGCAATCCTCACAACAAAGCCAACGATTTGTATGCAACCATTTCTGCCCTTCCTGCTATTCGCGATATTCAGCAAACATTGTCTGTTTTAGAGGCTTTTCCGCAGTTGCAAGTGGCAGAAGATTTTGAAAAAGTAGAGTCGGCACGTCTGCTTTCTTCCTCGGAATACACCCTCAACGAGGCGTTGGGTTACATCTCGCTCAAGTCGGCTTTGAATCAAGATGAAGTGCTGGCAGTTGCCTATGAATACACCCTCAATGGGCAGGTTTACCAAGTTGGCGAGTTCTCGTCTGATGCTTCGGAAGTGTTGCGAGCACCGAATGCGTTGTTGGTCAAAATGCTTAAGACCTCCAGTAATGAGCCGTTTTTGAAGGGTAGAGGGACATGGGATTTGATGATGAAAAACGTGTATTCGTTGGGTGCAAGCCAGATGACTGCGGAAGACTTTGAGTTGAGTGTCGTCTATCAAAATGATGCCAACGGCGTTGATGTGCAGTATATGCCCGAAGGAAAATTGCAAGGGAAGTTGTTCCTGCGGATTTTGCAATTGGACAATTTGGATAGCAAAAATAATGCTTCGCCAGACGGACGCTTCGACTATGTGGAGAATTACACGGCGATTTCGTCTGCGGGAAAAATCATCTTCCCTGTTTTGGAACCTTTTGGCTCGTATTTGCGGAAACAAATCGGGGATAATGCGTTGGCGGACAAGTACGTTTTTGAGGAACTGTACGACTCCACGATTGTGATTGCCCAAGAATTTACGGAGAAAAACAAGTATAGTTTGAAGGGAAAATATCGCGGTTCGGCAGCGAATGAAATCCGTTTGGATGCGATGAATGTGCCACGTGGTAGCGTAACCGTTACGGCGGGAGGTGCAACGTTGGTGGAAAATGTGGATTATTCGGTGGATTATATGATGGGAATCGTAACAATACTCAATCAGTCGATTCTTGATGCGGGGACCTCTGTTTCGGTACAATTGGAGAACCAATCTACATTTTCAATGTTGCGTAAATCGTTGTATGGCATTGATTTAGAGTATGAATTTTCGAAAGATTTTATTTTGGGTGGAACGTTGATGCACATGCGTCAGCGACCGTTGACCACCAAAGTAAATATGGGGAGTGAACCGTTGGCAAATACGATTTGGGGTATGCGGGTGGCTTGGAAAAAGGAATTTAATTGGCTCACAGAGGCTTTGGATAGAATCCCTTGGGTAACTGCCACACAACCTTCTTCGTTGGCTTTACAAGCCGAGTTTGCACAACTTATTCCTGGACATACGCGGGACGTTGGCAAGGCTGGAACGGCATATATAGACGATTTTGAAGGCACAAAAACGAGCATAGATATGCATTATCCGAATAGTTGGTTTTTGGCTTCAACGCCTTCTATGTTCGCCGAATCGTCTTTGAGCAACAATATCCAGTACGGTAAAAACCGAGCAAGGTTTAATTGGTACGTTGTTGACCCGATTTTTGGCTATCCACAAACGAATACGCCCTCGTATATCCGCAATGATTTGAGTATGCTTTCCGACCACCGCACCCGAATCATCTACCAGCAAGAAATCTACCCCAATAAAGCCTCTTTGGCGAATGAAGACACGCGTCTGCCTGTGTTGAACTTGTCGTTTTACCCGCAAGATAGAGGTCCGTACAACATCGTGGCTGACGAAATTGGAGCAGACGGCAAACTGACTAACCCACGACAGCGTTGGGGTGGAATGATGCGAAAAATAGACAATACCAATTTTGAAAATTCTAATATAGAGTATCTTGAATTTTGGATGATGGACCCCGCTTTAACCAATCCAGACGGATTTGAAGCCGATATGTACATCAATTTGGGCGAAGTGAGCGAAGATATTTTGCGTGATGGAAAGAAATCGTTTGAGCATGGCTTGCCTATCAATAATAGCGATGACAATACAGAAAAAACGATTTGGGGTAGAGTGCCAAAAACCACTTCTACGACTGTTGCTTTTTCGAACGAAAGTGGTGCCAGACGCTACCAAGATGTCGGTTTGAACGGCTTGAGTACAGAGCAAGAATTTGCCTTTACCTATTCGGACGGGACAAAACCGTATGCCGATTATGTCAATGCTTTGCGTACCAAAGTCCACGATACCGTTTTAACCAAATGGGAAGCCGACGCTTTTTCGCCTCTCAACGACCCCGCTGGCGACAATTATCACTACTATCGAGGTGGGGATTATGATGAACGACAAGTCAGTATTTTGGAGCGATACAAGTACTACAACAACCCCGAAGGCAACTCGCCTGCGACCGACCAATCAACGGAGCGGTACGGGACAGCAGCAACACTTGTGCCCGACATTGAGGACATAAACAAGGATAACACGCTCACCGAAAGCGAACGTTACTACCAATATCACGTGTCGTTGCGACCAGAGGATTTGAATGTGGGTATGCAAAATATCACCGAAAAACTCGTAACGAAGGTCTCTTTACGCAACGGACAATCGGAGGACGTGGTTTGGTATCAGTTCAAGATTCCGATTCGTGGCAACAACGCACAATGCGAGAAAATAGGCAACATTCGCAGTTTTAATTCCATTCGTTTTATGCGACTTTTCCTCACCAACAGCGAAAAAGATATTCATTTGCGTTTGGCTTCGTTGGATTTGGTGCGTGGCGAATGGCGAGCGTATTCAAAGGCTTTGCATCCTCCTACCGTGTCTCCCAGTACCGAAGCGACCTTGGACGTTCAAGCCGTAAATATCGAGGAAAACGCTGGACGTATGCCCGTGAATTATGTGTTGCCACCAGGTATTAGTCGTCAAACGGACATCGGACAAGCCCAACTTATCGCCCAAAACGAGCAGGCCATGGTGTTACGTATCCGCGATTTATCGCCACACGATGCACGGGCGGTGTACCGAAATGTGAGTTTCGATATGCGTAATTACAAGCGAATCAAGATGTTTGTGCATGCCGAGCAACTGCCGACTGACAACACGTTGCAAGACGGTGATTTGGCTCTATTTGTGCGGTTGGGAAGCGATATGAATAGCAATTATTACGAGTACGAAATCCCGCTTTATTTGACCGAGCCAGGCATGTACAACAATGGCAGTCAAGCCGATAGGCGTGCCGTTTGGCGAGAAGATAACGAACTCGATTTTGCCCTTTCGGTGCTCACCAAAGCCAAACTGAAACGCAATAGAGCCCAACAAGCAGGCAATACAGACGTGGGAACGACTACGCCGTATATCATTTATGATGATGCTTCGGATAAGCCTAAAAATAAAATTACGATTTTGGGTAATCCTACGCTGGCAGACGTTTCAACGATTATGATGGGTATCCGAAACAACAGTTCGCACGTGGCTCATGGTGAGATTTGGGTGAATGAGTTGCGGCTTTCGGAGTTTAATGAAAAAGGTGGTGTTTCGGCTATGGCAAACGCTTCGTTGATGATTTCGGATATTGCCCAAGTGAATATGTCGGGTAAGTTGGAAACGGACGGATACGGCTCTATTGAAGCCAACGTGCTGGATAGGAATATGGAAAATATGTACCAGTATTCGGTCAGTGCAGCCTTGGAATTGGGTAGATTTTTCCCAGAGCAAGCCAAACTGCGTATCCCGTTGTACGTTTCGCACAGCAATGAGATTATTTCGCCAAAATATAACCCATTAGATGATGATTTGGAATTAAACGAGAGCTTGGATTCGTACGATAAAAAGACACGCGATTCGCTCAAAGCCATCAGCAATACGGTCGTTACGTCCACTAATTTTTCGCTTTCCAACTTCAAAGTGGACATTAGTTCCAAAAAACAAAAAATGTTCTACGACCCTGCTAATTTCTCGCTTTCAGCCGCTTATTCCAAGCAAGACGAGCATTCGCCCGAAGTAGAAAAAGACGTTACCACGATGCACAAAGGTTCGCTGACGTACAATTATTCGTTCCCAGCGAAGCCTTGGGAGCCCTTGAAAAAGGTTAAAGCGTTGAAGAATTGGCGTTTATTGAGCGACTTTGGACTGTATTATTTGCCACAATCGTGGGGGGCTTCGACGGATATGGTGCGTAACTTCTCGCATTACAAATTGCGGGATAACGTGGGCATAGAGGGCGAAATGGACTTGACATTTTCGAAGGATTTTATGTGGAACCGCAATTTCACATTCAATTATGACCTGACCAAAAACCTCAAATTTACCTTCCAAACTGCCATGAATTCGTCTGTTGATGAGGGAATGTACACGCCCGAAATCATCCGCGACTATCACTTCACCAACGATTACTATGAGGCGTGGAAGGATACGATTAAACGCTCGTTGAGAAAGGGTGGCGACCCATACATGTATCAGCAAGTGTTTACGGCTTCGTGGATGGTGCCCTTCAATCGCACTCGTTACTTGAATTTCCTCAGTGCCAATGCCTCGTATCGTGCCGATTATAATTGGACAAGAACGGTGCAAAATAAGCAGTTGGATACCTTGTCGTTGGGCAACATAATCACCGCTACGCGTACGTGGCAAGTAGATGGACGCGTTAATTTTGAGATGCTGTACGGACTTTCGAAGTATTGGAAGACGGTAACGCAACGGCGTGGTGCAATCAAAAGACGCACGGAAAGCAAAAGTTATAGCCAAACCGTCAGTTTGAATGGCGATGTGCCGTTGGAAATCACGCACCGTTTAGGGACGCAAAAACTGAAAGTAACGGCTCAAGATAAAAAAGGCAAAGACGTTCCGATTACTTTTACGCTCGTCAATGACAACAAAATCTCTATTTCGACGCCCAAAACCAAGAAAGATGTTTTTGTAACCGTTACGCCACAAGCCGACAAAGCCAAGATTGGACAGTTTGTGGGGGATATGGCAATCTATGTCGGAACGATGATTCGCAACGTGCAAGCGACTTATCGGCAAACGAATTCGTGGAATATCCCAGGATTTTATCCGCAAATCGGCTTTTTTGGGCAAAAGAATACGGGCGAAAATATCTATGCACCGGGTTGGGACTTTGCGTTTGGTTTCTTTGGCTCGGATTATTTGGACAAAGCGAAACGGAAGGGTTGGTTGAGCAGTGATACGAACAATATCCAACCCGCTTTGGAAGCCGTTACAACCGACTTAGACCTGCGTGCCACGTTGGAGCCAATCCCTGGCTTGAAAATCCAACTCAATGGTCGCCGTTACGAAGCCTCCTCGCAATCCATTATTTACAATTACGACCAGATGTTGGAAAGTTTTACAGGTTCGTTTAACATCACGCAAATCGCCATCACGACCGCTTTTGCCAAAAACGGAACCGCTCGAAATAACTATAAATCGACTCTTTTTGAGGACTTTCTCCGTAACCGCGACATCATCGCCAACCGCGTCCAGAGGCAATATGACGGAGCCCGCTACCCGAATGTAGGGTTCTTGCAAAATACGTCCTACGCCTCCCAACGGTACGATAAGACACGCGACATAAACGTGCCAAATAACTCTGCCGATGTGCTGATTCCCGCTTTCTTGGCAACCTACACGGGCAAACGTGCTGACCGCGTGTCGCTCAATCCGATTCTGGGTTTCTTGAGTATTTTGCCCAACTGGTCGATTACGTTTGATGGCTTGGGACGTTTGCCGTGGATTAGAGACCATTTTAGAGGCATCACGCTTACCCATGCCTACACCTGCAAGTACGCAATCGGGGGCTATACGACTTATTCTACGTGGGTGCCAACGGTTGACAATGGGAACATTGGTTTCATTCGCGATGTGGTAACCGATGAGCCGATTCCGTCTTCACAGTACGACATTAGTGGGGTGTCCATTACGGAGAATTTCTCGCCTTTGGCAGGTTTGAAGGTGGATTTGCAAAACTCGTTGAGTTTCAAAGCCGAGTACCGCAAACAGCGTAACATTTCATTGAGTATCGCCTCTGTACAGATAGCCGAAGGGCATACCGATGAGTTCGTTTTTGGGACAGGTTATATCGTGAAAGATTTGTCGTTTATTGCTAAGACGAAAGAGGGGGAAAAGAAGGTGCAAAACGACCTCAAAATAGCCATTGATGCCTCGTATAAAAAGATTGAGACTTTGTTGCGAAAGGTAGAGGAGGACTTGACACAAGCCTCGGCTGGGACAAAAGTGTGGGGATTAAAATTTTCGGCGGATTACGTTTTGTCGCAAAAAATGAGTTTACAACTCTATTACGACCACCAAAGCACCATTCCGCTACTTTCAACTTCGTATCCAATCAAGTCGGACGAAGTGGGTTTAATCGTCAAAATAATGCTCACGAGATGATGAAAGAGGCACTTTTGGGCAAAACGTTAGCCGAGTTGCAGGCACTCGCCACCGACAATCATTTTCCGAAATATGTCGGCAAGCAGATTGCAGATTGGCTGTACAAAAAACGCGTTACTACGTTTGACCACATGACAAATTTGTCGCTCGCAACCCGCTCTTTTTTGCAAGAAAATTACCAAGTTGGGCGACATAATCCCGTGCAACAAATGCAGTCGCAGGACGGCACAATCAAGTATCTGTTTCAGGTGGGTACTCAGTATATCGAAACGGTTTATATCCCCGAAAATGACCGTGCAACGCTGTGTGTATCGTCCCAAATCGGCTGCAAAATGGGTTGTAAGTTTTGTATGACGGGAACGCTCGGTTTTCAGGGCAACTTGGAGGCTTGCGACATACTCAACCAGATTTTTTCCATTCTGCAAAGCGAACAACTCACCAATGTCGTTTTTATGGGCGAAGGAGAGCCGATGGACAATATCAAGCCTGTTTTGCGTTCGTTGGAGGTACTCACGAGCGACTATGGTTGCGGTTGGAGTCCAAAACGAATCACGGTCAGTTCGGCTGGATTTTTGAAAAACATGCCACAATTTTTGGAGCAATCGGCGTGTCATGTGGCTATTTCGTTGCATAATCCGTTTGCCGAAGAGCGTGCCAAAATCATGCCCATCGAACGCACCAATCCCATCGAAAAAGTGGTTGAATTGTTGCGGAAGTACGATTTTTCGCACCAAAGACGCGTTTCGTTTGAGTACATCATGTTTGGAAACAACACGACAAGTGCCGATGATACGTTCCAATGGGACACGAATATCACGCCTCGGCATGCTAAAAAACTCGTGGATTTGTTGCAAAACTTACCTTGTCGGGTCAATTTGATTCGTTATCATGCCAAACGCCCGAATGGTGCTGTGGCAGAAAAAGAGGTGGAAAATTTTTGCAATTATCTAACGGCACACGGCATCATCACGACCGTTCGGAAGAGTAGGGGAGAGGATATTTTGGCTGCGTGTGGGATGTTGGTGAATGAAAGAAAATAAAAATACTTGGCGTATGTTGGGCTGTAAATAAGTTTTGACAATTTCCCAAAAGTCCCACTGTTTAATCAAGCCACATAACAGCGTTTTACAAAAAAAAAGTATGCACCAAACCGCATTTGATACATACTTTCGTCAAAATTAAATCGCTAAAAAACTATATCCCCAACGATTTTTTGATTGCTTCAACGCGTTTTTGTGCCCTCTCGGTGGCTTGTGCATACTCTTGTGAGGAAGCCATCTGTTCGGGTATTTCGCAATAGAACTTGATTTTCGGCTCCGTGCCACTCGGACGTACACTCACCTTCAAACCACTTTCGGTATAGAACTGCAACACGTTCGATTTGGCAGGCATATCAATCTCAGTCGTTTGTCCACTTGCCAAATCTTTTTGCTCCAACAATTGGAAATCTTTCATCAAAATCACCTTACTGCCCGCAATCTCTTTGGGTGGATTGTTGCGATAATTGGTCATCATTTGTGCAATCTCTTCCGCACCCGTCTTGCCTGGTCGAACCACGTTGATGGTTGTCTCCACTTGGAAGCCGATTTCTTTGTAGATATTCAGCAAATACTCGTACAACGTCATGCCGTGTTCCTTCGCATAAGCCGCAATCTCGCAAATCAGGCAGATAGCAGACGGCGAGCATTTATCCCGCACCTTATCGTAAGCCAAGTAGCCAAAACTCTCCTCGCCACCACCGATATAACGTGCTTTGCCTTCATTGACGCGAATACGATACGCAATCCACTTGAAGCCCGTGTATTCATCGTACATCTTAACGTTGTATTTGTCGGCAATTTTCTTAATCAACTCGCTCGTTACAATCGTTTTGACGATATAATCGTTGGGTTGTAATTGTTTAAGTTTGAGTTTGTTGGTGATGATGTAATAGTTGAACATGATGTTCGTTTGGTTACCGTTGATGATAATCCACTCTTTCTTCTCGTTGCGACACACAATCGCCAAACGGTCGGCATCAGGGTCGGACGCAATGACCAAGTCTGCATTGATTTTCGTACCCATATTCATACCCATCGTCATCGCTTCGGAGTTCTCGGGGTTCGGACTAATCACGGTGGGGAAGTTCCCGTCAATCACCATCTGTTCGGGCACCACGTGTATGTTTTGGAAGCCCCACGAACGCAAGCACAAAGGCACTATTTGTCGTCCTGCACCGTGCAAAGGCGAATAAACGATGTTGAGGTCTTTTTGTTTTTGGATTACTTCGGGGTCAACCATCACCGTCTTCACGGCTTCCATAAAATCATAATCCATTTCGCCACCAATAATCTCAATCAAATCCTTGTTGGCGTTCCATTTTACGTCCTCAATCTTAACTTTATTCACCTCATCAATGATACCTTTGTCGTGTGGTTGTAACACTTGACTACCGTCTTCCCAGTAGGCTTTGTAGCCATTGTATTCTTTGGGATTATGGCTTGCCGTAACGTTCACGCCAGCTTGACAATTCAAGTGGCGAATTGCAAAACTTATCTCTGGCGTGGGTCGAAGGCTCTCAAAAAGGAACACTTTGATACCGTTGGCAGAAAATATATTGGCAACCGTTTCGGCAAACAGACGACCATTGTTGCGGCAATCATGTCCCACAACCACTGCCAAACGGTTCCGTTTGAGGTTTGTAAAGCCGTTTTGTTCGTGTACTTTGAGCAGATAGTTGGCAAAACCTTGCGTGGCTTGTGCAACAATATACTTATTCATGCGGTTGGTCCCGGCACCCATAATGCCTCGTAAACCACCCGTTCCAAACTCCAAAGTGCGATAAAAACTATCTATCAACTCGGTTTTATCGGGTGCATCAATCATTCGTTGCACTTCGGCACGCGTTTGCTCATCGTAAGCGGGGGTTAGCCATGTCTGTGCGACAGCTAAAATCTGTTTTAATTCATTCGATTCCATAGTGGTATTAAATTTTTGGGTTAATGTGCAACAAAGATACAAGAAAAATACAAAATGAAAAAGTTTTAAAAAGTTCTTTTTTTGTGGATAAAGGTGATACTTGCAGAGGAAATATCGTCTTATTTCGACTTATTTTTCAAAAACGCAATCAGTTTTTGCATGGCTCGGCCACGATGGCTGATGTGGTTTTTGGTGTCGGCATCCATCTCGGCAAAGGTTTGCTTGAAGCCGTCTGGCAGAAAAATCGGGTCGTATCCAAAGCCGTTTTCACCGTGTCTTGTCTCAGTGATGATGCCGTCAACCCGACCTTCAAAGAGATGTTTTTCGCCATTGAGCAACAAGCAAATAACCGTCTTAAAACATGCTTTACGGTTGGTGATGCCCTGCATTTCGTGCAAAACCTTGTTCACATTGTCCTCAAAGGAACAGTTTTCGCCCGCATAGCGTGCTGAATACACGCCCGGACGGTTGTTCAAAGCCTCTATTTCCAAGCCCGTGTCGTCAGCAAAGCAGTCGCAATGGTAGTTGTCCAACATAAACTGTGCTTTTTGTATCGCGTTGCCTTCGAGCGTTTGGGCAGTTTCGGGGATTTCAGGGCACTGCAAGTCGTGCAGATTGACCACCTGATAATCGGCACCGAGAATTTTTTGTGCTTCCTCGGCTTTGTGGAGGTTATGGGTTGCAAAAACGATTTTCATTGTGCGTAATTTATTGCTTTACACCAACTTACAAAATACCGAATGCCCGCGATACAAAGTGCCGTACCCAAGCCTGGATAAAAGCCCGCAAAAAACTCGGTGGGAATGAACGGAATGAATTTCAACGAAATGCCCAGTCCCATCATGAAGAAAATGAGGATATAACCTCGCAAATCAAAGAAAGCAAACAGCGATTTTTTGCGTTCGGGGAAGCCCAAAATACGAGCCGTGTAGCGTTTGACGAAATTATTGAACATCAACGAAAACAGCATGGCAACCGTCAAAGCAATCAACACCAACCACCACGTTTTTGTTGAATCACAATTATTTACGTTCTGCAACGCTTGGATACCCGTGAGGAGGATTTTGATGCCCGGACCCAACCAAAAAAGCACCTGCATAAGTAACAGGTGCTCGCGATTAACGGGTAAAATCTTGTCGGTATTCATGGGTGCAATATGCGAAAAAGTGGCTTATTTATTGAGTAATTTGAGGATGTCTTTTTCGATACTTTCGGGCTTTGTCATGGGAGCATAACGTTCAATGACGTTGCCTTCTTGGTCAATGAGGAACTTGGTGAAATTCCATTTAATGGCTTTGCCGAACGTACCCGTTTTTTGGTCTTTGAGCCACTTGTAAAGAGGGTCTGTATCGTCTCCATTGACATTGATTTTGGCAAATTGTGGGAACGAAACATCGTATTTGAGTTTGCAAAACGTGACGATTTCCTCTTCTGTGCCAGGTGCCTGATTCGCAAACTGGTTGCACGGGAAGTCAAGTATCACAAGATTTTTGTCTTTATATTTTTTGTAAAGATTCTCCAAACCCTCGTATTGTGGCGTAAAACCACAGCCGGTTGCCGTATTAACCACCAAAAGCACTTTGCCTTTGTACGTGTCAAGTTTGACGGGTTGTTTTTTCGTATCCAACACCGTGAAGTCGTAAATTGTAGCCATAATGATATGTATTTTGTTGTTATTCAATGGCGAAGATATAGTTTTTGTTTTTAAATCCAAAAGAATCCACCATTAAATTTCTGCCACGTATTTTAATTTGTCTAATCGCAGAAAAAAGTATACTTTTGCGAAAAATGTATATTTGAAATTCAGATGATAAATTTTACAGTAGGTCCCGTACAGATGGACGCAGAAACGCGACGGCTTGGAGCAGAACAAGTGCCTTATTTCCGAACTCCTGAGTTTTCGGCTGTAATGTTGGAAAATGAAAAACTCTTGTGCCAACTGTTTGACGCACCCGACAACTCACGCGTTATTTTTATGACGGGTTCGGGAACGGCGAGCATGGAAGGTGGCGTGATGAACTTCTTCACCCAAGACGACAAGCTTTTGGTGGTCAATGGAGGAAGTTTTGGACATCGTTTTGTGGAGTTATGCCAGATACACCAGATTCCGTTTACCGAAATTCATCTTGAGTATGGTATGCCTTTGACGTCCGAAATCCTTAGCGAATATGACAATAAAGGCTATATGGGAATGATTTTGCAACTTTGTGAGACATCAACAGGTATTCTGTACGATATGCAGTTGGTTAGCGATTTTTGCAAAAAAAATAATTGTTTCCTCTTTGTTGATGCCATTAGTGGTTTTCTTGCCGATAAGATTTCAATGAAAGAAATGCACATAAATGCCGTGATTACAGGGAGTCAGAAGTCGTTGTCTCTACCTCCTTCAATGAGTTTTACGGTGTTGGATGCGGAGGCACAGAAACGTTGTGCACAAAACGAGGTTAAGAGTTTGTATTTTAATTATGCCGAGTATCTCAAAAATGGCGAGCGAGGACAAACACCTTTCACGCCTGCTGTTGGAACGCTTTTGCAACTCAATGATAAGTTAAAACGCATCGCTCAAGAGGGTGGTATTCATCACGCCAATGATGCTATGAAAGAGCGTGCCGAGTATTTTAGAAATAAAATCAAGCATCTTCCGTTTAAAATTTTTACGCCCGAAAATGCCACTTCTAACTGTGTTACAGCGTTGGCACCCATCCATGATGGCGTAAGTGCATATCGGATTTTTGAAATACTGAAAGATGAATTTCATATTTGGATTTGTCCTAACGGTGGCGAATTGGCAGAAAAGGTCTTTCGCGTAGGACATATAGGCAATATCACAAAGCAGGAAATTGATACGCTCATTGCTGCTTTTGAGGATTTACAAAAACGAAAATTGATTTAAGATGATAGCAGGAAAAACAGTGGTATATACCAGTGGCACATTTGATATGTTGCACGCAAATCACATCAAAATGATTGAATACGCTCGCTCGTTGGGCGACATTTTGATAGTTGGAGTCAATACGGACGAACTCGTGGAGAGTTATAAAAGTCAGCCGATAATCCCTTTTGAAGAGCGTATTGCGTTAATGAAGGCGTTAAAATACCCCGATATTGTGATTCCGCAACATTCGCTTGACCATGCCGATAAGGTTAAAAAACTTAATTTTGATGTGTTTGTTGTGGGCGATGATTGGACAGGTAAATACGACTATTTGAAGGAGCAGGGCGTTGACGTGGTGTATTTTCCATACGGTGCAGGAGTCAGTTCGACCAATCTTAAAAAACGTATCTATGAAAGTTACGAACAGATGAAGCACAAAGCCGACAATCATTTTTCAAACGATGTTGATGTGAGAAAAAAGTAACGATATTATGGAAACACAAGCTTTAAATCAGACCCGTCTTAAAGATATTTTATCGTCATTAGACCATTCCCAAGCAATTTGGGCGATAAAGTTTTTGGAAGATGTGTTAGCGGGAAAAAATAGCAAGCCCATTACGCTTACAAATGCTGACGAAACTGGACAAGAAGTTGAACTTGACGTTGAGGAAAATAAAAAGAAACACGTTTGGTGGGACTATCCCGTTTCGCCAGAAGTGATGGCGATGACTTTTAAACATCGCAAATCTATCACGGACAATTATAAACAAGATTTGTATAATGCATTGGAAGAGAAGTACAGATGAAAGTGTTTTTGGATACAAAAAAACATCAATCCCTAAACAATGAAAATAGTTCTATTTTGCGAAAATAGATATGCGATAGATATTTTGCAACCACTTTATATTGAGGCGGAAAAACAGGGACGCCATGACGTTTTGTGGTATATTCATACCAAGAAAATTCCCAAATTTCCGCTGGAAAACGAAGTGAAGTGGACGGATTCGATTCAAGAGGTCTATGATTTTAAACCAGACGCTATTTTTGTGCCTGGCAACATCGTGCCTTATTATCTTTCGGGAGTCAAAGCCCAAGTTTTTCACGGATATGCTGCCGAAAAGAAAGATCATTGGATTATTCGTCGCTATTTTGATATGTATTTGACCCAAGGTCCGTATTTTACGTCGCATTTTGAGGCATCGGCAAAAAAATATGGCGACTTTGAGGTATGCGAAACGGGCTGGACAAAGCAAGATTGGATTTTTGCACATTTGCATGATTTTGATACAGAAAAAGAGCAACTTTTAAGCCAGTATGGCAAAAAAAAGATTGTTATTTATGCACCGACTTTTTCGCCCAAACTCACCTCATTACCCTATATGAAAAAGCCGTTGGAAGATTTATTAGCACAAGAAAAAGATGTTTTGTTGATTATGAAATTTCATCCCCTGACGGCAACGCAATGGACAGACGAATATCGCGACTGGGCAAAAAATCGTAACGATGCCATTTATATTGAAGCGTCTGAAAATGTTACTAAATATCAATTGATGAGCGATTTGATGATAAGCGACACGTCGTCAGCGGTGTATGAATTTCTGTTGCTTGACCGTCCTGTAATCACGCTTGGCACAATCGCCACAGATATTTACTGGGAGAATATCACCGATACAAACGAACTTTTGCAGGCATATAATAAGGTTTTCAACGATACGGAAAGCATCAAAAAACGCCGTTGGATAGTTGAAAATTACGACCCACATTTTGATGGCAAATGCTGTACTCGAATGATAGAACAAGTGGAAGATTATATTCGTCGTCATGGTGTTCCAACCCAACGTAAAATCAACCTTTGGCGAAAATATACAAGTATCAAAACGTTTGGAAAAATTAAAAAATGATGGATAAGATGGACAATAAAATATCGGTTGTAATCAACACTTACAATGAAGAAAGTTCATTGCCCGAGATTTTGGAGCATGTTAAAGATTTTGACGAAATACTTGTGTGCGATATGGAAAGCACCGACAAGACGGTTGAAATAGCTGAAAATTTTGGTTGTCGTGTAATCACTTTTCCAAAGAAAAATTACAATATTGTGGAACCTGCACGGGAGTTTGCAATCCACTCTGCAAAATATCCGTGGGTGCTTGTTGTGGATGCTGATGAGATTGTTACCACTGAACTAAAAAAGTATCTATATAACTATATAAAACAAGATAATTGTGCCGATGCACTTTTGATTCCACGCAAAAATTATGTAATGAATCTTTTTGTTAAAAATTCCTATCCTGATTACCAACTTCGTTTTGTTCGCCAAGACAAAACAACATGGCCAGCAATTATTCACGCCAAACCGATTATTGATGGGAAGGTGGATAAAATTCCTTCTGATGTGATGGAACTTGCGTTAGTCCATAAGTCCATGACGTTATCTACTAAACTTACAAAAATGAATCTCTATACGACCAATGAAATAGTGAAACGACCAAACGAAAGAGTCAATATCTTACGAATTTTTGTGAAGTGTACGTTTCGTTTTTTTCAAAGTTACATTCTCAGAGGTGGTATTTTTCAAGGTATTTCAGGGCTTGTTTTGGCTGTCAATGAGGCAAATTATAAGTTCTATACGCTTGTGAAGATTTGGGAGCACCGCAACGCCGAAAAAAAATCATAGGTATTTATCAATGCCGTTTTGGCACCATGCAATTTTGTTTTCAATAACGTTTTTTATGGTTTCGAGATGTGCTTGTTCATTTTCACGAGACGACTCCTTGTGGTACAAATGATAACAAATACCTCCAAATTTTAGGAATTTTTTCTTCACGCCTGCAAAATGGAAACGATAGGCAAGTTCACCGTCTTCGTGTCCCCAAGACGTTAGGTTTTCATCGTAACCATTCACTTTGATTATATCATCTTTCCAAAAAGCCATATTGCAGCCACGGAGTTTGTCGATACGTTTGCCATATCGCAGTGAAAAGAGTTTTTGCAGTAGTTTTATGTGGATTGAATTTAAAATATGGCTTTGTTGCATAAATTTTATTTTTGGGTTAATGCTTTGAGTTTCAAACAATTGTTGCGTTCCTTCGGGTGTGAGATAAATTCGGCTTCCGCAAACAAAATAGCCTTTTTCTGCCAATCGTTTATGGTCTTCCACAAAATGCTTGTCAAAAATTATGTCGCCATCCGATTGTATGATGTAATCGCCAGAGCAATGAGCAAACGCTTTATTGCGTATTTTGCATACTTGAAAACCTTCATCTTCCTGCCAAACGTGAATAATTGGCACTTTGGATATTTGTGCAAGCGAATCTATGAGCTCGGCAGTTTCATGGGTTGAGCCGTCGTCTGCAATGACGATTTCGTCTGGTGCGATAGTTTGATGTAAGGCACTTTTTAGACATAATCCCAAATAATCAGGTTTGTTATATGTAGAAATGACGAGTGAAATTTTCATACTTGTAACTTTAATTTATGCAATACTCCATATCAGAGTACAAAATTAGTGATAATATTTTTAAAAAAGCAATGTTTGAATGCGTATTTTAATTTTTCGTTCACCATAAAAAAACTAACTTTGCACAGAGCGAAAAAGATGATTATATGCTGGAAAATTTAGAAGAATATATCCTCAAACATAGCACGCCCGAGCCCGATTATCTGCAAGAGATTGAACGAGAAACGTATGTGCATATCTACAATGCTCGTATGATTAGTGGGCGTTTGCAGGGGCGTTTGTTGGCACTGTTGAGTAAGATGATTCAACCGCAAACGATATTGGAAATTGGCACTTTTACGGGCTATTCGGCACTCTGTTTGGCAGAAGGTTTGACGGGCGATGCACAACTGATTACGATGGAAAAAAATGACGAATTGGAGGCAATCATTCGGCAGAACTTGGCACGGAGTCCGTTGGGCGAAAAAGTGCATTTGATGGTTGGAGATGCGTTGCAAATCCTGCCGAACATGACGGACGTTTTTGACCTGATTTTTATGGACGGGGACAAATGCGAATACGAAGCATATTATCACTTGATTTTTCCGTTATTGAAGCGGGGTGGTTGGCTGTTGGCAGATAATACGTTGTGGGACGGGCATATCATAGACGAAAAATACGATAAAGACAAGCAGACAGTGGGTTTGCGGACGTTTAACGATATGCTTGCCAAAGATGAACGAGTGGAACAATTGATTTTGCCATTGCGAGATGGATTAACGATCGTACACAAAAAATGAAAGAAAAAATACTGATTTTTGGACCTTGTGCCGTAGAAAGTGAGCAGCAACTGGCTGAAATAGTGGCTGAAAAGTGCCATTTCCCCGATTTTTTCGGTCAAATCATTTTCCGAGGTGGCATTTGGAAACCCCGCACGTCTCCTCAGACCTTCCAAGGAGTTGGCGAAAAAGCCCTTCCATGGCTGAAAAATGCGGGTCAAAAGATGGGTTATCCTGTTGCAACCGAAGTGGCAAACACCCAGCATATTCAGGCGTGTGTTGAGGCGGGAATCGATTATTGTTGGATTGGAGCAAGGACGAGTGTGAATCCGATTTTGGTGCAGGAGTTGGCAGATTTTTGGCAACAAATCCCACGAGAACAACTGCCAAAAGGCATTTTGGTGAAGAACCCGATGGCACAAGATGTGGCTTTGTGGATGGGTGCGGTAGAGCGATTGCAGACGTTGGGCGTGCCGATTTGGGCGATACATCGGGGCATCAACCATAAGGCGTGCTGGGGCATGGCGTTTGAGTTTAGGCAGAAAAAACACGACATACCCATGCTTTTAGACCCTTCTCATATCTCGGGCGATGCCCAAAGGGTGGCACAACTGGCTCAGCAAGCGATGGATTTGGACTATGACGGACTGATGATTGAGGTACATCCACACCCCACCGAAGCCTTGTCAGATGCCAAGCAACAAATCACGATGAACCACTTGCAAACCCTACTAAATACACTGATTGTTCGCACCACCAACACGCCCAATAAAAGTATGTTGGAGTTGCGTGAGCAGATTGACGAAATTGATGACGAGTTATGGAATTTGTTGGTAAAACGGCTGGAATTGTCGCGGCAAATCGGCAAAATCAAAAAAGAAAATAACGAACCCATTTTGCAAGTCAATCGTTTGGATAACATCATCCAACAGCGAATCGAGTGGGGCAAAAAATACCAACTGCCGAGCGGGTTTGTGGAACAAATGATGCACTTGATACACGAGCAAAGTGTCGAAGAACAAATGTAAAAACGAAAATAGGAGAAAATGCCAACTAACATTTTAGACGAATTAAATCCGAGTCAGCGGGAAGCCGTTTGCTACAATGAAGGTCCTCATTTGGTGATTGCGGGTGCGGGGTCGGGCAAGACGCGTGTTTTGACCTACAAAGTGGCTTATTTACTGCAACAAGGGATTGCTCCGCAAAATATATTGGTGCTGACGTTTACCAACAAAGCCTCTCGGGAGATGAAAAAACGCATCGTGCAGATGGTTGGTGCGAAGGCAATGTCGCTGTATATGGGAACTTTTCACTCCGTTTGTGCCCGTTTGTTGCGTTTGGAAGCCGATTTGTTGGGTCTGACGCCCGAATTTACCATTTATGACAACAACGATAGCCGTTCTTTGTTGAAGCAAATCATCAAAGAGATGGCTTTAGATGTCAAAAAATACGATAATAAAACCATTTTGAACCATATTAGTGCGGCGAAAAATGCTTTGCTAACGCCCGATGGGTACGCTGCCAACAAAGATTATATGAGGCGTGATGATATGGAACATATTCGTGCCATGCCGTTGATTTATGCCGAGTATCAGCACCGATTGTTGCAAGCCAATGCGATGGATTTTGATGATATTTTGATGAATATGAATACTTTATTGCGTGATAATCAACAAGTTAGAGAAAAATATCAGCAACAATTTACGCACATCCTCATTGACGAGTACCAAGACACGAATTATTCGCAATATCTGCTCATTAAGCGGTTGGCTTTTCCACAAAATCATATCTGTGTGGTCGGTGACGATTCGCAATCGATTTACGCTTTTCGTGGGGCACAAATCGGGAATATCCTTTCGTTTCAGCAGGAATATGACGGTAAATTGTTCAAGTTGGAGCGTAATTATCGTTCTACGCAGACGATTGTTCAGGCTGCCAACAAACTTATTGCCCACAATAAACATCAAATCAAAAAGACCATTTATTCCGAAAAGGAGCAAGGCGAGGGGATTCGGTTGCTGAAATTTGAGACGGATAGGGACGAAAGTCGGGATATTACCACCGAGATTTTGATGCAAAATAAGCGAAAAAACGTCCCGTACAGTAGTTTTGCTATCTTGTACCGCACCAACGCCCAATCGCGTCCGTTTGAGAATGAATTGCGGCGATTTTCTATCCCGTACCAAATCTACGGTGGAAATAGTTTTTATCAAGCCCGAGAGATTAAAGATGCGATTGCCTATTTTCGGTTGGTCGTAAATCAAAATGATAGCGAGGCATTGAAGCGGATTATCAACGTACCAGCACGCGGAATTGGCGATACAACAATGAAAAAAATCACAGAAGAGGCGTTGCGACAAGATAAAAGTTTGTATCAAATTATCTCGCAAGACGATTTTTCAAACCTCGCTTTAAATGCTGGAACAACACGGAAAATACAGGATTTTGTGAATATGATTCAGGGTTTTAGAGCCGAATTAAATACCCTCAATGCCTACGAATTAGCCAAACAAATTTTGACGGACTCTGGGCTACTCAATGCCTTGCTGGTCAAAGGCTCGTCCGATGACAAAGAGCGTTACGATAACTTGCAAAAATTGCTGACCGATTTGGAGACTTTTGTGGCAGACCATAGCGAAGAAGGCACTTGTTTTCTGCCCAATTTTTTGGAAGATGTGGCGTTGCTGACCGACCAAGATGTGAACATCAATAACACCGAGCCCAAGGTAACGCTGATGACGATTCATGCTGCCAAAGGGTTGGAATTTGAGAACGTGTATATCGTGGGTTTGGAGGAAAATCTGTTCCCGTCAGCGGTCTGTTTTACGGCAAGCGAAGAGGAGGAAGAACGGCGTCTGATGTACGTTGCAATGACCCGTGCCCAAAAAACCTTGACGCTTACGTGGGCAAGACAGCGTTTCCGTAATGGTATGATTACTCCCTGCGAACGAAGCCGCTTTTTAGACGATTTAGACCTGCCCAATGCACAACCAATGGCACCCCAACCGATAGCCACTAAACCTGCCTTTCGTCCCATTCCTTCCGTTTCGATTGTGCAAGACGAAGTGGAAGAAAAACGCATTCCTTTCGCTTCGGAATGGGAAAAAGGCAGTCGGGTGAGGCATAAAACCTTCGGTGAAGGCACGGTGGTGGACACGTACATCGAGTTGGAAAACAAAAAAATCGAAATCAATTTTGACCAAGTGGGCAAAAAAACGCTCTTGCTGATGTTCGCCAAATTAGAACATTGCTAACTGCATATACTCTTCCAATCGCTTTTTGGAGGCGATTTTTTTGGCATTCGTTTCGGTGATGCCCACGACGGTAGCATTGAGTTGCTGCAAAAAGGTCGCTAAATCGGTATTTTTGAGTAGAATATCTTTGTACCATTTGGTTTCGCCCAGATTTTCAAAGGTCGAAATGCGAATCGCTCGATGTTCGGCATAGTAAGGCAAAACCGTCAAGTCGTAGTTTTTGACCATAAATTGCGTAAAATTGAACACGCCAACCTCAAAAAGCAGTTGATTCAAGACCGAATCGCTGATGTTTTCCACCAAAATATAGACAAACGAAAGTTCGTTGGTGATGGTTGAAAAAGTGTCTTGGCTCGCCGTCTCTTGCGTGTTGTCGTCCGTGGCAGTGCTGCGTGCTTGGCTGAGCGTATGTGGCGAGTCCTTGCCTTGCTGACTTTCCCAACCTTGCCCCATCATCGCAAGCATGTCTTTGGCTTTGGCACTCAGTTCGTTGCTCGGGAATTGTGCCACCATCTGTTTAAGGGCTTCTGTAAAGGATTCCTGCCCTTGTGTCTTGGCTAAGGCGACCGAATTGATGAACAAAAAACGGGGCATCAAAGGCGAGTTGCTATAATTTTCCTTGGCAATTTCTGTGTTGGTTATAACTTGCTGATAATCACCACTTTGGAATGCTTCAAACGTGTTTTTGTAGAGTTCTTGTGCCTCTTTTTCGGCAAAAATACTACTTTTTTCTGCCTTGATGAGCAACTGTGTGTAGGCGTTTTCAGGGAATTTATTGACCATCGTTTGCTTGATTTGAGCCGCTTTTGGCTCGTTTTTCTGGCGTTTGGCGTACAAAAATTGATAATAATACAACTCCGCTAACTTTTCATCATCGGGGAATTTCTGCAAAAAGAGTGCAAATAACTCGTCTGAAAGCGGGTAATTATGGGCTTTATCGTGCAAAATAATGATTACATCAAACAACGCATCACGCAACATAGCATTGGATTGAGCCATCTCTTCAGGCGTTTTAGGAATCTGTTTTTGGTAATACTCAACCGTGTATTCTTCCTTGAATTCTTCGGTGTCGCTCGTGTCGGCTTGTTCTTCGGGCAAATCTTGTGGCGAATCGTCTGCGAGGTCGTTTGGCGTGTTCATTTCGTTGTCGTCCCAAGTGGGTATGTTCGTTTTATCTTTTCGTCGCCAGTTGTCTTCCAAAGCCCGTTCGCCCCATGTGTCAGCAAACAAATTTTTCCCGTTTTTGATTAAATTATCGTTATAAAAATACCATTCTTGCGAGCCGACCGTACCCACCATTTTGCTCGTATTGACGCGTGGCAAACCGCCTGTTTTTTGGATTTCCGCATTTTTTTGATTGATAGCCTGTTGTTGTTCGCGTTCTTGTTTTTCTTTCTTTTTGCGGTCTTTTGCTTTGACCTGAGCGATGATGTTGTTGATTATATCTTGTTGTTTTTCAGGCGAATAACTTGCGATTTGTTGCAACGAATCTTGCATTTTCCACGTCTTCCAAGGGTTGGCCAATTCATCCAAAATGTGCGTGCGTTGCTCAATATGGGCATAATTTTGGTTATCCATCGGAAAAATCGTTTGTGCCTCTTGGTACAGCGGATACGCCTCCACAAACTCATTTCTGCCGTAACACAAGTCCGCCAATCGCAACAACACCTCGCCCTTATCCAACGAACTGGAACGTGCCGAATCGATGGCTAATTGGTAGTATGCCATCGCCCGATTGGTGTCTTGTTGGTTGAGGTAAATGTTCGCCATCGTGCCATAAATTTTGTCCAATTTATCCTGATACTTCGGATTTCTGCCCATTCGCGATAGTTTTTTGATGGCTTTTTGCGGTTTTTGTTGCAACTGTGCCAACTGCAATTTCGTATTAAACGCCAACTTGGTGTCTTTTGGGTGGGTTGAAAGCACTTTTTTGAAGTTCTTGATGGCTTTGTCTTTGTTATTTTCAAGCACGTATAATTGCCCCAAAACGTAGTAAAAACGCGGTTTATAAATCGCTCGTTTCTCGCCTTTGACGGCATTTTCGATGAGCGGAATGACGTCGCTATACGTTTGCCTTTTCAGTTTTATATCTGCCGAAATGGCACTATACAGATGGGCATTTTTATTGGCGAGGTCGTCTTGATTGACTTTTTTGAGCATCTCTTCGGCATCGTAAAGCCACCCCAATTCACCGTATGCCCGTGCAATCCATAACTGACTTTGAGCAATCACATCCTTGTCAGTACCATAATGTTTTATCACATAATTAAACGTCCCGATGCAACTCTCAAACTCGCCTTTGTAAAACTCCGAAGCCCCCAGCATAATCCACACTTTGCCCATCTGATTGTTAAATTCTTCGCGTTGCAACCACAGTTGGTACTTCTTGTCGGTGGCTTTTTTCGGGTTGGGTTTCGGTTTGACGGTGATGGAATGCAGTTTGATACTTTTGCGACATTTTTCGATGGATAAATCCATTTCGGTGTTGCAAACGCCGATATTTTGATGGTTGCTGATGGGGTAGAGGGGCAAGATGGTCGAATAATCGTCTTCGTTGTTTTCGTTGATTTTCAACAGTCCCGCACGATAGGATTCGCGACCGTTAAAATAGACGTTATAATGTGTGGTTAACCCATGATAGGAGCGGGTCAAAGCCGTGTTTCGTTGCGTGGAACAACCGCACAAAACCGCACATAATATGATTATCAGTCCCTGTTTTTTCATCCATTCAATCCTTTGACGTGCGAGGGCATCGCATTAAAATCCTTCAAATAAAACGGTTCAAAATACGCCATATATTGTAGTGGCTTTGCTTGCATTGCCAACGCTCCCATAAACTCGGCAGACAGAAAAATATCATCTACAAAATGGGCATTGGGCGACTGCAAAAGCGGTTTGCATTTCTCGGCTCCATTGCCAAAAAAGTAAACGGGACGCTCGGCTAAAATATCGCTAAACGATTGTGAATCAATAATTTTCGCTTCGGTGGGTTGCAAAACCTGCAAATCACAGTTGTACAAAGCCGTATAAACCTCCATTCTGCGTGCATCAAGCATCGGACACAAAACCGCATCAGAAGAAGGATTTTGGATAAAATTCAAAGCGTGCAGACACAAGATTTGGAGCGTATCAACGGGAATAAGTGGCACTCCCAAGCCAAAACAAAGCCCTTTTGCCACCGAAACACCCACTCGAAGCCCCGTATAACTGCCCGGACCCTGACTGACAGCCACTGCCTCAATCGGGATAGTATTTTGCTGGGCTTTTTGCAGAATCGACTGCACAAAAACGGGCAAAACAACCGCGTGATTTGCTTTTTCATGCTGGATATGCAAATCAAGTACGGTCTCATTTTGCGTCAAGGATGCCGAACAATACTCGGTTGCCGTTTCGATGTTGATGATTGCCATAACTCGGCAAAGATACGTTTAATTTTGCATATATGAAAAAAATGTAATACTTTTGCGATTGTGTTGAGGAATTTCTCGGCACAAAGACATATTGATTTCGCGTTTGCGATTTATTTGGCAACTCTTGGAATGTAGGAAGTTTTAATGGTTACCGCTTCAAATAAATAAGCAAACGTTCATACATGTGTATGGGCGTTTCTTATTTGCGGTAATGGGCATTTCCTACAGCCTCAAGGGTGAATAGGGAACGCTCATTTTTTTGTTTTCCTAAAAAAACAACCGCAGACGGCAGTATAGAGAGATGTTTTTCTCCAATGGGGCAAGAACTATAAAGCCATGAGAGCAGAAAGAATTTTAATTTTTAGTATAACAAAACCGACGGGGGCGATGGGATATAACCGCCCAAAAAAGAAAATGAAAAAATATCTTTATTTACTAATTGCTTGCACGATGATGTG
>JBGUYG010000032.1:0-37852 GCA_045118535.1 Paludibacteraceae bacterium
TTTTTTGCCCAATGTACATAGTGTTGAAAAGATTTTATTCGGTCTAACGTATACGTTTATGAGTCGTACGGCGATTGATACAGTGATGAATCGTGTGCGACAATCGGTGCAGTTTTTTATTTTTTCAAAAAAAGCCGAAGAGGTCTCGCAGGCGATTATCACCAAATTACATCGTGGTGTAACACAGTTGGAAGGTGTTGGAGGTTATACGCATCAGCCGATGAAGGTGCTTACTATTTTGTGTCGCCGCAACGAAGCAAGTACCGTTTTTCAGTTGGTTCGCCACATTGACCCAGACGCTTTTATTGCCGAAAATCAAGTCGAAGGTGTCTTCGGACAAGGTTTTGATTCCATCCGAAAAATGGGTTAGATTTTTTGTGCCTTGAAGCATTACTTTGTTGATTGACAAAGCCTTATCTTAGTTTAAAAGCTGAAATAAGGCTTTTTTGTTTTTTTGCGATTTTTTTGCTTGTTTTGTTTTAATAAAAATTTTACTACCTTTGCCACCTGAAATAATTTTATAAACTTGCGTAGTAATACGCCTTAAACTTTGGGAAGTTATGGAAAAAGAAACATGTCCTTTTGTTCCTAACACCTTGTTAGGACTCGCGGGAGGTATTCAATACCGCAAACTGAAAAAAGCGTCTCAAGACCCTAAAAAAAGTAGTGCAGAAACGCTTCGGAGTATTCTTCGTTATGCCGAGCATTCAGAATATGGCAAAGAACACCATTTCTCGGATATTTTGCAAGCCAAAACAGACGATGAGTTGTTCGCTTTATATCAAAAAAATGTTCCCTTGAACGACTACGAAGATTTGAAACCCTATATTGACAAGCATCGTAACGGTGGGGAAAATATCTTATTTCCCGGTAAACCAACTATTTATGCTACTACTTCGGGCACAACCAACGAACCAAAATGGATTCCTATCACGCCAAAATACATGGAAGACGTGTATGGCAAGATGACCAAAGTGTGGTTGTACAATTTCATTATGAATCGCCCAAAAGTGTTTACGGGAAAAATCCTCTCTATTGTGGGTAAAACGAAGGAAGGTGAAGCACCAGACGGCACATTTTTCGGAAGTGTTTCGGGTGTTACGCAACAAAACTGTCCGGGCTTTGTAAAAAAACTATATACCTGTCCTTTCTCGGTGTATTCCATCGAAGATTACACGGCTCGTTACTATGTTTTGATGCGTACGGCGATTGAGCATAACGTGACCTTGATTGTTACGGCAAACCCCTCTACGGTCGTTGAACTTCGCAACAACGTGAACGTTTTCTTTGACGACTACTGCAATGATATAGAAAAAGGCACTATCAAAGCCGACTTGAAAATTCCTGATTGGATTCGCGAGGATATACAACAAACGCTTAAACCCAATCCCGAACGTGCCAAAGAATTGCGTGAATTAAAAGCCAAATATGGTACCGTTTTGCCTAAGCATTACTGGCCAAATATACAGATTTTGAACACGTGGAAATGCGGTAACACGAAGGTTTATTTGGATAAATTTAAGGGGGCTTTCCCTGACACGATGTTGCACCAAGAGTTCGGTTATTTCTCGTCCGAGTGCCGTTTTGGATTGGTTTTGGACGACACGAACAACACCGTTTTGTTCCCCCATTTGCACTACTATGAGTTCGTTGCCGAAGAGGAATTGGAGAGCGAAAACAAGCATTTCTTGCAGTTGCACGAGTTGCAAAAAGGCAAACGCTACTGCCCGTATGTAACCACTTTTGCGGGTTTGTATCGCTACAACATGAACGACTTGTTGGAAGCAAGCGATAAGTTTGAAAATACGCCGACCGTGTTTATGATTCAAAAAGTGAACGGAATTGTAACCATGACGGGCGAAAAATTACACGAAAGACAGTTTATTGAAGCCGTTCGTCGCGTAGAAAAATCTATGCAAACGCCACTCGCATTCTTCATCGGGTTTGCGGTTTTGGAAGAATCAACCTACCATTTCTACTTGGAGTTTGCTGACCAAAGCACCTCGCAAGAAGTGGCTGACGAGTTCGTGAAGAACGTGGACAAAGAATTGATGACTATCAACGTGGAATACAAAGCCAAACGCGAATCGTTCCGTGTCAAGGACCCTGTGGCTCATCGGCTTGTAAAGCAATCTTTCGAGCAGTTCAAGGAAGAATGTATCAAGGAAGGCAAACGCGATGGTCAGTTTAAGATTTTGTTGCTCATGCAAGACGAGGCACGCCACGAAAAATTCAAGAAACTAATTTTGAAATAATTGAAAGCCATACACCTTTCGGATATTGATTGGAAAAAGACCAAAGCGGTTATTTTTGACTTGGACGGCACGATTTACAACAAACGTTTTTTGAGTTTGCATCTCGTTGCCAACGAAGTCATATCGCTGCCTTTTTTGATGCGTGAGCGTATGGTTTATCGTAGTTTTAAGGGACGTTGTTTTGATAGTTCCGAAAAATTCTATGATGCTTTTTTTGAAAAGATGGCTCGTGGTAGTCATCTTTTCTCCGCTAACACGGCTCGCAGTTGGTATTTTAACAATTATATGCCGTTGATGTTTGAGGCTCTGTGCTTCTTTTACAAAGCGGAACAGTGGGCGTTGGACATCATTCATTATTGCAATGATAACAACATCCCCGTGTGTGTCGTTTCGGACTACTGCTTCGTCAAAGATAAGTTGCGAGCCCTGCAAATAGACCCTCAGTTATTCACTTTTACCATTGCAACGCCCGACTTGGGTGGCTTAAAACCCAACAAAAGGGTCATGGAGCAAGTGGTGGAAAAGTTGGGCGTACCTGCCGAAAACTGTCTGATGATTGGCGATAGAGAAGATACCGATGGCGACTTTGCACGTTCGGTCGGTGCCATGTTCTTAAAATGTTAAGGTATGAAAGAAAACAAACATTACAAAGAATTACAAGTGCAAGAAGGGACGTATATCCCCGATATGAACCTTGATTATCCGCAAGAATACCCATTTGAACGGATGTATCACCCTACGTACACGCACAAAGTCAAGGTGGACAAGAATTATCCGTTTGTGGACGATAGTTTGGAATTGAAACTGAAGCGGTGGTTTGTGTATGAGATTGTGCTGAATATCATTGAAAATTTCCGTTTGCATCTCCAGTTTGGCTTGCGTTTTGAAGGACGGGAGATTTTGAAAAAATACAAACAACAATTCAAACGCGGTGCCATTACGCTTGCCAACCACTGTTTTCGCAAAGATGCGGAGTTTGTTTTGTTGGCTATCAAGGCGAAACGGACGACTAAAATCCCAATGTTTGCTCCCAATTTTGGTACAAAAGACGAGTTTTGGTTGCGGACAATCGGCGGAATCCCTATCCCACCCCAAGAGGAAGGCATGAGTGCCTACAAGTGCTTTAATGCGGCTTTTGATGAGTTTCACAAGCGTGGCTCGTGGTTTCATATCTTCCCCGAAGCGGCTCGCTGGGATTGGTATAAACCCTTGCGACCCTTCCAAAAAGGGGCTTTTACGTGGGCTTACAAGTACAATATCCCGATTATTCCGTGTGTGATAACCTTCCGTGAACGAACGGGCATTTATAAGTTGTTGGGCGACAAATCGCTGCCTTTGGTAACCGTTAAAATTACCGAGCCGATTTTTCCTGACACGACCCAACCCCGTCAAAATGAAGTGGATAGAATGCGTGAAGAAGCCCATAAACAGATGGAAAAAGCGGCTGGCATAACGCATAATCCGTGGCCAATAGTTTGGGAAAATGAATGACATTATACATTATATTATCCGTTTTTTGTCCTACGACAACGAAAAAGTAGCCTCGCTCATCGGTTACACTGCTGACAAAGATAATTGGAAAAATTACAAGGTAATTGTTATTCCCAACGGACTGTTGAGGCAACGCATTGAATTGCCGAAAGAGGACGCTTTTGAGCCGCGTTACACGGTGGAAAAAGGGAAAATTATTTTTCAAACGGACATTATTTATAATGCTTTTTTCTTCCTTTCCTCTGCCGAAGAGACGATTCAACCCAAACGCGATGCACACCAACGATTTGTAGCCAAATACTCTATTTTGGGGTCTGGTGAGCGGTTGCAAACGCCGATTGTGGACGTGTATGCCAATCTGATTTATCAGTTGCTTGAAGTACCTTTTCCAAAGCCAAAATTGCAAAAAATATGGCTTACGCACGATGTGGATACACTCACTTTTTACCATTCGTTACGAGGATTTTTGGGTGGCATTTCGCGTGGACAATGGAGCGAAGCGATTTCGTCTGTTTTGGATTTTCATAATGACCCTGCTTTTTCGTTTGATTGGATTGCCCAAGAAGATAGTAAAATAGCCGCTCAACCCGTTTATTTCATCAAAAAAACGAAAGGCGAAGGATATGACTATCCACAATATGGCTACAACGGCAAAATTTATCAGTATTTACTGAAACTTTGGAAGAAAAATAATGCGATTTTAGGTTGGCATTCGTCTTACTATTTGCAAAGTAAATTTCCTAAAAAATTAACGCTTCCGTTTGTTGAAGACAATGTTTTGTACCACCGTAGCCATTTTTTGCGTTGCAACATCTCGGTTTTGCAGTATTTGGCGAATGCAGGAAACGAGCAAAATGTGCAAATTCACGATTTTAGTATCGGTTTTGCCGACAAAGCAGGTTTTCGTCTGCAAACGACACGCCCAGTGCGTTGGATTAACCCAAATAACTATCAATTAACGAATTTGATGTTGCATCCGCTTCACATGATGGACGTTACGCTTTCGGAGCCACATTATATGAATTTGAAATATCCGCAAGCGTTGGCATTAGCCAAACAAATCATAGAAACAGTCGAAAAGTACAACGGAGAGTTATGTCTGCTATTCCATAATTCCTCGTTTGTGCCATCTACATACCACACGATTTTATATTCCATGCTCATTCATTTTTTGCAAAATAAATAAAACTATGTACACTAATTTTCAAACATATCTACAAACGACGCTTAACGAGATTAAGCAGGCAGGTTTGTATAAAAACGAACGGGTCATCGTCAGCCCGCAGTCGGCTTCTATTGGCGTTGCTGGGCATACGGGCGAAGTGATAAACTTTTGTGCCAACAACTACCTCGGTTTGGCAGACAATAAGGAGGTGATTCAAGCCGCAACGGAGGCTATGCAACAGAGAGGCTATGGAATGGCTTCGGTGCGTTTTATTTGTGGTACGCAAGATTTGCACAAGCAGTTGGAAAAAGCCATCTCAGATTTTTTTGGAACAGAAGATACTATCCTTTATGCTGCTTGTTTTGATGCCAATGGTGGTCTATTTGAGCCACTTTTGACCGAAGAAGATGCCATCATTTCCGATGCCCTCAATCACGCAAGTATCATTGATGGTGTGCGGTTATGCAAGGCTGTGCGGTATCGTTACAACAACGGCGATGTGGCAGATTTGGAGGAACAACTCAAAAAAGCCCAAGCACAACGTTTCCGAATTATCGCTACGGACGGCGTTTTTTCGATGGATGGCAATGTGTGTCCGTTGGATAAAATTTACGAGTTGGCAAAGAAATACGATGCTGTGGTGATGGTTGATGAAAGCCACTCTGCAGGCGTTGTGGGCAAGACTGGACGAGGTGTAACGGAGCAATTTAACTTGCGTGGACAAATCGAAATCATCACAGGAACGCTCGGCAAGGCTTTGGGTGGCTCGGTTGGTGGTTTCACGACAGGCAAGAAGGAGATTATCGACCTTCTGCGTCAGCGTTCACGCCCATACTTGTTCTCTAATTCGTTGCCACCGATGATTGTGGCTGCGGGTATCAAAGTGCTTGAATTGTTGTCTAAATCCAATGAATTGCAAGATAAATTGCACACAAACACGGATTATTTTATCTCCAAAATGCAACAAGCGGGCTTTGATATTAAACCCACTCAATCCGCTATTTGTGCCGTGATGTTGTACGATGCGGTTTTGAGCCAAAAATTCGCAGCAGCCCTTCAAACCAAAGGCATTTACGTTACGGGATTTTATTACCCCGTTGTGCCACAAGGGCAAGCCCGAATCCGTGTGCAGGTATCTGCCGCTCACACCCGTGAACAGTTGGACAAAGGCATTGAGGCTTTCACGCAAGTTGGAAAAGAATTGGGAGTTTTATAAAAAAATGGTAAGTTTGCAAAACTACATTGGTTGAATAAAGGAATGCAAAATATAATTATTAACGACCCCATATTTGGCTTTATTACAGTTCCAGAAGGCATTATTCAGGACGTTTTGGCACACCCATACGTGCAACGCTTGAAGCATATTCGGCAGTTGGGATTGAGTTATTTGGTGTACCCGGGAGCCGTTCATACGCGTTTTTCGCATTCGCTCGGAGCAATGCACCTGATGAAGGAGGCGTTGGACATCATTCAAACCAAAGGAACGACCGTTTATCCGTCTGAAATAAACGCTACCATGGTGGCTATTTTGTTGCACGACATCGGACACGCTCCCTTCTCACACGTCTTGGAAAAGTCGCTCATCAAAGATACAACCCACGAGGACATTAGCCTGCTGATGATGAAGCAAATCAACGAAGATTTACGCAAGCGAAACGAGAGTATGCTTTTTAAGTACGGACCCATTGACGAGTCCATCGCAATCTTTCAAGGCAACTATTTACGCCCGTTTTTCCATCAACTCATTTCGAGTCAGTTGGACGTGGATCGGTTGGATTACCTCAGTCGCGACTCGTTCTTTTGTGGCGTTACGGAGGGCAATATATCGTCTTCTCGGTTGCTTAAAATGATTGAAATTAAAGACAATAAGATGTTTGTGGGCGAAAAAGGGATTTATTCGGTGGAAAAATTCTTGTTGGCTCGGCGTTTGATCTTTTGGCAGGTTTATCTGCATAAAACCTCTGTGGCAGCGGAACAAATGCTCGTGAATATCTTCCATCGTGCCAAACAGTTAGCCCAACATGGCGAAGAACTTTTTGCTCCACCTGCCCTGCATTTCTTCTTGCACAAAGACATCACGAAGCAGAATTTTTACGTGGGCAGTGAGGCTTTGCAGCAGTACGCTTTGTTAGACGACAACGATATTTTGTGTGCCGTAAAAGTGTGGATGCAACATCGCGACAAAGTGCTATCGACTCTTTCGCAAGCGTTTATTCATCGGCATTTATTCAAGACAGAACTGCTATCCGAGCCATTGAATGACGAACAAAAAGAGGATTTGACCAATAAATATACATTGCGTTTGGGTATAAAACGGGAAGATGCCTCTTATTTCTTTGCCGAACACATCATTTCCAAGAATGTTTATTCGGACAAAACGGGCGATTCGATTGAGATTTTGTTCAAAGATGGTCGCATCAAAGATATAGCCGAAGAGTCAGATATTTTGCACGCTTGCACGTTGCAGGATTTGCCTCAAAAACGATATTTATTCTTTTATAAAATTTAGTGATTATGGAATTTACAGCAGAACAAATAGCACAGTTTTTAAATAATGCTCCCATCGTTGGCGACGCTCACGCAAAAGTGAATAATATCGCCCCTTTGGAGAGTGCAACCGAGAACGATTTGTCCTTTTTGGGAGACGAAAAATACTGCTCTTTATTGGATACTACGCGGGCTCGCATCATTCTCATTTCCAAAGATATTCCTGTTCCACAAGGTGCAAAACAGACCTTTATTTTGGTGCATAATGCTCGCCTGAGCGTGGGATATTTGCTGAATTTGGTGGAACAAACCTTGCGTCCTGCCAAAAAAGGCATCGAAAATCCGTCTTTCATCAGCGAGGGTGTCAAAGTGCCTGAGGATGCCTACATTGGAGCGTTTGCGTATATCGGCAAGAATGTAACACTGGGCAAAGGCGTGCAAATTTATCCCAACAGTTACATCGGCGATAACGTGCATATTGGCGACAAAACCATTATTTATGCGGGTGCGAAAGTGTATGCTGATTGTAGAATTGGCGAACGTTGCATTATTCACGCGGGAGCTGTGATTGGGGCAGATGGGTTTGGTTTTGAAAAAAATGAAAAAGGTGAAAATATCAAAATTGCCCAAATCGGCACGGTTATCATTGACGACGATGTCGAAATAGGTGCAAACACCACTGTGGACAGGGCTATGATGGGTGCTACACATATTAAAAAGAATACAAAAATTGATAATTTGGTGCAAATTGCCCACAATGTAAAAGTGGGTTCGTCCTCATTCTTGTGTGCACAGGTGGGCATCGCTGGTTCAACCGAGATTGGTGCCAACTGCATCTTGACGGGTCAAGTAGGCGTTGCAGGACATATTTCCATTCCCGATAATTGCGTCTTTGGAGCCCAATCGGGTGTTCGTGGCAACATCAAAAAAGCAGGCACGTATAGCGGTTCACCAGCCATAGATGCCTCTGATTGGATGAAAGCAACCGTGATTTTTAAACAATTACCAGAAATAGTGAAAAAATTGAAATAAATATGAAACAACAAACGTTAAAAAGTCCTTTCACCCTTAAAGGCAAAGGATTACACACAGGATTAAATATAACCGCAAAATTCCGTCCAGCCGAAGAGAATTTTGGCATACGGATTTGTCGTAAGGATTTGCCGAATAAACCCACTTTTGAAGCGGTTGCGGACTATGTTTCTGCCACAGAACGCGGAACAGTGCTCGAAAACGGTGCTTGGAAAGTGTCCACAGTAGAACACGCTTTGTCGGCTTTGTATGCCATGCAAATTGATAACTGCCTCATTGAAATAGACGGTCCCGAGATACCGATTCTCAATGGTAGTGCTCAACCGTTTATCGATGCGATTGAACAGGCTGGAATCAAGGAACAAAACAGCGAGGCAAAAGTGCTGGTGGTTACGGAAAAAATTGAATATATCTCCGAAAGTGGCAGTAAAATGGTGATTTTGCCCAATGACAAGTTGGAAGTGGACGTAACCATTGCTTTCAATTCGCAGTTTATCCAGTCGCAACAAGCGATTCTTTCCAATTTGTCGGATTATGCGACCGAAGTGGCTCCTGCACGGACTTTCGTTTTTGTGCGAGAGATTGAACCGCTACTGCAAAGAGGGCTTATCAAGGGTGGCGACTTGGAAAATGCACTCGTGATTTACGAAACGCCCATGTCCCAACGAGGTTTGGATTTAATCGCTAAAAAATTGGGGCAAAAGTCAATTGATGCCTCTAAATTAGGGTATCTATCACCTTTGAATTACCACAACGAACCTGCACGCCATAAATTATTGGATGTTTTGGGCGATATTTCGTTGATTGGTTGCCGTTTGCAAGGAAAAATTATCGTATTCAAACCTGGTCATACCTTCAATACGCAATGTGCTAAACGGTTAAAGAATAAGTTTGTGCCATCAACCTCCACCAACATTCACGCTATGGCTTTCGTGCATCCCGATGCAATTATTCATTCCAACGTCGTGATTGGTCCGTATTGCTACATTGACAAGGACGTGGAAATTGGAGAAGGAACAGTTCTGGAACCAAACGTAACGATATACGATGGCACAACAATCGGCAAAAATTGTCATATCTTTCCGGGGGCTGTGATTGGTGGCATTCCACAAGACCTCAAGTTTCAAGGCGAAAAAACTACGACCATCATTGGCGACAACACCACGATTCGCGAGTGTGTTACGATTCACAGAGGGACGGCTTCCAAGAACAAAACCGTGGTGGGTTCCAACTGCCTGATTATGGCGTATTGTCACGTGGCACACGACTGCTGCTTGCACGACCATATCATCATGTCCAATTGCTCACAGTTGGCTGGGGAAGTGGTTGTGGACGATTATTGCGTTATCGGTGGTGGCACATTGGTGCATCAATTTACGCACATCGGCAAACACGCTATGATACAAGGTGGAAGTAAAGTAAACAAAGATATTACGCCGTATGTTTTAGCGGCACGCGAACCCATTTCGTACTGTGGTGTTAATTCCGTAGGGCTTCGTCGTCGAGGCTTTACAAACGAGCAAATCAACAACATACAAGATATTTATCGAATCCTTTACATGTCTGATTTGAACGTATCACAAGCAATCGAAAAAATTGCCACCGAAATCAAGGCATCGCCCGAAAAAGATGAAATAGTAACCTTTGTTACCTCGTCCACACGCGGAATTTGTAGAAGAGATAAAAAATAAGCGATTATGGAAGAAAGAAGCTTGAATTTTATAGAACAGATTGTTGAAAAAGATTTACAAGAAGGTAAAAACGACGGCCGTATTCAAACGCGTTTTCCGCCCGAACCCAATGGTTACTTGCATATCGGGCATGCGAAGGCGATTTGTATGGATTTTGGCATTGCCCAAAAATACAATGGCATTTGCAACCTGCGTTTTGACGACACAAACCCTTCCAAAGAGGATGTGGAGTATGTAGATTCGATTCAGCAAGACATTCAGTGGTTAGGTTTTCATTGGGGAGCGGTGTTTTATGCTTCAGATTACTTCCAACAGTTATACGATTTGGCGATTAAGTTCATCAAAGAAGGCAAAGCATACGTGGATGAGCAAACTTCGGAACAAATTGCCCAACAAAAAGGCACGCCCACGCAAGCGGGTACCGAGTCGCCCTACCGTAATCGCCCTGTAGAAGAGAGTTTAGCCTTGTTTGAAAAAATGCAAGCAGGCGAGATTGAGGAAGGAAAAATGGTTTTACGGGCAAAAATAGACATGGCAAACCCGAATATGCACTTCCGCGACCCGATTATCTACCGCATCATCAAATCGCATCCACATCATCGGACGGGACGCAAGTGGAATGTTTACCCGATGTACGACTTTGCACACGGACAATCGGATTATTTTGAAGGTGTAACCCACTCAATCTGTACGCTGGAATTTGTGGTACATCGCCCACTATACGATTGGTTTTTGGAGCAATTTGTAACTGGCGATTATCGTCCGTATCAGTACGAATTTAACCGCTTGAATATCACCTACACCGTGATGTCCAAACGCAAAATGTTGCAGTTGGTGGAGCAAAAAATCGTCAGAGGTTGGGACGATCCACGAATGCCGACCATCAGTGGCTTGCGGCGAAGAGGTTATACGGCGAAATCGATTCGTGATTTTATCCAAAAAATCGGTTACACCAAAGTGGAGGGAACCATTGATTTGAGCCTCTTAGAGCATACGATTCGCGAAGAATTGAAGGAAACGGCACCGCGTGTTTGTGCCATCTTTAATCCTGTCAAACTCGTCATCACCAACTACGAAGGGCAAGGCGAAACGATTGAAGCCGAGAACATTGACGGACACCCCGAATTTGGCACTCGCACCATGCCTTTTGCGAAGGAATTGTACATTGAACGCCAGGATTTTTTGGAAAATGCCGACAAAAACTTCTACCGTTTGAGTCCCAATGGGCGTGAGGTTCGGTTGAAAGCCGCTTATATCATCCAAGCCACCCACTGCGAAAAAGACGCACAAGGCAACATAACGACCGTTTTTGCGACCTACGACCCGACCTCCAAATCGGGCACCGAAGGCGGAAACCGCAAGACAAAATCCACTATCAATTGGGTGGAATGCAGTAGTTGTGTGGATGCCACCGTGCGATTGTACGATAAATTGTTCACGGTGGAAAATCCGTCTGCTGATGAGCGTGATTTTATCGAATTGCTCAACCCAAATAGTTTGCAAGAAGTGACTTGTAAAGTGGAGCAGACACTCAAAAATGAAATGCGTGTATTGCCGAAAAAAGACGGTTGTGCCGAGCAACATCACTACCAATTTTTGAAAAACGGATTTTTTGTGGTTGATGAGGATACAACAGCGGAAAAATTGATTTTTAACCGTGTCGTTTCGTTGAAAGAGTAAATGCTTACGCGGACAGAACAAGGAAAAGAGTATGTCTTTTGCAGTTGGCGAAAGAAATGGGTGCGATTAACGCCCGAAGAATGGGTGCGACAGCATTTTTTGGAAAAACTGACCCAAGAGTATCACTACCCGCACGAATTGATGGGCGTGGAGATACAACTGAAGAATAAGCGAACCGATGCAGTCGTGTATAGTCCACAGCACAATCGTTTGATCATGTTGCTGGAATTTAAAGCGGATAATGTGGCACTCACGCAAGAGACGTTAGACCAAATAGTCGTTTATAATCGCCAATGTTGCGTGCCGTATCTGATTCTGTCAAACGGAAAACAGACAATTGTGGCACATGTTTTGGAAAATAAAATTAATTATATGCCAAATATACCAGAATGGAAAGAGTTGTTAAATTAAATGAATTATTGGATATTCCCGCTTTTTACGGGGTGAATAATGAGAATTTGCTTTGTATTGCAAACGCTTTTCCCGATGTGAACCTCATTGCACGTGGCGAAAACATCAAAATTGTTGGTAAGGAAGAGCAGATTGAAAAAGTGGAAAAAGTAATCGCACAATGCCAAGATTTTTGTATGAAAAACAATGCCCTGCATGAAGGTCATATTGTGCAAATCATCAAAGGCGAAGACGTGTATGCAAGTGAACCGCAAAACGTAATTTTGTACGGCGTAAACGGAAAAGCCATTCGAGCCCGCAGCCATAATCAGCAAAAATTGGTGGAAAGTTACTTGCACAACGATTTATTGTTTGCGATTGGTCCTGCTGGAAGTGGTAAGACGTATGTGGCGATTGCGTTGGCGATGCGTGCCTTGAAGAATAAGGAAGTGAAAAAAATCATCCTCTCGCGTCCAGCCGTAGAAGCCGGCGAGAAATTAGGCTTCCTGCCTGGCGATATGAAGGAAAAAGTAGACCCTTATTTGCAACCACTGTACGACGCTTTGCAAGATATGGTTCCCAGCAACAAACTGAACGATTATATAGACAAAGGCATCATCCAGATTGCTCCATTGGCGTATATGCGTGGACGGACCTTGGCAGATGCGGTGGTGATTTTAGACGAGGCACAAAACACGACTGTTCCACAAATCAAGATGTTCCTCACTCGTTTAGGCATCAACGGCAAGATGATTGTAACGGGCGACTTGACCCAAATCGATTTACCTCACTCGCAAGTGTCGGGGTTGAAAGATGCAATCAATCGGTTGAATGATATAAAAGGCATTGCGACCATTTATTTTGAAGAACAAGATATAGTACGACATCCTTTGATTGGAAAAATCGTTAATGCGTATAACAAAAATAATGAAGAGAATCAAAAGTAGTATCATCGTTTTTTGTTGGAGTTTGTGTAACCTTGTGGGGCAAAATCTTCCTAAAATTTTTAGCGAAGACCCTACCCTTTCACACGCACAAATTGGAATTTTGATTATCAACACAAATACAAACGACACGATTGAAGAGTATTGTAGCAAGACGAATATGACTCCTGCGTCCTTGCAAAAACTATTCACAACGGCAACCGTTTTAGAAACGTATGGAACCGATTATAAAATTCCGACCTTTTTGGAATACGAAGGGCAAATCAAAAATGGTGTGCTGGAAGGCAATCTGTTTATTCGTGGTACAGGCGACCCGACATTGGGTTCACGGGCTATCTATGGGAATAATCCCACCAATTTTTTATACACTTGGATTCAAAAAGTAAAAGATGCAGGCATCCAACAAATCAACGGCTCGGTGATAGCCGATGCAAGTTTTTTTGACGAAGAAGCCATCAATCCAGGCTGGCTGTGGGAGGATATTGGCAATTATTATGCTCCAGGCGTGATGGCACTTGCGTATATGGATAACACCATCAATATCGTCTTACAGAGCGGTGCAGTGGGTTCTAATGCGACCATTTTGAAGACCTACCCTGAATACCCCGACATTGAATTTATCAACTATATCAAATGCACGCAAATCAACTATGACGGTGCGTTTGTGCACGGCTTGCCGTATGATAATAAGCGGTTTTTGTTTGGAAGTATCCCCAGTAAATTAGGAAGTTTTGGTATTATGGGCGATATGCCGAATCCACCATTATTTTTGGCAAAACATTTTACAGACGCCCTAATAAGTAGTGGTATTGCCGTCAAAGATAGTGCGAAATATATCATCTCCAACAACCCAAAAACACCTCGTAATCCGATTTACACTCATCTGTCCAAAAGTTTGGATACGATTGTGCAAGAAATCAATTTTTCGTCCAATAATCTGTACGCAGAAGTCCTTTTTAGACGGTTGGGCGAGAATTATGGTACCCCTTGTAGCATTTACAATTCCATCGCATTTATGTACGACTATTGGACTACAAGAATTCGACCGATGCAATACTGTGTCATCAAAGATGGCTGTGGTTTGGCGAGTAAAAATTCCGTCAGTCCCGAAACGTTCGTGCAACTGTTGCGTTATATGGAGAAGAGCAAAAATGCCGAAGTTTTTTACAATTCGTTGCCAACAAGTGGCGAAAAAGGGACTTTGGCAGGCATTTTTACCACAAAAGAGTTAAAGGGCAAAGTGCATGCAAAAAGTGGTAGTTTTGAAAATGTTCGGAATTATGCGGGCTATATTGATGCTCCAAATGGCGATAAGTGGGTTTTTGCCATTATGATTAGCGGAGCCAAAGTGAAACAAAAACACCTAAGAATCAAAATAGAACGATATTTACAAGATGTTTATCAGCGAAACGCATAGTACCAATGACCTGCTCAAAAAAATGAGTGCCACAGAGCGTTTGGAGGAGTATTACGCCATTCGTACTGACTACCAATCGGCTGGCAAAGGACAACAAGGAGCAAAATGGGAGAGCGAAAAAGGAAAAAATTTGCTCGTATCTATCTTGTTGTATCCCAACGAATTAGAAAAAAAACATCCTTTCCGTTTGACGCAACTTTTTACGGTCGCAACCATACAGGCATTGCGAGTCGTTGAACCCGAACAAACCTGCTCTATCAAATGGCCTAACGACATTTATTGTGGCGATAAAAAATTGGCTGGCATACTCATTGAAAATGTGCTGGGCGAAGACGGAATCGAAAAATCCGTGTTGGGAATGGGGCTGAACGTGAATCAAGTCGTTTTTTCGGCAGCGTTGCCCAACCCGATTTCGTTGCAACTATTGACCCAAAAAACATACGACATTGACAACATCTTGGACAACATTGTGGCAGAACTAAAAAAAATACGCCAAATGGACGATGCAGAGTTAAAAAATATCTATTTAAGCCATCTCTATCGGCGTGACGGTTTTTATCCTTACGTTGAAATTCCCGTAACCGCAGACCCTATGACTATCGCCAAAACCAATATGGAAGGGGCTTTCAACGCAAAAATTGTGGACATAAAACCAGATGGCGAAATTGAATTAGAAAAAGAAAATAACGAACGAAAAATATATCATTTTAAACAAATCAAATATATCATTTTATGAAAAGTATTATCATCACTGGCGGTGCTGGATTTATTGGAAATCACGTTGTGCGTTTGTTTGTAAACAAATATCCCGATTATAAAATCATAAACGTTGATAAACTGACTTATGCGGGCAATTTAGCCAACTTGAAAGATATTGAAAATGCTTCAAATTATCGTTTTGTGAAAGCAGATATTTGCGATTTTCACACCATTTATGCCTTGATGCAGGAGGAAAAAGTGGTTGGCGTGATTCATTTGGCAGCCGAAAGTCACGTTGATAGGTCAATCAAAGACCCATTTTCGTTTGCACAAACCAATGTGATGGGGACTCTGTCGCTGTTGCAAGCCGCTAAATTGTATTGGGATTCGCTGCCCGAAAAATACGAAGGGAAGCGGTTTTATCACATCTCGACGGACGAAGTGTACGGTGCGTTGGAACTGAATCATCCCGAAGGCATCACTTCGCCACAAACCCAACATAAAGTGTACGGCGACGACTTCTTCCGCGAAACCAATAAATACCAACCGCATAGTCCATATAGTGCTTCCAAAGCCTCTTCTGACCACTTTGTGAGGGCTTTTCACGACACGTACGGCTTGCCCACGATTGTTACCAACTGCTCGAACAACTACGGTCCGTATCAGTTCCCTGAAAAACTTATTCCGTTGTTTATCAACAATATACGTCATCGAAAACCATTACCTGTTTATGGTAAAGGCGAAAATGTACGCGATTGGTTGTACGTGGAAGACCACGCCAGAGCCATTGATTTGATTTTTCACAAAGGAAAAATAGCCGATACGTACAACATTGGCGGGTTTAACGAGTGGAAAAACATAGATATAGTGAAGGTGCTCATTAAAGTGGTAGATGAAGCGTTGGGACGCAAAGAAAACGAGGATTTAGACCTCATCACCTACGTTACCGACCGTGCTGGACACGACTTACGCTATGCCATTGATGCCACAAAACTCCAAAAAGAGTTGGGTTGGAGTCCGTCTTTGCAGTTTGAAGAAGGGATACGAAAAACCGTGCAATGGTACCTCAATAACCAAGCGTGGTTGGATAATATCACTTCGGGCGAATACGAAAAGTATTACGAAGAAATGTACAAGAACCGCTAAAACACATGTTCTTAAAGGAATTAAAAATAACGAATTTTAAGAACATCGCATCGCTTGATGTAGGTTTTTCGAAACAAATCAATTGCTTTGTGGGCAATAATGGAATGGGAAAAACGAACATTTTAGATGCAATTTATGCGTTGGCTTGCACCAAAAGTAAGTTTAACACGTTGGAAAATCTGAATATAACGTTTGAACAGACTTTTTGTATGCTCAAAGGCATTTTTCAGCCACCCCAACAAGCCGATTCGTTCGCTATCACCTACTCGTTGCAACACGACAAAAACGATGAAAACGAAACGCCCATCACCTCCAAACGCCTATTTTATAACCAGACACCCTACCAACGTTTGGCTGACCATATCGGCAAAATTCCGTTGGTGTTTTTGGTGCCCCAAGACATCGCACTTATCAACGATCCCGAACAACGGAGGCGTTTTATGGATAGTAGCATCGCCCAATCGGACAGCACGTACCTCAACGCCCTGACGAATTACGCCAATTTAATCAAGCAACGCAACAGTTTGCTCAAAAAAATGGCTGAAAATCAAGCCGTTTCGCCTGAGTTGCTTGAAGCCATCGAACAGCAAATCATTCCGCGTGCCAACTACATTTGCCAGCAGCGACAACAGTGGGTTGAAAACATCTGTCCTATCTTCAATCGGGTTTATTTTTTCATCACCAACAACCAAGAAATCGTCCAAATTAACTACAAAAGCCAACTAAACGAGATGCCGTTGGAACAGATTTTTGATGTGCAACGGCAACGTGATATTTTTATGGGTTACACCACTTGCGGTGTGCATCGCGATGATTGGGAAATGGCTTTGGGAGGCTCTTCACTCAAAAAAATCGGCAGTCAAGGGCAACAAAAAACGTTTATCATTTCGTTGCAGTTGGCACAGGCATTTTTGTTGCAACAAATCGTGAGCGACAACTTGGGTGTGGAACAAAAGCCAATTTTGCTTTTGGACGATATTTTTGATAAATTGGACAACTCGCGTGTGAAAAAAATCATTGAATTGTTGCTTTCTGAAAATGTCGGACAAGTGTTTATTACCCACACTTCTTCCCAACTTCTTGACACATTTTTTACCGCTAAACAAGCCGATTTTTTCCACGTTGAAAACGGGAAAATTCTTGCTTAACCCACAAAACAACTACCGATTTGGTAGATAAGGAACGCCATCAACCACGCCAAAACGATGGAATGAATCACCGAAAACCACGTCCAACCTGCCGTCGTTTCTTTGCGTAAGGTCATCACCGTTTCTAAACAAGGGAAATACAGCAACACAAACACCATAAAACCAAACGCCACCAAGGGACTGCAAGCCGTTGCTAAGGTCGTTCCGGGGAACAAAATCGCCATCGTACTGACCACCGCCTCCTTGGCTGGCAAACCTGCCAACAAACAAACGAACATCTGCCAATTGAAACCCAACGGCTGCACCAGCCACTCTGCCTGCTGACCAAACCGTGCCAAATAGGACGTATCCATCTCTTGCGTGGGGAAATAGGTCAATGCCCACACCAAAATACTTGACCACAAAACGACCGTTACGATTTTGTGCAAATAATCCAACGAACGCTCACACGCACTATGCAAGAGCGTCTTCAAGGACGGAACACTCATCACGGGCAAAGACGTTACATAATCCTCTTTTTCTTGCTTAAAATACTTCGTTTGCTTCATCACGAGGGCAAAAAGAATGCTCAAAACGACCCCGATAATGTACATGGACATCAACACAAGGGCTTTGTAGTTGGCAAAAAACGCCGAAACGAAAAACAGATACACCGGCAACCGTGCCGAACAACTCATAAAAGGAATCATCAGCATAGTGAGCAACCTATTTTTCTTATTTTCAATATCTTTCGCCATCATAATTGCCGGCACATTGCAGCCAAAACCCAACAGCAGTGGGATAAACGACCGTCCGTGCAAGCCCACTTTGTGCATAATTTTGTCCATCAAAAAAGCCGCACGCGTCATGTAACCACTATGTTCCAAAAAAGCGAGCAAGATGAACAGAATAAAAATGTTCGGCAAAAACGACAAAACCGCTCCCACACCTGCTACCAAGCCATCAATAATCATATACGAAAACGCTTTTTCGGGCATCGTTTCGTGCAAAAAATCAATCAATCGACCAATGCCTACCTCCACCCACGCTTGCGGATAAGCACCCAAAACAAAAGTCGCTTGGAACATCAGATAAAGAATAAAAAGCAGAATCGGAAAACCTAACCATTTGTTAGTCAACACTTTATCGATTTTTTCCGAATACTGAATCGCCTTGTTTGCAGAAACAAACACTTCCTGCAACGCACCCTTCACAAACGCTTCTCTATGTTCGGTTAATTGCTGCATAACCGAGGTGTGATGCGTGTGTTCGATTCGCTGTTTTTCCTGCTCAACGACGGTTAATAAGTCAGCAGATGACACAAAGGGTAAAGCCACTGCAGAAGACGGATTTTCAAGCAACTGAATGGCAAAATAACGTTTGGAATAATCTTCAGACCACGTAAATTCCTGCATCATCGCCTCCACAATCCTACTGATAGACTGCTCTATATCGCCATAATAAACATGTACATGCCGAAACTTTTTGGTGTTTGTGAAAATCGCCTCTTTCTTTTCAGCCAACTCAATCTCAACCCCAATCAATTCGCTCAAACGCGTGTAATCAAAAGCGTGTCCCTCGCCGAGCACATCGTTGTAGTGAGAAAGCAAAATGACAAAATGCTGGTGGCGGTCAATGAGGCGGGTTGTTTGCAATAAACCCTCCGAAAGATAGCGTGCATCAATCTCCTGAATCTCTATTCCCTGTTCAAAATAAACTTTTGAATACTTTTCTTGCTCCTTATCTGCCATGAACGTTCAATTTAGAAAATCAGCGAAGGTAAAGATTTTTTTTTATTTCAAAGATTTTTTTAATTTATCTAAACTAAAATGCACGATGATGTACTGCTGATGTTGCAAAGAATACGTGTCGTAGTGCATATTCCACGAAAAGAAGCAATGCACAAACGAGGTTTTATAAATGTTCAAAATCAAATCGGTACGATTGTAAAATGTTGATTGATAGAAGGGATCGCCTTGGTTCAGGTCGGCACCAAACTGCGGATAATGTGGCATTTGATTTTCACCAAAATAGGTCGTGTTCCGCAAGCCCAAAAAACGCCACGACAGCATCACTTCCACCAATCCACCGTGTTGCAGTTGCAAATCATTGTTCGGACGGTCGTTTTGGTAGCCCCAAATATACCCTGCCCGTATGCTCAGCGTATCCAACGGGGTTAATCGCCCAAAATTTCCACCGACATACGGGTTGAGATAAATATCGTCATTCACACCTTCTCGCGGGGTCGGGTCGGCATAGTTGGCTTTATGGTTCAGGTACGCAATACCCCCCAACGCCAAACATTTATGCTGAAACTCGCCATTGATAGCAATCCGAAACATCTCTCGCCGTTTGGATGTCTGCAAGCCTCGCCAATCCAACATCGCCTCCACAAAGCCTTTGTCGCTCGCATACTGTATCAAAGCACCCTGTATTTGTGGGCGATAGTAGGCAATGGAGTCGTACATGAGATACTCGGGTAGCTTGAAAAACCGTTGGGTGTACGGGATGGCTCCCATAGCGAACCCAAAGCCTTTATATTGCAGTTGATAGTAAGCCAACGGGTCAAAACGCACGTCCTTCCAGTCGCCTCCCATCGGTTGGGTATAACTCACACCCGCTTGCACCGAATGATAGCCACCTAAATGGTCTTTGAAGCCTACCCCAACGCTCGGAGTAAGGCGAAAATTGAAAATCGTTTGCGAATGGTTGTAATGCCCGTTGTACTCACGATTGTCAAAATAGGTCGTAAAATCCACATCGTACAAGAACGAAGCAGTCGAATCCTTGGCTTGCCCGTTCAAAAAACACAACCCCAAAAAAACAGCAAGAAAGTATTTTTTCATTTCTTCACTTTCCAATCTTTGTACGCATTGATATACAATTCCCAATAGGTCATTGTTTGGCTATGGTACATACTCACAAACGTTTTTTCGTCCAATTCGCCGCTGTAAAACCTATCGTAGATGTACGAAAAGGTCGTGTTGATTTTCTTTTCTGCCTTTTGTGCACACTCTACCAAAGCCGTTTGTTTGTCTTTACCTTTCAGCAAAGCCTCTACATCAAAGTAACGATCGCCGTTGCTGATTTTCAAAGGAAAGACGTAGGTATTTTTCAAGGCTAAACTTTGGCTACACATCTGTGAAAGACCCGTCTTATCAGCCACCATATACGAAGGCATACCTTCTTTTTTACCCACCATCATCATCGGGATTGCCACCCCACAAGCGGGATAGCCCAACAATGTCCACATCACCGTTTTATGAGGGTTATCTTTGGGCTTCACACCCTCAAACACCACGCACGAAGCCGTACTTCTGCGAGGTATAAAATCTTGGTCAACAAAATACTTCGGACAATTTTTGTTTGTAAAGTTCACGCCCAATAGTTCATGGCGATAGGAACGCGAAATGAGATTGAGGATTTGTTCGTGGTCAAAAGTCTTGCCTTTTTGGAAGTTTTCCTTCATAATTGCAGTCGCTGTTTGCAAGCGTTCAACCCCTTTATAATCCTCTTTCCGACCCGCTGAACAGAAATTAGTAACCACTTTATAGCCGTCTTTTTCTTTATTGACATCAATCTTAACCCACCGCGTATTGTTCACTTCGTAAAAAGCCGCACCACCATTGGCATCAATCACCCCGAAGTTGGCTTCAACACCCAACGGTTTCTTTTTATTCTTCGTATTACTATTCAAATAAGCCTCAAAATCCTCCAGCGTTTTGCATTCACCCAGCACTTCGGCCATCACCAACCCTTCCCTATCCATCGTACAAGGGAGAGAATCTTCGCGGAAGTTATACGCAGCCGTGTTCATGATACAAAAGCCCACCTCATTCGTTCCAGCCCACACCTCAGCACTGTCACAATCTGCATTCACTACGCCCATAAAAGCATATTTTTTGCCTTGAAAATACGCCATTTTTTTGTCCAATTTATCGGCATCTTGATGTTTGAGCATAACGGGTCTACCGTCTGCAGTAGCGTCTCCACTGATAATCAATGCCGTACATGCCCATCCAATCATTGAAGTGATAAAAACAAAAAAGGTAACAAAAATTTTTTTCATAGTATTAGATGTTTATTGTTAATGTAAAATGTTATAAATCAATTCTTTCCATAAATCGCCATCTTTTGCAGAAAGGTTATTCATCCCTTTACTTTTTGCGTCTATATCCCGAATATAACCGATGATTCGCATCGTTTTGCCCTTACTAAATCGCTTACTTGCGGCACGATAATCCTTCACAAAATACGGCGAAACACCCACCATTTTAGAGGCTGCACCCTTATCATCGGACTTGTCGGCCACGTAATGAAAAATCATCAAGTTAGCGAAGAAATTAAACAGTACAATCAACTCTTTCTGAATTGGGTGGTCTTTGCTGTCGGCGAAGTATTGTGTTATTTGGTTGGCTTTCTTGGCATCGCCTTGAATCAACGCCGACTGCAACTCAAAGACATTAAAATCCTTGCTGATACCCACGTTGCGTTCCACCAAAGCACTATCAATCACGTTCACACCCTTCGGACGACCCAACAGCAGTTTTTGCATCTCCCCTACGATTTTCGTCAAGTCATTACCTAAGTTATCGGCTAATATCTGGGCTATCTTTTCGTCAATTTGCACCGCATCATCTTTGTGTTCATCGTTCCACTGCCGAATATAGTTCACAATCCATTTATTGATTTCATAATCTCGCAGTTTGTCGGATTGCATCATCACGGCTTGCTTGTCCAAGTCCTTGAAGAGTTTCAGACGCTTGTCGGGCGAGCCATATTTGTAGCAAATGACGAGGATGTTTTGCGGATTAGGAACGCTAACATACGCGGCAAGTGTCTCCCATTTTTTGATGGTTTGAGCCTCCTTTACAATCACTATTTTCCGCCCCATCATACCGTTAGCACGTGCTTCGCTGATAGCACGGGTTATGTCGCCTTGCAACTCTTGCCCGTACAAAATTGTCATATCAAAAGCCTTGGAGGCCTCATCAAGGATATTATTTTCGAACCAACTTGCGAGCAGGTCAATATAATAACTCTCTTCGCCACACAAAAAATAAAGCGGAGCGTACTCTTTCTTTTTCAGTGAAAGGCAAATTTGTTCGTAGGTTTGCATAGTACTTACAATTAACCCATTGCCGAAAACCTACTTTGCATACGTTCCAACAATGGGTTTTGATATAAAAAACTTATTTAAACACAGAGCGTGGGTGCATCTCTTTTTTGGAAATATCATGCACCAAACGAACCGAAAAGCCGTAAAACTTAGATGATACGTCTTTAGGATTTAAACCATTATTGGTGTCAAAACGTACACCTTTGGCATTGAGAGCCGCATTATGGGTTGCCGACCAATAATAACCTCTACCGCTTGTATACGCTTTCTCATTCCTAAATCCAGCAAGTGGCAGGAAGACAACACCTAATTTTTCCAACGAAGTAAAACTCTTATAAGTCAGGCTCCGAAAACGATCGGATTGTCCATAGGCTATACTATCGACTTCTTCACTATTAAAGCCAACTGTTAGTGCATTGCTCAACTCAAAGTTATCAGGAAAAATCAACATGCCGACCACTTCCTTCTTTAATCCCAATGGGTCAGAACCATTTTCATTTCCAGGAAACTCCCCTCCCACAGCAGGTTGGATATTGATATACGCCCAAGAAGGCGATTGATTATTTTCAACCTTACGGGTACTCAGTAAATACACCCATTCGGTATCCCTCAACACACGCCATACTTTGGGGGCAAATAACGTGGAGTCAAAAACCACCATCTCAATAGTACCTTCAATATCTTCCATTTTATCAACATCACCAGCAGCATATCTATTGTATGTTAAAGTAGAAGTTCCTGTCCCACCACCTGCACTACCACTGTGAGTAAGTTGGATATACTCACTACCGACAGTCCCTTCTATCGTGGTTTTTTGGTCAACTGCAAAATTCCATGTATACGCGTCTACTCTTTCACCTATCTGAATACTTTTGGTATAATAAGTATTATTAACAGAAGAACTTCCACTTCTTCTAAAACAATAATAATGCACCTGCTTTTGTGCCTTTTTATCGGAAGTATCATATCCCACCCATTTGCAATAGATAGGGTTGTTTTGTCCCCAGTCGTAGTTCCGCGAGACGTTGTCTGTGATATCTATGCTGGGATAAACCCCCGATAGATTATAGGAAGGTCCATAGCCATGGGTATTATAGGTCTCATTGACAGTAACTTTAGAACTGCTATACGGATAGATGTTACAAACGTATTTATCGTTATTGTCGATGTTGGCACGCACAAAGCCACTCGTTCCCCAGCCAAATAAATCAATCCAACCACCATATTTTCTTCCCAAAAGCAAGTTGCTGGAGGTTAGTTGGTGCTTTGAACCATCATCGCCAATACTATCCCATTTGACTTCGGTTGTATTTACGCCATCGCCCACAAACTCCCATTGTCTTTCGGCAAAACGGAAGGTTTTGGTTAACGCTTGATATTGCAAGTTCCCCGATGCAAACTCAACCTTTCCACCGCGTACATCGATGGTAAAAGGGATGGGTTCGGGACGTTTGACGGTCAATTTTACTACGGAAAAATAATGCTCATCGCACTTCTGTTCTTTGTTTATGCTCAAATCTGTTGCTCCATCGGCTAACAAACACTGGCTTGTTACAAGCAATGTGAGTGCAAATAAAAGTTTTTTCATATTCATAATTTATCGAAAAATCACATTTGTCGCAAAGTTACATTTTTTTGATAAAAAAACATAACATTTTTTTTTTCGCTATATTTTTCGTATTTTTGCGAAGTTAATAAAAATTATTTTTGCTTTATGTTTCAAAGTCATCCGAAGGGTTTAATCCCAGCCGCTTTGGCGAATATGGGCGAGCGTTTTGGTTATTATATCATGAACGCTGTATTGCTTCTGTTTTTAATTTCAAAGTTTGATTTACCTGACAGCACAGCGGGCGTTATTTACTCCGTTTTTTACTGTGGTATCTACGTGTTAAGCCTCGTGGGCGGTTTGATAGCCGACCGAACTCAAAATTATAACCGCACCATTCAATGGGGGTTGATTATTATGGCAATCGGCTATGTCTGTTTAGCAGTGCCTCTGTTTAGTGCAGTCAACCAAGATGAACGCTGGTGGGCAATTTTGGTTTTTACATGCTTTGCGTTGCTGTTGATTGCCTTTGGAAACGGTCTGTTTAAGGGCAACTTACAGGCAATTGTCGGCAAGATGTATGACGAATACGAAGCCGAAGCCGCTAAACAAGGCGAACAAGCCCTTGCGGTTGCCAAAGATAAACGCGACTCGGGCTTCCAAATCTTTTACGTTTTTATCAACATCGGTGGTTTGGTTGCACCTTTCGTGGCTCCGTTGCTCCGTCAATGGTGGTTAGGCAAAAATGGCTTGATTTATAATTCGGAAATGGCACACCTCTGCCACCGCTTCTTGAGCGACAACGAAGTTACGACCAAGTTTGCCGAAACCTTCCAAAAATCGGTTACCGAAAATTATGCGTTCGTGGATAATATCACGTTCTGCCACGATTATATCACCGTCTTCAATCAAGGAATTCATTACTCATTTATTGCGTCTGTGTTGGCGATGCTTATTTCGTTGTGTATCTTTTTGTACACCAAACATCTCTTCCCACAAGTGGAGAAAAAAGAGCAAGCGAAGGTCGTTGAGTACACCGAACAAGAAAAACAACAAATGGCACAAGAAATCAAACAACGTTTATACGCTTTGTTTGCTGTGTTGGGCGTGGCGGTGTTCTTCTGGCTTTCGTTCCACCAAAATGGACAGTCGTTGAGTTTGTTTGCACGTGATTTTGTGATTACCGACTCTATTGCACCTGAAATTTGGCAGGCACTTAATCCGTTCTTTGTGATTGTGTTGACCCCAGTGATAATGGCGTTTTTCAATGTTTTGGCTCGCAAAGGCAAGGTGATTTCTACCCCACGAAAAATTGCGATTGGTATGGCGATTGCAGGCGTTGCGTACTTGTTTTTGATGATTGTGTCGATGGTTCACAACTACCCTTCGGGCGTAGAATTTCGTTCGATGACTTCGGAGCAGTTGGCTGCACAAGGTCTGACGAAATGTGTGCCTTGGGTGTTGGTGGGAACGTACTTTTTCTTGACGGTTTCCGAACTCTTCATCTCGCCGTTAGGTTTGAGTTTTGTAAGTAAGGTTGCTCCACGCCACATGGTGGGTTTGTGTCAAGGTTTATGGTTGGGTGCTACGGCACTTGGCAACTTGATGATTTGGGTCGGTCCCGTGATGTATAACGCTTGGCCAATTGAATACTGCTGGTTAGTGTTCTTGGTGATTTGCTTGATTAGTATGGGCGTTATGCTCAGTATGGTTAAATGGTTGGAAAAAGTGGCTTGCTAACATGGATAAAAATTTATTGGATTTATTACAAGCATACAGCGATTCGCAAGAGCAAAAAATCGCACAGTTGGAGCAAACGCGGGAGAATTTGGAGAGTTTTATGACCGCTAATGCCGACAAAAACGAAAAAATCGTTGAGATGGTCGGAAAAATGCAGTCGCAAATTGATGTAATTCAAAAAAATACGGATTATATTTTGCGACATATTTCCTACATGCAAGAGGAGATTTTGACGCTCACCAAAAAGATGGTTATCCAAAAACCCGAAACCAAAGCCGACAAAGCGGACGAAGGAGATATAATGCCGTTGGAGATTATTCCAGAAGCCCCGCTACCTGAGATAAAACAAGAAGTTGTTCCTCCACAACCGATAGAAGAACCAACGGTGGAACCTATCGCACCCGAACCAATTCCAGAACCCGTTGTGGAACCAACGCCGACTGTGGAAGAAAACGTAGCGGTTGAACCTGCAGTGGAACCACAAGAAGAGAAGGCAGAAGAGCCTGCACCTGCTCCTACCGAGGAAAAAGTGGAGAAAAAAGATTTTGCTCCCATCAGTAGTTCTTACGAAAATAGTTTCTCACAAAGTGCTCCATACATTGATGATATTCGCAAAGCCATTTCGGTGGGTGACCGTTTCCTGTTCCAGCGTGAGTTGTTCAAAGGTAATCCTGAATTATTCCAAAAAACGTTGGAAAGACTCAATGAGATGTCTTCTTTGAACGAGGCTTTGCAGTACATCAATAGCCAATTTGCGTGGGATAAAGATTCGATTGCATACCAAACCTTTGTGAACGCGATTAAACGCCGTTTCCAAGAGCATTAACGTATGTTTAACAACCAACCTCGGGCTTTATATCCTTTGGCTTTAACAAACACCGGAGAGCGTTTTGGCTACTACATTATGCTCTCCGTGTTGGTTTTGTATCTGCAAGCCAAATTTGGATTTGACGAAAACACGGCAGGACTGTACTATTCGGTTTTCTTGGCTGGGGTTTATTTTATGCCCGTCATTGGTGGTTGGTTTGCTGACCGAGTGGGTTTGGGCAAGTGTGTTGTGGCTGGAATTGGGTTGCTCCTGGTCGGTTATACGCTCATTTCGTTGCCACTTTCATCGGGCTTTGCGTTGCCGTTGGTGGTGATTGCACTGACAATTATTTCCATCGGGACAGGCTTTTTTAAGGGCAATTTATTGCTTTTATTCGGCAATTTATACGAAAATGAACAGTACGCCAAGAGTCGCGAATCGGGCTTTTCGTTGTATTACATGGCGAATAATATCGGAGCAATGTTTGCCCCCGCGGCTGTCACCAAAATAACCAACTCGTTTTTGGCTTCCAAAGGACTTTATTACAGTGCCAACGTAGCTTCGCTCGCCAACCAATTCAAGCAAAATACCATCTCCATCGACAATCAAATCTGGTTGCAACAAGTGGCTGATACGATGGGTTGGCACGGCGATTTGCTTGCTTTTAGCGATTTTTACATCTCGGCACTCTCGCACGCTTACAACATTGGTTTTGCGGTCGCGGTGGGTTCGCTGTTGCTTTCGCTGACGATTTATTTTGTGTTCCGAGTGTGGTTTAAGCACGCCGATTACAACGGTAGAGACAAGAATGTGGCGATGGTTGAGTTAACGCCCCAACAAACACGCAGTCGCATCATGGCTTTGTGTGCGGTTTTTGCGGTGGTGATTTTCTTCTGGATGGCTTTTCATCAAAACGGGACTTCGCTCACCTATTTTGCACGCGATTATACGGCTACCGAAGTGGTTGGTTGGGTTCGTATGGGCTTTAATATCGGTGTGTTGGCGATGATTGCGGTGATTGTGTACCTGATTTTTGGTGCTTGGCAGTCGCAAAATGAACGTACACGCCGTATGTGCTCAATCAATGCGGTTGTTTTGCTCGTTGCCATTTATTTTATGTACCAAGAGATGGGCAACACACCTTTGCATATCCAACCGCAAGAATTTCAACAATTTAATCCATTTTTTGTTATTGCTCTAACGCCTATCAGTTTACTGATTTTTGATTCGTTGCGTCAAAAAGGGAAAGAACCTTCGGCACCGATGAAAATCGCTTTGGGAATGCTCGTTGCTGCCTTCGGATACCTTATTTTGATATATTGCTCGGTCGGGTTACCTGCACCTGCCGAATTGAACGGTCGCACATGTGCCACGCCCGTTATACCACAATATCTAATAGCAACCTATTTAGTGCTGACGTTTGCCGAATTGTTGCTGAGTCCGATGGGACAAAGCTTTGTGAGCAAAGTGGCTCCACCCAAGTATAAAGGCGTGATGATGGGTTGTTGGTTCGCTTCTGGAGCCATCGGCAACTATCTGAGCCGTATCCCATCTTTGCTTTGGAAAGAGATACCGCTATGGCTGAACTGGACTATTTTAGCGATTCTGTGCCTGATTTCGGCAGGTATCATGTTCGCCATACTCAACAAAATAAACGAAGCCACAAGATAATGCTTTACGTAGTCCCCACCCCCGTTGGCAACTTGGAAGATATAACCTTGCGTGCCTTGCGTGTCCTCAAAGAGGTGGACGTTGTGTTGGCAGAAGATACGCGAACCTCGTCTATTTTGTTTAAGCATTACGAAATCCACACGCCCTTGCAGAGTTATCATAAATTTAACGAACACCAAACCGTCGAAAAACTGTGCAAACAGCTGTTGAGTGGCGTGAATATGGCACTAATTAGCGATGCCGGCACACCAAGTATCAGCGATCCTGGCTTTCTGCTGATTCGTGCTTGTGTAGAGCGGGACATTGAGGTGGTTTGTTTGCCGGGCAGTACGGCGTTTGTGCCAGCATTGGTGAACAGTGGGTTGCCCATAAATGAGTTTGCTTTTTATGGCTTTTTACCCCTCAAAAAAGGCAGAAATACGATGCTTCAAACCTTGGCACAAGAACAAAAAACGTTCGTTTTGTACGAATCGCCGTTTCGGCTGGTTAAAACATTGCAAGCATTGGCAATCACCTTGGGCAACCAACGCAAAGCCAGTGTAAGCCGCGAAATTAGCAAGATACACGAGGAGACAAAGCGTGGAACCTTAGAAGAATTGGAAAATTATTACACCACCAACCCACCCAAAGGCGAAATCGTCATCGTGGTGGAAGGAAGCAATTAAAATATGAGTAGCATACGCAAAACATTAGCAAAAGATACGGTCATTTATGGTTTGAGCAGTATCATCGGCAAGTTCCTCAATTGGTTACTCGTGCCACTATATACATACGTTTTGGCACAACAGTCCGACTATGGCATCGTTACCAATTTGTACGCTTGGACGGCTCTGCTGCTGATTATTCTGACCTACGGCATGGAAACGGGCTTTTTCCGCTTTGTCAACAAGGAAAATGTCTCTCCTGCGTTGGTTTACAACACTTGCCTGATTTCGCTTTTTACAACTTCGTTCGTTTTTGCGGTGTTATGCGTCTGTTTTAGCCAACCGATAGCCACTTGGTTAGGTTATCCGAACCATACTGAATTTATTGCTTTGATGGCTGTGGTAGTGGCGATGGACGCTTTTGCGTGTATCCCGTTCGTGTATTTGCGGTACAAAAAACGCCCGATTCGGTTTGCCATTTATAAGCTACTGTATGTCGTTCTAAACATCGCTTTTAACCTCTTTTTCTTGCTTCTTTGCCCGAAAATCGCCCACTACGACTGGATGAGTTGGTATGATGAGTCGTATGGCGTGGGGTATGTTTTTGTGTCCAATATCTTAGCCACGACCATCCAGACACTTTGTTTGTTGCCCGTTATTTTTGCCGAAAAAAGACACGGAGAAGCTATTTTTTCGTTCCCTTTGCTTCGCCAAATGCTTCGCTATTCGTTGCCGTTGCTCGTTTTGGGTGTCTGTGGCATTATGAATCAGACGCTTGACCGAATCATTTTTCCGTTTTTGTACACGGGCTACGATGCCCAAAGTCAGCTGGGAATTTATGGTGCGTGTTTTAAGGTGGCGATGGTGATGATGATGTTCACGCAGGCGTTTCGTTACGCGTACGAGCCGATTGTTTTTGCCAAACACAACGATAAAAACTCGGTGGAGGCGTATGCGGATGCGATGAAATTTTACATCATTTTCTCCTATTTGATTTTGTTGGGAATGATTTTTTACTTGGATATTCTCAAATTCATCATTGCAAGCAGTTATTGGGCAGGTTTGGTGATTATTCCCATTGTGCTTTGGACGTATGTTTTTCAGGGCATTTACTTCAATTTGAGTTTTTGGTATAAACTGACGGATATGACGCGTTGGGGAGCCTATTTTTCATTTATTTCGTTGATAATCAACCTATTACTGCAAATCATTTTTGTGCCAAAATTGAGTTATGTGGCGAGTGCTTTTTCGGCAGGAATTAGTTATTTTGTGGTGATGCTTTTGAGTTATTTTATCGGCAAAAAATACCTGAATATCCCGTATGATTTGCGTTCAATCGGCGTTTATACGTTGTTTGTGTTGCTTTTATTGGGTTGTTTTTATGCTTTAAGTTCGCTTCTGCAGTTGCGTTTAGCTTTCAAATTACTATTGGGAACGGGTTTATTAGCATGTTACATTATTTTTATGATTCGTAAAGATTTTCCATTATCTTCGTTACCGATTGTTGGAAAGTATTTCAAAAAAAGATAGAAAATGTTTTCGGGAATTGTTGAATCGATGGCTCGGGTGGTTGCGATAGACCACGAACAAAGCAATATACACTTCACACTCACGTGCGATTTTGTGGACGAATTAAAGGTTGACCAAAGCGTCTGCCATAATGGCGTATGTCTGACAGTGGTTAAGTTGGTAAAACTGCCAAACGGCAAGCGTGGATACGTTGTAACGGCTATGCAAGAGACGCTGAACCGTTCTAATTTGGGTTTACTTGCAGTGGGTAATCGTGTCAATGTGGAGCGTTCAATGCGACTCAATGAGCGTTTAGACGGGCATATCGTGCAAGGACACGTGGATTTAAAGGCTCGCTGCATCGAAGTCAAAAAGATGGACGGCAGTTGGTACTATCGTTTTCAGTACCCCATCACACCCAAACAGAAGCGACTTGGCTACACGGCAGTTGAAAAAGGAAGTATTTCCATCAATGGCGTCAGTTTGACCGTTTGTGACCCGATGGAAAAGGGCAACAATGGCTATGTGAGCGTGTGTATTATCCCCTACACCTACGAAAACACGAATTTCAAGTACCTCAAAAAAAATAGCATCGTCAATATCGAATTTGATATAATTGGTAAATATATTGTTAAATTTTTTAATCGTTTATAATGAATAAAGGACATTACGCATTAGGGTATAATGTAGGTCAAAACTTACGTGATACGCACATTTTAGAGTTGGATAACGAGGCTTTTTTAGCTGGCTTACAAGCTGGCATTCAAAATCAAACGCCTGCATTCAGTATCCAAGAGCTTCAACAGGCACTCAACACGCTTTTGACGGAGCATCAGTCGGCACAGAAGCAGCAACAAGAGGATTTTTTGAAGCAAAATGGCACTCGTGAAGGGGTCATCACCACACCTTCGGGCTTGCAATACGAGGTGATGGAAAGCACGATTGGCAGAAAACCCAAGGCAACGGACGAAGTGAAGGTGCATTATGAGGGTTCGTTAATAGATGGTACGGTATTTGATAGTAGTTATAAGCGTGGTGAGCCTATAACGTTTGCTTTGGACTGCGTCATAGCGGGCTGGACAGAAGGCGTGCAACTGATGTCAATCGGTTCGAAGTACAAGTTTTATATCCCTTACCACTTGGCGTATGGCGAACAGGGCATTGCGGGAACGATTCCACCGTGTGCCACACTTATTTTTGTTGTAGAATTGTTAGATATTATTGATAAAAAATAAAAGAAAATGAAAAAAATTAGTTATGTTATTTTGTTAGTTGCTATGGTGATGGCTTCTTGCGGAAGTGCTTATAAACCAAGCAAAAAAGTGAAGTTAAAAAATGAAGTTGACTCGATCAATTATGCCTTAGGTGTTTTGAACGGTATGCAACTTAAAGAACATCAAATGCAGGACGATGAAAAATTCGAAAAAGTACCTGAATTTGTAGATGCACTCAAAAAAGGTTATAGTAGCAAAAAAACACGTGTTGCTTTGGCAGGCGAAAATTTTGCTAAATCTATCAAAAATGCTGAAAAAGTTGGTTTGGCAGAAAATCCACTTTGGAAATTAAAAGAACCTATTTTCTTCCAAGGTTTGGCAAATGGTTTCTTCGGCGATTCTTCGGTGATTGACATCGAAGAGGCAAAAACAATCGCAACGATTTGGATGACCATTGACCAAGTAACAAAATACGAAGAAGAAAAAGAAGCGGGTGAACCAGAGATAGCAAACGCTGTAAAAACAGCAAAAAAGATTGATTTGGGGAACGACAGAACGGATACGTTGAACTATGCAATGGGTGTGCTCCAAGGTAGTGACTTGGCAGACGCGTTCAAAGCCGATACGGCTAACATCAAAGATGTAACCAAAGCGTTTGAAGAGTTTGTTGACGCACTTAATAGCACCAAGAACATAACCGAAGAACCTTCTATTCTTGTAACCATCGGTGAACAAATCGGTTACACGATTCAAGACCAAGAAAAAGTGGGTTTGATGGGTATCAAAGGGTTAGCAACCAAATTTGACTTGATTGTACAAGGTTTTGTGAACGGAATCTATGGCGAAACGACCATCTTCGATTTGCAAAGTGCCAACGAATTTATCAGCAGTGTACTTCCAAAATATGCTTTTGCAGACCTTAAAAAAGAAAACGAAGAGTTCATTGCTGAAAACGCCAAGAAAGAAGGCATTACTGTTACCGCAAGTGGCTTGCAATACGAGGTTGTCAAATTAGGTACGGGCGAAAAACCTGCTGAAACCGACACAATCGTTGTACATTATACAGGTAAATTGATTGATGGAACTGTTTTTGATAGCAGCGTTGAGCGTGGCGAACCTCTGACGGGTCTTTGCAATGGCTTCATTAAAGGTTGGGTTGAAGGTTTGCAATTGATGCCTACGGGTTCAAAATTCATCTTCTACATCCCACAAGAATTGGCTTACGGTGCAAACGCTCCTGGTGGTGCAATCAAACCTTATTCGGCTTTGATTTTTGAAGTAGAATTGTTAGAAGTAAAAAAGACAGTAGCACCAACGGACGCTACTCCTGAAACAAAATAAATCTTAAAAATCGGAGGGCAAAACGAACATTTTGCCCTTCTTTTTTCTTATGGGAGTTATAGCAAAACAGAGTTTTCACGGGACGATTGTCAATTATATCGGTACGGCTATCGGTTTTGTTACAACTTTCTTTGTGCTTACTCGTTTCCTTTCGCCCGAAGAGATTGGTCTATCAAATATACTTGTGAGTGTAGCGACACTCTTTATGAGTTTTGCACAAATGGGAACGATGAGTTCCACTATGCGTTTTTTCCCATATTTTTACGACAAAGAAAAAAATGACTATAACGGATTCTTCTTTTTGACTCTATTTTTGTCGCTTTTTGGCTTCGTTTTAGTCGGAATTATGTATGTTTTGTTCCATACAACGTTAAGTAATTGGTTTGGCGAAAAATCCGCTCTCTTCGTTTCATACTACTATATGGTGATTCCGATTGCATTTTGCATTTTATACAAAAACGTTTTTGCGACCAATGTCTTGGTGTTCCAAAAAGTAGTTGTTTCGCAATTTGTCAATGAGGTCTTTATTCGCTTGTGTTTGTTGGCTGTATATCTGCTGTATGCGTTTCGTTGGATTGATTTGGACGGTTTTGTGTGGGGAATTTGTGCCTCGTATGGTTTGGCGATGCTTTGCAACGTTGTTTATTTCTTCCACGTTAGCCATATTTCATTAAAACCTAATCTTTCTTTCTTCCGCTCGCATATTGATTTACTCAAAAAGTACTTCAGTTATACGCTATACATCCTTTTTTATACCGTTATAGACTGTATTGCACCATACGCCGCTACGTTTTTTATCACAGCACAACTTGGATTGGACTACACGGGCATTTATACCATCGCACTTAACTTATCATTTATGGTTTCTATGATTGTTCGGGCGTTTTTGGCGAGTAGTTCGACTATTTTAGCACCGCTTGTCAAAGAGAATGATTTGAAAGGAATCAAACGTTTAATCTCGCAATATAGCAATAATTCATTTTTGATTGGTGGGTTGATTTTTGCTGTGATTTGGTTTAATATAGACGCATTTTTCGTGCTGTTGCCTAATGGTGCAACGTATGCCGTAGCAAAAAATGTGATTTTTGTTTTATGTTTCTTGCAACTCATCGCCACCACGTTTAGCATTATTCCTGTGTTGTTGAATTATTCGCGTTTCTATGTTTTTTCGTTCTTCTTTTCTATTTTACAATCGGTTTTAGCCGTTGTCTTTAATAACTATTTCATCCCTATTTACGGCATGATGGGTTCGGCAATTAGTAATCTCTTGTTTCATTGTATTTGGATTACGTGTCTGCTCATCACCATACGCATAACGATGCACGTTTCGCCTTTTACAATGCAATTATTTAAGTCATTGATTTTCATTGTGTTACTTTTTGCTTGTAATTTCGCCTTCCAACAATTTTTATCGCCATTGTTGTTGCCTTCGTTAGGAATTATTGGCGAAAGTGCCCTTCGTTCCATCATTTTGTTCCCTATCGCACTGTGGATTTTCTACAAAACTCGCCTTTCTGAAGAGGTCATCAGCAATGTTTTGCAATTTTTAACAAGAAAAGGGATTATTTCCAAAAAATAAATGTAATTTTGTAGGGTTATTGGCAGAGCAATCTGCAAAAAAATGTTATAACGATGCAAAATTTTGTTGAAGAATTACGTTGGCGTGGTATGTTGCAGGACATCATCCCAGGCACAGAAGAACAGTTATTAAAAGAGTCTACAACGGCTTACGTGGGCATTGACCCAACGGCAGACAGCCTCCATATCGGTCATTTATGCGGTGTGATGATGCTTCGGCATTTCCAGCGGTGTGGGCATAAACCTATCGCTTTGATTGGTGGGGCAACAGGTATGATTGGCGACCCGAGTGGCAAGTCGGCTGAACGTAATTTGCTAACCGAAGAAGCTTTACGGCACAACCAAGCCTGCATTCAAAAACAGTTAGAACACTTTTTGGACTTTAATTCCACGAGTACCAATGCTGCCGAGTTGGTCAATAACTACGATTGGATGAAGGATTACACGTTCCTGAATTTTGCACGCGACGTCGGCAAACTCATTACGGTGAATTATATGATGGCTAAAGATAGCGTAAAAAAGCGCTTCAATGGCGAATATAGTCAGGGTATGAGTTTTACGGAATTCACCTATCAACTGTTGCAAGGTTACGATTTTGTATACCTTAATAAAACCAAAAACTGCAAGCTCCAAATGGGCGGTAGTGACCAATGGGGCAACATCACCACGGGTACCGAGTTGATTCGCCGAATGAATGGCACGGAGGCTTTTGCGTTGACGTGTCCGCTGATTACGAAATCCGATGGCGTCAAGTTTGGTAAAACCGAATCGGGCAATGTGTGGTTGGACAAACGCTATACGAGCCCGTACAAGTTTTATCAGTTCTGGGTGAACGTGTCGGACGAAGATGCCGAGCGTTACATTAAAATTTTCACTTCACTCAACAAAGAAGAGATTGATTCGTTGATTGCCGAGCATCGTGAAGCACCTCATTTGCGGGTTTTGCAGAAACGATTGGCACAAGAAGTAACGGTTATGGTACATAGCGAGCAGGATTATCAAAGTGCTGTGGAAGCAAGTAATTTGTTGTTTGGTAATGCGGGCGTGGAAGCGTTGCAACACATTGATGAGGAAACATTTTTGCAAGTGATGGAAGGCGTGGAACAATATAAAATCAGCAAAGACGCTCTTGCACAGGGAATTAAACCGCTTGAATTGTTGGCAGAAATGACGCATATTTTCCCTTCCAAAGGCGAAGCACGGAAGATGATTTTGGCGAATGGTTTTTCTATCAACAAAACGAAATTGACGGACATTGACAAAGCGATTGACACCAACGATTTGATAAAAAACAAGTATATCCTCTTCCAAAAAGGCAAAAAAAGTTACTATTTGGTGATTGCTGAGTAGGTTAAAGGAAATTGTTAATCGATTTTGTCAAAAAGAAATAAAAAATAGCCAACTAAACATAAGGCGATTTAGTTGGCTAAAAAAGTTGCTTGATAGGCATTTTATCAGTCAAAACATAAATAGTCAAATTGTGGATTGGCTATGATTTTGCCATCTTTGTCAACAATTCCCCATTTTTCATTTTCTTCTACGAAAATAACACCGTTATAGATATATAGATCTTCGTATTGTGGATTGATTACCCATCTACCTGTTTGGTCAATACAACCCCATTTATCATTCATGCGAGCACCTGCCAAACCATTGGAGCGAAAATAATTAGCCCAATCAAACTGTGGATTGATAACCCATTTGCCCGTTTTATCAATATATCCCCATTTATCATTTAGTTTTGCTCTTGCTAAACCATTGTAAAAAAGGGAAGCAGAGTTAAACTGGGGATTGATAACCCATGTACCTGCCTTATCAATAAAACCATATTTACCGTTCATTTGAGCTAACGCCAATCCATTATCTTGGAAATCATTAGCCCATTCAAATTGAGGATTAATTATCCATTTACCCGTTTTGTCAATATACCCCCAACCGTTTAAATAAGCTCTTGCCCAACCGTTGTCTGCAAAATCATAAGCCCTATCAAATTGTGGATTGATAACCCATTTACCTGTTTGGTCAATAAAACCGTATCCACTGTTTTGCCTAACAACTCTCGCTAAACCATTGATGAAAGGATAAGCCCAATCAAATTGCGGATTAATGACCCATTTACCTGTTTTATCAATATAACCATATTGATAGTTCAGCGAAACTAACGCCAAGCCATTGTCTGCAAAATCATAATAATCACTAGAAGAATCATAATCAAACTGTGGATTGATAACCCATTTACCCGTTTTATCAATAAAACCTATTTTATAGTTCAATTCTGCTGCCGCTAATCCATTGGAGGCAAAATTCCAAACCCTATCGAACTGCGGATTAACTACCAATGTTCCCGCTTGGTCAATAAAACCATATCTACCATTCATTTCAACTATTGCCAAGCCATTGTTGAAAGGCTCTGCCCAATCAAATTGCGGATTAATTATCCACTTACCTGTTTGATCAATATAACCACATTTTTCTCCAAGACCTACTGGAAAAAGTCCAGAATTATCAGATTTTTCACTACTTGTAACGTCTTCTAATTCGTCGCTTTTTTCATTGCAAGAGGGTGTTACGCCGATTATTGTAATCAGCATACAGAACATTAAAAATTTTAATTTCATTTTTTTAACTTTTTATCTCTCTGCCAGTTCCCGCAACAGAACAAAATTAAACTACCAACCCATATAAAAGAAAAACGTGGGAACTTACTATTACTCGTTCCACGTTCTGAGGCTCTAGCATGCCCGATAGTCAAGAACGAGCAACGTCGAAAGCCCACGCAAATATGTATGAATATACATACCCCGTAGACATCACCGCTGCTTTGTCTCCGACTATCATTGAAACTGCTAGATTTCAGAACGTCAAAAACCAAGCGTAAAGTAACGCCTTTTTTATATGTTCGTTAACCCCACCCTCGCTTGTGTGCTTCCGACAGGATTAACGTTGCAAAAGTAAAAACTTTTTTTGAAATAATCGAATTATTTTTCGTTTTTGCAGAAATAAAGGTTTTCGCAACAATTTTTCTTAAAGTCGCATAGTAAACCTTTGAAATTGCAGAGAATTTGCATTAAAACACCACAAACACCTTCTCTATCGCCCGTGTAAAAGCGGTGTACAGCCAACGAAGATAGTCGGTATCGATGGGTCGTGTGTTGTCC
>JBGUYG010000033.1:0-20957 GCA_045118535.1 Paludibacteraceae bacterium
AAAAAAGAAAATGAAAAAATATCTTTATTTACTAATTGCTTGCACGATGATGTGCTTTGCAGGTTGTGAAGAAAAAGGAGACGAAATCGACAACACAACCGACACAGGCGAAAGCGTTGAAATCAACGAAGCCAACCTTGTGGGAACGTGGAAAATAGTGAGCTGTGCAGAGAAGTTTGATGAAAAATGGTATGATAGTACGTACTACTATGAGGATCATTATGAGAGCTACGATGAAGAACCAAATAAAGGACCAAGTACAGAGACAGTTGAAATGCCTTTATGGACTTATGCTTTTACGATAAAAGCAGACAAAACGTATGAGTTTGAAGAGGAAAGGGTTATAAAAGATTATGATGGGTACAGCAAGGACTATTGTCAAGAACATGGGACATGGAGTTTAAAAGGAAAAAACTTCGTTATTCAATGGATAGAAGGTTGTTGGAAAGAGGTCGATGGAATCAATGAAAATGAGGATTATCGCACCAAACCCTATGAGGAAACATATTGTAATACCTTTGAAGAATTTCTGGATTATCTAAAAGCTGGTGGTAAACGTGACTTTTGTTATTTCGGTTATTTTAATGACTATTATGAATTTGAACGTCTTGACATAGTTGAAAAGGGTTATGAATTTTCTATTTCTATCATAAAACTTACTTCTACCGAGTTAGTAATACAAGCTAAAGGGTTTGTTCAAGAGGGTGATGAATGGGTAGAAGAGATAATGACAACGTATTTTAAGAGAGTAAAGTAAATAAAAAATAATAATTAATAACCATTTAAATTTTATAATTATGTATAATGACAAATTGAATAGTCTTTTTGAAAAATGGAAAAAGACGTATAGTGAAGAAGAACAAAAAAAGTTCTGTGAAGATGGACTTTTACTGAAAGAAGACACCTCTATCAATGTAGATGAATTATGGGAGAAGTCAAAAAGAAGAATTCTGTTTCTGTTGAAAGATTGCCCCGACGGCTGGGGTTATGATGTTCGCACGCTCCTCAGGGCTAAAAGCGATGATGCTCGTAACCTCAAAGGTCAATTTATGCAACGCATAGCCAAAGTATTCTATGGTTTATTGGAAAATCAAGCCAACAAACGCGTGAATGATAAATATGTCAATGAACGTATGGAGAATGGAGAAGTGCAAAAAACGTGGAATACCGTGCCGTTTGCAATGATTGAAACTAAAAAAATGGCAGGTGGTAAAGATGTTTCTTCGGCTGAATTGCAAGAGGCATTAGAACGTGATAAAAAGTTTTTGATAGAAGAGATTGACATTCTTAGCCCAAACGTTATCGTGTGCTTTGATGGAGGAAAAAATATTTTCAATTTTGTAACCAAAGAGTATTGTGCGGGTGAGGAACCTCTCAAAATAGAAGATAAAGAGTATGCTGGAGGCTTTTGTTTATACTATTATAAGTCAAAAAATCTTGCCGTAATCCAATCTAATCACCCTTCGTACGCAGAAGAAGATTGGGCATTCCAAGAACGAATTTACAGTCCATTTAATAATTTGTTGCGACAAATAAATAAGTTGTAATCCATTCTATTTTAGACGATTTTAATGGTTTATTATAAAAAAAAGGACTTTCATTTTTTTGAAAGCCCTTTTCATTTTGATGGATTTTTTTGTAGTGTTATAACGCACTCTTTCTGTGCTTGACATTCATTTCTTTTTACCCAACTAACATGTAAATCGAAAAAAACATAGGCATTTTTTCGGTTGTAACCGAAAAATTACCTTAAAATTTGGCGGTTTGAAAAAAAGTACCTATTCGAATATGCAACAAAAAAAAGGACTTTCATTTTTCGAAAGCCCTTTTCATTTTTGACGGATTATTTTATTCTGCACTCAATTCAAAATCGAATGTGTCGTCTGTTTGTTCGTCTGTAACTTCTTGTGGTTCAGCCTCTTCGTTTGCACGGATATTGCGGCACGATTCGGGACGATACAAAATCTGCACGTTTTCTGCCACGATTTCTGTTTTGGATTTGCGGATACCATCTTTTTCCCACGAGCGTGTCTGCAATTTACCCTCAATGTAGAGTTTCATTCCTTTTTTGACATACTTTTCCGCCCATTCAGCCAAATTCCTCCACAGGACGATGTTATGCCACTCCGTTCTGTCTGGTATTTGTGTTCCGTTTTGCATTACGTAGCCTCGTTCTGTCGTTGCAACCTTAAAATTAGCTGTCGCCATCCCACGATCCAAGTAGCGTACTTCTGGATCTGCTCCTACGTTACCAATTAAAATTACTTTGTTAATAGTAGACATGATTACATAAATTATAAAATAACAAGACGAAAGTACGCAATTTTTGGGAATAAAAAAAATAAAAGTACCTTTGTAAAAAATGGTGCGATGAAGAAGATTATATTTTTGTTAGTGTTTTGTTGTTCCTCTGCGATGCCCCTTGTGATGGCACAAAATGAGGAGTTACCCAGTACGCAACAAGTGCAGTGTATTGCGTTTTATAACTTGGAAAACGTCTTTGATACGTTGCATGCCGAAGGTACGGACGATGCCGAATACCTGCCCGATAGTGCCAAGGCGTGGAATACCGAAAAGTATCATAATAAAATCCACAATATGGCGTATGCGATTTCGTTGTTTGGGACGGATTATGACGCTCGGGGAGCGGTTTGCGTGGGGTTGAGTGAAGTGGAAAACATGAATTGTTTGAACGACATTGTGGAGGAATTGAAGAAGTATAATCGTAATTATTCGCCGATTTTGTTGGAAGGACCTGATGAGCGTGGGTTGGACGTGGGTTTTTTGTATAACCCCGATTTTTTCAAACCCACCAACGTGCAAGGGTATGAACTGTTTGCTCATTATGCGGACGGCACCGAGGTGAAAGGGCGTTTGCAGTTGCTCGTTTCGGGGTATTTGTTGGAAGGGCATCCTGAAAAAATACACATCATCGTCAACCATTGGCCGTCTCGGTATCGTGGTGAGTTGGCTTCACGGGTTGCACGAGACACGGCTGCGATGCTCACCAAACGTATCTGCGACTCGATTTACATCAAAGAAAATAATGCCAAAATCATCATCATGGGCGATATGAATGACGACCCGTTTAACCATAGTTGTGCCAACGTGCTGGGGGCGAGAAAAATGCGTGAGGAAGTCGAGAAAAACGGCTTTTTCAATACGATGTGGCTGCATTTGGATAAAGGATTGGGGTCGTTGTGCTACCAAGGGACGTGGAATTTATTTGACCAAATCATCATCTCCGAACCGCTTATGAATGCCCAGTTGGAGGATGGTAAATGGACGTATTGGAAGTCGCAAATCTTTAACAAACCGTTTTTGACCGTGCAAGAGGGGGACGAAAAAGGGGTTCCGTTGCGGACGCATAAATCGGGTGTGTATCAAAACGGGTATAGCGACCATTTCCCCACGATGATATATTTGGTGCGAAAAAATCAATAATTATGAAGAAAATTGGCTGTATTGTTGGGCTTTTGATGGCGAGTTTTTGGGGGTTTTCGCAGACGGAAATTGTGTTAAATGAACCCGCAGTAATTTATTATATGCCGACCAATGACCTCGTTTTTACTATCGAATACGATGAAATCATTGAACAAAAAGGAATTTTTGCACAGTATGCCAAAGAATTTTTGTACGTGGACGCTATCCAAGAAACGAAAACACGCTACAAATTAGTGGGGATTCAGCAGGATATTGCGACCCGTTTGGATTATAATCGTCCCATTAAAGTGGTGGCACAAAATGAGTTGCCGTTGCAGTACTTGAACTTTACCGAAGACGGTTTGCTGTCGGGCTACAACACGGATAAGACTTTTATGCCCGTTCCACCAACTGCCAAGATGAACACTTGGGCAGCCGACTATCGGATAAGCGATGGCAATTTTCCTACGCCCGAAGAGGATTGGAGCAATGTGGTGTTGCCGTTGTTCAGTGAAACTTTTTATTCGATGGGCTTGGATAATTTGGCTTTAGAGGCACGCAAACAGCTGTTGCAAATTCGTGAAATGAAGTTGAATGTGCTGTGTGGTGAGGTGGAGCATTCGCCTGCCGATGGTCGCTCTACGGAACTGATTTTGCAAGAATTTGAGCGGCAAGAACGTATCATTTTAGAGGCTTTTCTCGGTAAACGGAAAGTGATTCGGCGTTTCAAACAAATCACCTATACGCCTTCCGAGACACAAAAAAACGCAGTTATTGCTAAGTTTTCAGAAAATTCGGGCGTGGTGGAAGCCGACAAAAAAGGCGAGCCTATCAACCTTGCCATTTCCATCACCAAACAGCAGATTAACAAGGATTTAGCCTACTCGTATGGCGACAAAAAAGACCCTCGTGTGCAACCGTCTCAGTTGTTCTATAACCTGCCGGGTCATGCGGATATAAAAGTAACGTACCGCGACAAACAATTCGTCAAAACGACTGTTCCGTTGGCTCAATTTGGGGTGGCGTTGCCGTTGGCACAATCGCTGTTTGCTCCAAACGCACTTCCGCACATCTTTTTTAACCCCCAAACAGGCAACGTAAAAGGCATTATTCCGTGAAAAAAATCATTTTGATAGGTTGGTTGGTTGCCGTAGCGTGTATCGGCAATGCACAAGAGTTAAATTGTTCGGTAACGGTCAATTCAGACAAGATTCAGGGCAGTAACAAGCAAGTTTTTAGCACGTTGCAGCAAGCGATACAAGACTTTGTGAACAGTACGCATTGGACAAATTTGACTTTTGCGAGTTCGGAACGTATTGATTGCAGTATGTTTATTGTGGTTTCGAGTGTTGCGGATAACATTTTTTCGTGCGAGTTTACCTGCCAGAGCAAACGCCCCGTGTACAATACGAATTATTTTTCGCCGATTTTGAATTTTAAGGACGATAAATTCACGTTTAAGTACGAAGAATTTGACCGTTTGGAGTACCGTCCGACTGGCTTTGACAATAATTTGTCGGCACTTTTGAGTTACTATTGCTTGTTGATTATCGGTTTTGATATGGATTCGTATGCTCGTTTGGGTGGAACGCCCTATTTTCAGCAGTGCGAAAACATCGTTTCGTTGGCTCAATCAGCCACTTTTGAGAGTGCGGAGATGACAGGTTGGAGGGCTTTTGATAGCAATAAAAACCGCTATGCCATCATCAATAACCTTATGGACGAAGCATTTAAGCCGTTGCGAGAGTTTTTTTACGAATATCATCGGCTTTTGTTAGACCAGTTGGCACAAAATGTTCCCAACACTCGCAAGACCTTGGCGAGCAAACTGCCCGTGTTGAAAGAGACGTTTCACACAAGGCAAAATTCGTACTTGGTGTACTTGCTTTTGGATGCGAAAAACGAGGAGTTGGTGAACATTTTCAGCAAGGGAACGGACAAAGAAAAAGCGGACGTGTACGAGTTGCTTATTGGCATAGACCCAACGCGTCAGCAGGTTTACGATAAATTAAAAAAGTGAGATATGAAAATTTTAATCACAGGTTGCAACGGTCAATTAGGCAACGAAATGCGGTTGTTGGCGGTTGAACATACCCAGCACGAATATATTTATTCTGATGTAATTCAATCAGATAACGCCTATATTTTGGATATAACTAATCCCCAAGAGGTAGCCGATTTTGTTGCCCAACACGCAGTTGATTTGATTGTGAATTGTGCTGCTTACACGAATGTGGACAAAGCGGAAGAAAATGAGGCGATAGCTCAAAAAATCAACGCCGAAGCGGTTGAAAACTTGGCAAAGACGGGCTGTAAATTGATTCATATCTCGACGGATTATGTCTTTGCGGGAGACGCTTGTTACCCCTACAAAGAGTCGGATAGCGTGTCGCCCAAAACGGCTTACGGTCGCACCAAATGGGCTGGAGAACAAGTTTTGGCGAAGACGAATGCGATTATTTTTCGTACGGCGTGGCTTTATTCAACGTTTGGCAATAATTTTGTGAAGACGATGCTACGGTTGGGCAAGGAAAAAAGCGAATTAGGGGTTGTTTTTGACCAAATCGGAACGCCCACGTATGCCAAACACTTAGCCCAAGCCATTTTTCAAGCCATAGAAAGCAAGGATTGGCATGCTGGAACCTACCATTTTACGAACGAGGGTATTTGTTCGTGGTACGATTTTACGCACGAGATTTTCAGGCAATACAATGCACTTTGTCCGCACAATCCGATTGGGGCGAAAGTGAAGCCGATTCACTCTTCGGAGTACCAATATCGCACGCCACGCCCGTTTTATTCGGTTTTGGATAAGCAAAAATACAAAGATACGTTCGGAGCCACGATTCCGCACTGGACAGAGGGCTTGCACGAGTGTTTGGAGAAGTTGGTAGGGGAGAAATAAGGACGAAGAATCAAGTTTGGAATCCTAAAAAACATAAAAAATATGAAAAAGTTTGAATTAGTTTCGCTTCCGTATGCCATGGACGCATTGGAGCCTGTTATTAGTAGGAAAACGCTGGAATTTCATCATGGAAAACATTTGGCAACTTATGTGAATAATTTGAATGGGTTGTTGGAGAGTAGTGGGTTGGAAGAAGCGACTCTGGAAGAGATTGTTTGCAAGTCAACGGGTGGCATTCAAAACAACGCAGGTCAGATTTTGAACCATGCACTTTATTTTGCACAGTTTACACCTAAACCAACCAAGCAACAACCCGAAGGGGCTTTGGCAGAGGCTTTGAAGCGTGATTTTGGGTCGTTTGAAGCGTTCAAAGAGAAGTTTCAACAGCAAGGTGCAACGCTCTTTGGCAGTGGTTGGGTTTGGTTGTCGGCTGACCCCAAAGGTACGCTCGTGATTACGCAAGAGTCGAATGCCGCAAACCCGATTCAGCACGGACTTACTCCACTATTGACCTTTGATGTTTGGGAGCACGCTTATTATTTGGATTACCAAAATCGCCGTCCCGACCACCTCGCAACCCTCTGGCAAATCGTAAATTGGGACGTGATAGAGAGAAGATATAAGTAAGGTGAAAGGTGAAAAGTGAAAGGTGAAAAATATGGCAAAGGAAGCGAATGTATTACACGAAAAAAGTTTGAGGTTTGCTGTGCGTATGGTAAAATTTTACCAATATCTGTGTGAGGAGAAAAAGGAATATGTGCTTAGCAGGCAGGTTTTGCGTAGTGGAACAAGTATTGGAGCCAACGTACGAGAAAGCAAAAATGCCCAATCAGATGTCGACTTCATAAGTAAACTCAACATAGCTTTGAAAGAAGCCGACGAAACACAATATTGGCTTGAACTACTCCAATTATCCGACATCATCTCCGAAGAACAATTTGATTCGCTCAATAATGACGTTTCAGAGCTGATAGCCATGTTAGTAACAGCCATCAAAACCATGAAAAGGAAAGGTGAGAAATAAAACCTCTCACCTTTCACTTTTCATTTTTACTTTTTTACACTCCGTACGGAGCATCAATGAGGTTGCGAATCGTTTTGGCAACGTTGATGAGGTGGTCGGCAATACGCTCGGAGTCGCCTGCCAACGACACATAATGCGAACCCACCGTAGCCGTACACAAGCCCATAGATAGTTGCTCCACATAGTACGATTGCATCTTATCGCGGATGTCGTCCACTTGTTCTTCAATCTCATTTGCCTCGTCCAACGCCTCAATATCCAAGTCAATATAGGCTTTCATCACCTTTTCATAGAGCGTGGCGATGTGTTGGCGTAACTCCTCGATGCTGTTGATAGCGTTATCCGAAAAGGTCTCGGAAGCGTCTCGCAACGACTGTGCATACTCGGTTATGTTCTCCGAATAGTCGCCGATACGCTCCAAATCACCAATGCTTCGAATGGAAGACGTGAGGTATTGATGGTCTTCCTCGTTGACTTGTTGCCCGTCCAAAAGCACTATATACTGCACTAATTCGCGGTTGAGGAAGTTAAGTTGCTTCTCGTTACTGTTAAATTTATCCAGTTGGTCAAAATTCATGGTCGTAATCATATCCAACGCCAAGTTGTAGTTTTCCATCGCCGTTTCTGCCATTTTTTCGATTTCTAATTTTATTTGTCGGATAGCGATGGCAGGCGTACGGAGCATCTTTTCATCCACAAATTGGAAGTGGGGCGTGATACCCTCTTCTGTGGCTTCTTTGTCGGGAATCATGTGCATACAGATACGCACCAAAAGGGACGTGAGAGGTAACATAATCGCCACGGTAAAGAGGTTGAAAAACGTGTGGAACATGGCAAGTTGGATTTGAGGCGTGATGAACAGTTTTTCAAAAATAGTTCCGAAGGTGAGCGTTCCATTGCTTGCAACCCGTAACACACTGCCCAACACAAGGAATAAAATCACACCAAAACAGTTGAAAATCAAGTGAATAAGTGCGGTTCGTTTGGCGTTTATTCCACTCGTTATACCTGCAATGATTGCTACCACGCACGAGCCGATATTCGAACCCATAATCAAATAAATTCCTTGTTCCAGCGAGATTAAGTTCGTTACAATCATCGTCAATGCGATAGACGTCAGCACCGAAGAAGACTGGATGATGGCGGTGAGGATAATGCCGATACAAACCAGCATAATACTATTGTTGATGCTTGCCAAAAAGAGTTTGACGGATTCCATGTGTGCAAAATGTTCCATTGAGTCGGACATAAGCGTCAAGCCGACAAAGAGCATACCGAAGCCGATGAGGATACCTCCAATCGTTTTTACTTTTTCCGATTTACTAAAAAACGACAAAAAAGCTCCGAAACCCGCAAAAGAAGCGAAAACCGTACTCAACGACAGCAATGAATCGCCCGACAAACCGAGTGCAACGATTTGGGCTGTGATGGTCGTACCGATGTTGGCACCGTAGATGATCGTTGCGGCTTGTGATAAGGACATGATGCCGACGTTCACAAAACCAATCACCATCACGGTCATCGCACCAGAGGACTGAATGGCAGCCGTTCCAATGGCTCCAATAGCCACTCCGATGAGTTTATTGTCCGAAACTTTGTCAAATAATATCTTCAATCGCCTACTACTAGCGGCTTCCAAGTTCGAGGACATAATCTGGCACGCCATCAAAAAGATACCGATACCAGCCAATAACGTTAATAATGCCGAAAAAATAAAATCTACGCTCATAAAATCATAAATTGTAATCGTTAATAATTGATAAGGCTTGGTTTTCTTTGTGTTGCATTTCCATCGCATCCGCTTCGGTCTTATCTTTTTGACCCATCAGATGCAATAAACCGTGAATAAGTACACGTAAAAGCTCATCTTTGAAAGAATGAGAAAATTGTTTTGCATTCGCAAAAATCGTATCAATTGATACAAAAATATCGCCTTGTATCGTGCTATTTTTACAAGCCGAATCAAATATATTTACATTAGAATAATCAAACGTGATGATGTCTGTAAAGTAATCGTGGTCTAAAAATTGGCGATTGATATTTAAAAGATAAGCGTCATTGCAAAAAATATACTGTACTAAGCCAATTTTGCAATGATAGGAGCCGATAACACGCTGCATCCACGAAATGATATGCTCTTTTTTAGAAAGTATTCGCTCCAATTCGGGGCGATGAACACTATCTGCCAAAGAAGAATCGATTTCAAAATTCACCATAGAGAACGAATAGTAAACTACACAAAGTTATAAAAATTATCTGTGGCAAAAAATTATTTTTCAATAAAACCACCACCAATCACCAAATTGTCTTTGTACAGCACAACGGATTGACCAGGAGTTACGCTCCAAACAGGCGTTGCAAAATGGAGGCAAATGGTTGTTTCGTTCATCTTTTCCACTTGTGCCTCAGCGGGCGTGGAACGATAACGAATGCGAGCCATCACGGTCGGGTCATTTGCCAACCAATCCCAATCACGAACCGAGCAGTTGGTAGCTATCAGCGAGGTGCGGAATAAATCCTCGTTATGCCCCAAGGTTACCTCGTTGGTTTCGGCATTGATGTGGGTTACGTAGGCAGGGAACCCCAAGGCTATCCCCAACCCCTTGCGTTGCCCGATGGTATAATTTTGGAACCCTAAATGCTCACCTACAACCGTCCCGTCTTGCAGAATAAAATGCCCTTTTTGGTCGTAGTTGGGCACGTTGCTTCGCAAAAAAGTGCGGTAATCATTTTGTGGCACAAAGCAAATCTCCTGCGATTCTTTCTTTTGAGCCGTAAACGTAAAACCTGCCTGTGTAGCATATTCTTTGACTTTATCTTTCGTCCAAGTCCCCAATGGAAAGAGTGTTCGTTCCAACTGTTGCTGGTTCAATCGCCATAAAAAATAGGTCTGGTCTTTGTGGTTATCGGTGGCATTGGTGAGGTACAAAAAGTTTTGGTGAGACACGATTTGGGCATAGTGTCCAGTGGCAATATAGTTGCATTGCAACTCGTCCGCAAAGCGTATCAACTCGCCCCATTTGATATGTTCATTGCACAGCACACACGGATTAGGGGTTCGACCGTGCATATATTCGTCAATAAAATTATGGATGACACACTGTTGAAAGGTGTCTCGAAGGTCTAAAATATGGTGTTCAAAGCCGATTTTTTCTGCCGTATGCTTCGCCTCCATGATGCTTTCAATGGTGCAACACCCTTTTTCTTTCGCCAAGCACGATTCTTTGATGGAGTCATACGTTCGGAAGGTAACTCCCACCAAATCATAACCCTCTCGCTTGAGCAAGAGGGCTACAACGGTGGAGTCAACGCCACCTGACATGGCAACTAACACCTTTTTTTTCATCTTACATCATTCCGCCCATACCTGGGTTAGGCATTGCAGGAACGGGATTTTCTTCTTTCTTTTCGGTGATGACACACTCGGTTGTGAGGAACATACCCGCAATAGAAGCCGCATTTTCCAAAGCCACACGCGTAACCTTAGCAGGGTCAACTACACCCGAAGCAAGCAGGTTTTCATAAACGTCCGTGCGAGCATTGTAACCAAAATCACCCTTGCCAGCACGCACTTTATCCACTACCACAGCACCTTCTTTGCCTGCATTGGCAACAATCTGACGCAAAGGCTCTTCGATAGCACGTTTGATGATTTCGATACCTGTTTTCTCGTCTTCGTTCTCTGCTTTAACACTACTCAGAGCATCGATAGAGCGGATGTAAGCCACACCACCACCTGGCACGATACCTTCTTCAATAGCGGCACGAGTAGCCGAAAGGGCATCGTCAACGCGGTCTTTCTTTTCCTTCATTTCCACTTCGGAAGCCGCACCCACGTTCAATACAGCCACACCACCAGCCAATTTAGCCAAACGCTCTTGCAGTTTTTCCTTGTCGTAAGAGGATTTGGTGGCTTCGATTTGGGCTTTGATTTGGCTAACTCGCTGAGCGATAGCGTTTTTGTCGCCCGAACCGCTCACGATGGTCGTGTTATCTTTGTCAACCGTTACACTTTGAGCCGTACCCAACATATCCAACGTAGCACTCTCCAATTTGATGCCTTTTTCGTCTGAAATAACCGTTCCACCCGTCAAAATAGCGATGTCTTCCAACATTTCTTTGCGTCTGTCACCAAAGCCCGGAGCCTTAACGGCACAAATCTTCAATTGGGCACGCAAACGGTTCACAACTAACGTGGTCAATGCTTCACTATCCACATCTTCTGCCACAATCAACAGCGGACGACCCGACTGCACAGCAGGTTCCAAAATAGGGAGCAACTCCTTGAGGTTGGAGATTTTTTTGTCATGCAAGAGGATGTATGGATTTTCCATTTCCACCTGCATTTTTTCGGCATTTGTGATGAAATATGGGCTGATATAGCCACGGTCAAACTGCATACCTTCCACCACGTCAATGGTTGTGTCAATACCTTTTGCCTCGCCGATAGTGATAACGCCGTCTTTGGACACTTTACGCATTGCATCGGCAATCAATTTGCCAATTTCAGCATCGTTGTTTGCCGAAACGGTAGCCACTTGTTCAATCTTGTTGAAGTCATTTCCAACGACCTCCGATTGCTTTTTGATGCTTTCCACAACGGCACTAACGGCTTTGTCAATACCGCGTTTGAGGTCCATTGGATTAGCCCCAGCGGTAACGTTTTTCAAACCAACATTAACGATGGCTTGCGTCAAAACGGTGGCAGTTGTGGTACCATCACCTGCTTGGTCACCCGTCTTAGAAGCCACTTCTTTGACGAGTTGTGCACCCAAGTTTTCGGCAGCATCGTCTAATTCAATCTCTTTTGCAACCGTAACGCCATCTTTGGTGATTTGTGGAGCACCATATTTTTTATCCATGATTACGTTGCGGCCTTTCGGTCCGAGGGTTACTTTAACGGCATTAGCCAGTTGGTCAACGCCTTTTTTGAGGGCTTCGCGAGCCTCTACATTATACGTAATTTCTTTTGCCATAATTCAAAACTTTAAAGATTATTTAATCGTTGCAAGCACGTCCGATTGACGCATAATGATGAACTTTTCACCGTCCAATTCAATCTCGGTACCTGCGTATTTTCCGTACAACACTTCGTCATGTTCTTTGAGCACCATTGCCTCGTCTTTTGTGCCATTACCAACGGCGATGACGGTGCCACGAAGGGGTTTTTCTTTTGCATTGTCGGGGATGATGATGCCACCGACCGTTCTTTCTTCTGCTTCGATAGGTTTTACCAAAACTCTATCTGCTAAAGGTTGAATTTTTGCCATATTCTATATCATTTTTTAATTATTTCTGTTTGTTAAATTTCAATATCCGTGCCAAGTTTTTTTACTGCCATTTTGGCATTTTTGCGATGGCTTGTGCAATATCTTTTTCGATTTGTTGCTTCAATTCAGCCGTGTTTTCAAACTTTCTTTCAGGACGAATGTAGTGCAAAAGTTTCACCGTAATTTGTTTGTCGTAAATGTTTGAATTAAAATCAATTATGTGTATTTCGATGCTTCGTTTTTTGTGTTCAAAAGTGGGATTTTGACCAATATTCATGATGCCTTTGTAGGTCTTTTGCGGTTGGTCGTTGAGTTGGCATTCCACCGCATAAACACCATCACACGGCTGTAATTTTTCGGCAGGAATGGAGAGATTTGCAGTCGGAAATCCGATTGTATGTCCTTGTCCAAAGCCTTTGACAACCGTTCCGTTGAGCGTGTAGGAGTAGCCCAAACAATGGTTGGCTTTTTCAATGTCGCCTGCCAAAAGATACTTGCGAATCTGCGAAGACGAGATATGTAAGTCGCTTTGCAACTCGTTAAAACGCACGATTTCAACGCCTATTTTTCGTCCAAGTTCGTCATAATTTGCCGTTTTGCCATCGCTCCCAAAGGTGTGATTGTAGCCCAAAACCAACTTCCGAACGCCCCACGAATGCAATTTTTTCATAAACTCTTCTGCACGCAAAGCGGCAATCTCGGCAAACGGGTAGATTTTAATCAACGAAAGATTCTGTTGTTCCAACAACTTGATGCGTTCCTCGTGCGTGGTGAGCAAAGGGACAGTGGCGTTTTGTAGCACTTTTTGTGGATGTTCTTTGAAGGTTACGACTGCCGTTTGCAAGCCATCACTGCTTTGTTTCAAAAAGTCCAACAGATAGCGATGGCCCCGATGAACCCCATCAAAAAAACCTATGGTAGCAATGTACTGTGGCATCAAATTTTAATGTATATCTTTTTTTTGTACAGCGGGTAGGCAATGCACCACATAACAAGCACTAAACTCAACGCACAAGCCAATGAACCGCCCGTTTGACCGAACAACGGCACCATACACATATTGTACCACGCACCCCAAAGGCTATACGTTTTGCCCGCTACATCAAACTTTATGACTGCCATCACGGTTACTAAAATAGCGGATAAACAGAAAATAAACAGCGGATTGACACCGAAACTTTCAAAGAAATTATACCAACGAAAGCCTGTTTTAGTGGATTTTTCGGCATCGCGAATGTCTATCAACCAAATCAAAATCCCCAACACCAACGAAGCCAAACCACACGTTACCAACACATAACTCGCACTCCACATGGATTTATTGATGGGATAGGCGTAGTCCAACAGGAAACCAGCAAGCAGAATAATGCTCCCAAAACGTAACACACGAGCCATTTTATCCCAATTTGAAGCCTCGTTTTTGAGGATTTTTCCTACCAAAACACCTACCAAACAGTGTGCAAAACACGGAATCGTGGACAGCAACCCTTCGGGGTCAAAGGCAATACGAGTGGCTTCTCCGTTTATAATTGCGGTTTTATGGTACATATGTTCGTCGCCCAACACGGCTAAATCTACTCTCGCAAGAATGTTGTCGGGGGTCAAATCAAAACTATTGGTGAGCGAAATCAACACGCAATATGCCACCAAAAACAAGGCAATCAGCCAAGGCACATTTTTCGGTTTGCAAACCAACAGAAGTAGTGCAACAACGCCACTAACAATGCCCAATCGCGGAAAAACGCCCAAATAACGCAGATGTGCCCAAGGGTACTGAAAAAGCGAGTAAACAAGCCCATCGCCTGCACAAATATGCCGCAAAAACATACCAAACCAACTCAAAGCCCAACCAATCAAAATAATCAATCCACCTCGATAAACAGCGTGCCAGACGTTCGTTTTGGTCAGTGCAAAGTTGGATTTGCTGTACGAGATATACATCGCCACGCCCATGCAAAACATAAAAAATGGGAAAACCAAGTCGGTAGGGGTGCAACCATTCCATTCCGCGTGTCGCAAAGGGGTATAAATGTAACTCCACGAACCCGGATTATTCACCAAAATCATCCCCGCAATCGTTATGCCTCGCAATACGTCTAAGGCCAAAATGCGTTTTGTCGTTGCCATATTCTTCGGAACAATGTCTATTTAAGCTGCTACAACCTACTCCCGCACCATTTTTGCGATGTTAATCACCACCTCTTTCGCCTTTTGCAACGAAGGAATCGGCAGGTATTCGAAGCGACTGTGGAAGTTCTCGCCTCCTGCAAAGAGGTTGGGGCAGGGCAGTCCTTCAAACGACAAACGTGCTCCGTCTGTACCCCCACGAATCGGCTTCACTTTTGGGGTTACCTCCGCTTCTTCCATCGCTTTGATAGCCCTTTCAACAACGAACATAACGGGCTCAATTTTTTCTTTCATGTTGTAATACTGGTCTTTGATAGTGGCTTTTGCGGTATTTTCGCCAAATTCTTGGTTGATTTTGCGTGTGAGATGCTCCATTTCCTTCTTTCGCGACTCAAAACGCTGACGGTCGTGGTCACGAATGATATACGTCAAAGTCGTTTTTTCAATCGTGCCGTTCATCCCCACCAAGTGATAAAAACCTTCGTAACCTTGCGTGTGTTCGGGCGTTTCCCAACGCGGAAGCATGTTAGTGAACTGCGTGGCTATCCGCATCGAATTGATCATTTTATGAAAAGCGTAGCCCGGGTGGACGTTGATTCCGTTGATTTCAATGACACAACTTGCAGCGTTGAAGTTCTCATATTCCAACTCGCCAATCATCCCACCGTCAACCGTATAGGCAAAATCAGCCCCAAACGCTTTCACGTCAAAATGGTCGGCACCACGCCCAATTTCCTCGTCAGGAGTGAAGCCTACGCGTATTTTCCCGTGCTTGATTTCGGGGTGTGCGATGAGGTGTTCACATGCCGAAACAATGGCTGCAATACCCGCTTTATCGTCTGCTCCCAACAGTGTTTTGCCGTTGGTTACGATAATATCTTGCCCTTTATAAGTCAAAATTTCGGGGTACTTGCTAACCTGCAAAACGATATTCTCTTCCTCGTTCAACACAATGTCATTGCCGTCATATTGCTTGACAATGCGTGGTTTTACGTGCTTGCCAGACGCATCGGGCGAAGTATCCATGTGGGCAATAAAACCAATGACGGGTTCGCCCTCTTTGGTAGCGGGTAAGGTGGCCATGATATACCCGTTGTTGTCCAAAGTTACTTCTTGCAAGCCGATTTGCACCAACTCGTCCTTCAAAAACTTCGCAAAATCCATTTGACCTGGCGTGGAAGGAGTCATATTTGTATTCTCGTCTGAGGTCGTACAAAACTCCGTGTATTTGATAAATCTTTCAACTATGTCCATAAATTTTTATTTTACAAGGTTCATTTTTTCAAGTTCATTATTCAAAAAATAGAGGATATTTTCCTGCACATTTTGGCACATTTTTACCCGTCCTTCGTAGGTTCCGGTGCCTGTATGAGGCGATAAAACCACATTATCCATCTGCTTCAATTCCTCGTTGATATGCGGTTCGTCTTCAAAAACGTCCAACGCCGCTCCTGCAATTTCTTTGTTTTTCAACGCCTGTACGAGGGATTTTTCATCGACATGTTTACCTCGTGCCGTGTTGATTAGATAAGCGGTGGGTTTCATTTTTTGCAGTTGTTCTGCTGATATAATATGGTGATTTTCAGCAAAATACGGCAGATTCAGCGACACGAAATCGGCAGTTTGCAACAGTTCGTCCAAACTCACATACTTGGCTTGATAGGTTTGTTCAATTTCGGCAGGAAGTTGATGGCGATTGTGGTAAATAATCTCCATTTTCGCTGCCAAAGCCCGTCTTGCCAAAGCCTGACCGATGCGTCCCATACCAATGATACCCAATTTTTTGTAGCAAAGCGAATGCGAGAGGTTTTCCATCACACCGAACTGTACCTTGTCTTGCCGCGTTATTTTGTCGAAATAGACGGTTTGGCGTGCCACGGCGTGCATCAACGCAAACGCTAACTCGGCTGTTGGTTCAATCACGGGCTCGGGCGTGTTGCTTACCACGATATTTTGGGCTTTGCACATGGCGATGTCAATGTTGTTATATCCTGCTCCCAAGTTGGCAATCAACCGCAATTGTGGAGCATTTTGAAGCATTTTCGCCGTAATGGGATAATCAAACGTGGTAATCAAAATATCGGTATCAGCAAGCAAATCCGTTACTTCTTCCGCTGAAAAATAGGTGGCAGTTGGGAAGACAATCGGATACTGTTTGAGCAACTCGTCAAAACCTTCGCGAGGCAGTGCTGTGGTGGATACAATCTTCATTTTACCAAGCAAAAAGTGGGTATTGTTGCATCTCTTTGTTCACTTTTTCTCGCACGGCTTGAATGACGCTTTCGGATTCGGGATTTTGCAACACCGTATCAATCATTTCCACTATCCAAGCCATTTTATCTTCTTTGAGACCGCGTGTGGTGATGGCAGGCGTACCAAAACGCAAGCCCGATGTCTGAAAAGCACTGCGAGAGTCAAACGGCACCATGTTTTTGTTGGTGGTGATGTCTGCCTTCACGAGGGCTTGCTCAGCCACTTTTCCCGTCAAATCGGGGTATTTGGTGCGTAAATCCACCAACATGGAGTGGTTATCCGTGCCACCCGAAATAACTTTATAACCCTTTTCTACCAACACTTTTGCCATCGTTTGGGCATTTTTCAACACTTGTTTTTGGTAGGTAACAAAATCGTCGCTCAGAGCCTCTCCAAAAGCCACTGCTTTGGCTGCAATGACGTGTTCCAACGGTCCACCTTGCGTACCAGGAAAGACGGCAGAATCCAACAAAGCCGACATCATCTTTATTTCACCTTTGGGAGTCGTTTTGCCCCACGGATTTGGAAAATCTTTTCCCATCAAAATCACGCCTCCACGAGGTCCACGCAACGTCTTGTGCGTTGTGGAAGTAACGATGTGGGCATATTCAACGGGGTTTTTGAGCAGATGGGTAGCAATCAGGCCTGCTGGATGTGCCATGTCCACCATAAAAATCGCCCCAATCTCGTCTGCCACCTTGCGTATGCGAGCATAATCCCACTCGCGACTATACGCACTCGCACCTGCCACAATCAGTTTGGGCTTCTTCTCGCGTGCAATCGTCTCAAGTTGGTCATAATCCACCAAACCATCAGACTCCTTCACATTATACGACAAGGCGTTGTACATAATACCCGAAAAGTTAACGGGCGAGCCGTGTGTCAGGTGTCCACCGTGGCTCAAATTAAGTCCTAAAAACGTATCGCCAGCCTGCAAACAAGCCACAAAAACTGCCATATTTGCCTGTGCACCCGAGTGGGGTTGGACGTTGGCATACTCGGCATTGAACAACTGTTTAAGCCGACTTTGGGCGATGCTTTCGCTCTCATCTACCACCTCACAACCGCCGTAGTAGCGTTTGCCAGGGTACCCTTCGGCATATTTATTCGTAAGCACGGAGCCCATCGCCTCTAACACTTGGTCGCTCACATAATTTTCGGAAGCAATCAACTCAATGCCTCTCGTTTGGCGTTCTTTTTCACGCTGAATAATATCAAAAAGTACAGTATCTCTTTTCATTTCAAATTGGGATTAAAGGTTTTGACGAAGATATATTTTTTTTGTTAGGTTGGCAAAAATGTTTTTTTTACAACGAAGAAAAAAACTACCTTCGTGTGTTTAAATTTGTTTGCTTGTTTATGTTGTTGAAAAAGGTTATAGTTGTTGTTTTGGCGATATTTTATAGTGTTAATTTATTGGCAATTAGTAGGGTAGAGCAAGAAAATTTGAGACACGAGATTCGTGTAGGTTATGGCGATGCTTTTTTTGAGCGAACAGCTTTTCATAGCAATAAATTTCGCACGAATTATCATTACACAGGGCATTTTTTCTCGGAGTATCAATTTAACCTTTTTTATTGGCTCTCTTTTGGCGGAAAAGCGGATTATGAGTGGGTTGGTTGGGATTTGACAGCACACGGCAAAAAACGGACGGGTTTGGAGCAAACAAAACAGTATTTTTATAACATTAACTTTTTGTCAACGGTTCGTTTTACGTATGGTTTTCGTAATTTTATGAATATGTATTCGGGCATTGGAATGGGAGCAAATTTGAATTATTGTACACAAAAAAATACATACAACGAAAAGAATGTGGTGGTAACACCCGCGTTTGAATTTACGTTTTTGGGGATAGCAGTGGGTTCAAAACATTGGTTTGGGGCGTTTGAGATAGGTGGTTTGTATGCTTTGTCCCGCAAGAGTTTCACGTATATGATCAATTCGCGAATGTTTTCGTTGTCTGTGGGGTATCGTTTTTAGGATTAAAATATGAAAAAAAGTATTTTTTGCATTAGTTGTTTGTTTGTTTTCTGCACGTGTTATCCAGAATATATGGCAGAATACATTGATTATTCTTTCTATGAAAATTATCCGAATTGTTTCACGCCTTTTAGGGAGCAAGACCGCGATTTAGATGATTATAGCAGTACACAATCCAATAGTCCAGCGTTGTATGCTCCTTCATATACCTCTCCTTTATCCACTAATGATGTGTATCGTGGTGTGCTTTCGCAAGCCCTGACCAATCGGATACACGAGGTGGCAGGCACGTACCGAAGCGTCAACCTCAAAGGCGATTCGATTACACTTTCGGGCAAGTTTTTTTACCCTGCAAGTGGGGTCATCAAGAACATCGTGGTCGTATCCCATTTCACCATCACAAGCAATGCAGAAGCCCCTTCGGAGAGTTTTAGTTTTGAGGGAATGTATGCGGGCAAAGGCTACGGCATCGTCATTGCGGATTATATCGGTTATGGGGTTACAAGAGATAGTATTCACCCGTATTTACAGGCGGATTTGACGGCACGCAACGTGATTGATATGGCTCTTTCGATTCGTCCGTTTATTGCCAAAAGAAAACTGAAAGTGGAAGATGATAGCATCATTTTGGTGGGCTATTCGCAAGGTGGAGCGACAACGTTGCACGTTCAACGGTTGCTCGAAAATTACAGAGAATACAAGGGTGAGTTTGCTATTTTGAAGAATTATGCGGGTGCGGGTCCGTACGACATTGCCGCGACATACGATAAGTGCATTGAAATTGACGAAATCGCCATTCCGTGTGCCGTGCCGATGATTGTGCAAGGGATGAGTGTTGGTATGGACGAACCGCTTAATATGGAAGATTTTTTCGTAGAACCCTTGCTCTCCAATTACGACGAATGGATTAATTCCAAACGCTACACAACCAACGAAATCGCAGCCAAAATTGGAACGACCAAAGTCAGTGCAATGCTCACCGAACAAGCACGCGACAAAACGAACCCCGAAACGCAACGATTGTATGCTGCATTTATGAAAAATAGCATTCCTGCCGATTTTATTCCGCAAGCCCCACTGTTTATGTACCATTCCAAAACCGACAAGTGCGTGCCGTTTGTCAACAGTGAGCGAATGCGAGAACAGTTTGGCGATCGTCCTCACATCACCTACGATTTTGGCAATTATGGTGAGCATAGCCAAGCAGGAGCCTCGTTTATCTTGAAAGTTTTACGGGAGTTAGATTGAAAAATGGTCGGTAAGAAGCATATAATCATCTTAATCAGTGTGTTGGTGAGCGTCACGAATGTGAATGCTTTGACGCGTGAGCAAGGCGAAACAATGCAGCACGAGTTCCGTGTGGGATACGGTGATATGATTTTTGAAACGCTGATGTGGCCGAAAAACAACTACCGTTACAAAGTCAAGTACACGGGTCATATCTTTGCCGAATACCAATATCGCCTTTTTAATTGGCTTTCAACGGGACTTCAAGTGGATTATGAGCGGGTGGCGTGGCATTTGACATCGCTTGGAATGTACTTCACCACAGGTCCTCGGCAAGAAAAACAGCACTTTTACAACCTCACTTTTTTGCCTACGATACGAGCCACTTATTTTCATCATCCTTACCTCAATCTGTACTCTGCCTTTGGTTTTGGCGTGAATATCAATGGTGGCACGGAGCGTGATATGTATGACCGCACGACTGCTACTTCAATGGCTTTTAACTTGACTTTGTTGGGGATGAAAGCGGGCAAGAATCATTGGTTTGTTGGCTTGGAACTGGGGGCTTTGAATGCCTTCCAAAACGAGGATTTTATCTATATGATTGCCTCGCGGATTTTTTCGATTTCGGTTGGGTATAATTTTTGAAAATGATACAATAAAATACTATGAAAAAACACTATTTTAAATACGCCGAGAACGTCATCAAACAGCAGTGGAACACCCTGTCGCTTTGTGATTATGGCGA
>JBGUYG010000034.1:0-5891 GCA_045118535.1 Paludibacteraceae bacterium
TTGAAGAAACCGAAAGTGCGTTTGTCGGGCGTGGCGGTCAAGCCGATGAGGAAAGCATCGAAATAATCAAGGACTTGCTTCCAAAGGTTGTAAATGCTTCGGTGGCACTCGTCAATCACCACAAAATCAAACTGTTCGATGGGCACTTTCGGCGTGTATTCCACGGGGATGGCTTGCTGTTCTCGCATCTTTTGCTGCATCCACGACGATTCGTTTGGATTGTCGGTTTCGGCTGATTCGTCCAGCTCTTCACCTTTCAGGATGGAATAGAGCCGCTGAATGGTGGAAATGCACACTTGGCTGTCGTTTCATAATGTAGTTCAGCGGCTCATTGTTCAGGTATTTCAGTTTCGCATTGGCATAGCGCACAGACTGTTCTTCAACCACCGTGATATTGACGGCTTCCTCCTCGTGCTTCGCCTCGATAATGCCCACGGGCTTGCGATTGACAAACAACACATAATCAGCCGGCCCGGCATCGGTCTGATATTCCCGAACAAACCCAATACTATTTCTTGTCGGGTTTCACGGCTAAATTGGCTGGTACAGAGCGTGGAATCACCGAACCCACTCCGACTTTTTCGGCATGCTTCGGTCAAGCTTTCTTGGAACTCCACCCGACTAAATACGCGGAAGAACTCGTTAAGCGGATGAAACAATCGGGTGCGAAAGCATACTTGGTAAACACGGGCTGGAACGGTACGGGCAAACGTATCTCGATTCCTGACACGCGTGGTATCATTGACGCTATTTTGGAAGGCTCCATTTTGAAGGCAGAAACGAAGAAGATTCCTTACTTCGACTTCGAGGTTCCGACGGCACTGCCTAAGGTTAATCCTGCCATCCTTGACCCTCGCGACACGTACGAAAACGCTTCCGAGTGGGAAACCAAAGCCAAAGATTTAGCAGGTCGCTTCATCAAAAACTTTGAGAAATACACCACCAACGACGCAGGCAAGGCACTTGTAAAAGCAGGTCCGAAGTTGTAATCGCTGGCGAAATTAGTTTTGTCAAAAAGGTGAGAACAAAATTGCCCTCCGAAAAAAATAAAATTTGTGGAGGGCTTTTTTTTTAGCAACTTTGAAATAATATGATTGTTGATGAAAGTTTATCCTTTTTCCTTCATTTATACAGAATCTATTGTTTTATTTTGAGACATTGCATTTTTTTTCGTAATTTCGCCCATAGATAATGAAACGTAACGTGTTTTGACGAAAAAGTAGTATCTTTGCAGAGAGAAGTATACTAACGTGATGAAAAATAAAAATTTATTTTTTCGAAAAACCGCCCGTTTGTTGGTGCTTTTGGCGATTGGTTTTATGTTTATTCAGTGTGGCGAAGACGAGGAATACTATACGCACGTGTATTTTAATGTGCAGAACTACACACAAGACACCATAGAGGTGCGTTTTTCGTATCGAGAAAACAAAGAAGTGCGTTTTTTGCATCAAGACAATGTCTCCGATTTTCTTCAATTGCAAATGACACAAGCGATACACCCTGGCGATGGGAGCTTGATAAGGGGCTTTTATTATTCCGCCACCTCGTCAAAAGACCATTTTAATGGGCAAGATGCACTACACTACATTTTTGCACAAGACTTATCAGATAAAAACCTTACTGTGATGACATTGTCAGGAAAAATGATTGCCAATTGGAACGACACTTCCGCCCTTTTGTTTGACGAAAAGTATTGGACAAAAATTGTCGGATTACAGCCATACCAAACGACGTATACCTATATATTAAACCTTACAGATGAAGTTTTAGAACGAAAATAATTTCTTATAACAATGAAAAAACTAACCTATGGGATATTTTTAATAGTTTGTTGCAACATTTTGTTGCAGGCGTGTGGCGAAGTGGAATATGTAAATTGGACACATGTAGATTTGGGAATCAAAACTAATCTTTCGAAAGCCGTAAATATCTATTTCACAACTTACGATTTCAATGATTCAAGGCACGATGTAAATCTGTATAACGTATATCCCATGGCAGAATATCAATTTTACACGTGTTCTTTTGTAAAAAGCACAAATGACTTTTTTTATTCGGCTATCGTAAAAGAGTTACGCAAAAAACGGCTCGTTATTACGACTCTTGCGGGCGATACACTTGCAAATTGGGATAAAAATTCCGTCGTTTTCAACGAGAAAGAATATTGGACGATAGAATCAATGGGAGTGGGGAAGTTTTATTGTACTTTAAATCTCACCGACGAAGTGTTGCAACTCAAATGAAAAAGTATCCATAAAAAAATAATTAAGATGAAAAAGAGTTTAAAGTATCTATGTTTTCTAACAATTTGTTGTAGTTTGCTATGTTTTCATTGTGGCGATGAGGGACCGAGTGTGCAGACTAATTTTTGGATTCAAATGGATGTTTCGGATACGCTCAACATTCATTTCGAGACGCCCTACGATTCTATCACTATGCAAAACGTATTTCCGCACGCAATCGTTATGATTTCAAACCTTTTTCCTATGGAACCGATAGAAAAGAATAAGCCGTACGATGTTTTTTCATCTTGCATTGCGAAAGGCGAGAAAAGGTTAGTTCTCACGACTCTTGAGGGCGATACGCTTGCGGATTGGGACAATAATTCCGCCATTTTTAACGATAAAAACTATTGGACGATAGAATCAATGAGCAATAATTATAGCTCAGAATTTAATTGTATTTTGAATCTCACCGATGAGTTACTATACACCAAATCAAATAAAGTTTCCGCTAAATAACAATCTCGCAAATAAACACGAATACGAATAAAATTTAAGAAAATTATACAAACAACAAATGAAACTATAAGGCAGAAGGGAATGCAAGTTTTTTTGGACTTTTGATTTTTAAAAGTACAAAAATCGGCAAAGTTTCATTTTGTCTTCATATTTGAAAAGGTACACTTTTACCCATTTTTCACAATCGCTTCGGTCAACAGACGATAAATATCGGTGAGCGTCGCGTCGGTGGATTGCAAAATGTTTAATTCCTTTTTAATCACCGTTTTATCGTTGCGTATGGCAGGTCCAGTTTGGGCTTCTTGGGGCGAAAGAGTTTGTATTTTTTGAGCCGTTTGCTGTATCAAAGGGATTAAAACCGAAAACGGAATGGAAGTCGAATCCAACACTTGCTTGGCACAACAATACATATAATTCGTAAAATTATTAGCAAAAACGCCTGCAATATGCAACTTTTCCAACTCTTCGGACTGCACAACCAAAACCTGAGACGACAACGAACGAGCCAACCGAACCAAGAAATGCGAATCGTCCACTTTTTCGGCATTCATAACAACAAAAAGCGGAATTTCACGCCAATCGGTTATCGGTTTTGCTTTGCTAAAAGTTTGGAAAGGATACAGTACGCCGTAGTGTTTTTTGCCCTCAAAAACCTCCAAACCTACCCCACCAGACGTATGTATATGCCACGCCTGTTCGTTCGTAACTATTTGAGAGATAACACTTTGCAAACAATCGTCCTTCAAAGCATAGATATACAAATCGGCATCCGAAACAACCTTTTTTAAATCATTAACACACGGAATTTCTTGCCCTAAAAAATCCTGCAAAGCGTGTGCAGAAAGCAAGGTGCGACTATAGATTTGCACAATTTCGATTTGGTGTTGCAAAAGCACGTGGCACAAACTATATGCCACGTTGCCTGCTCCTAAAGCCACCACTTTCATTGCACTATCGTCTATTCTTTTTGGCGTTCTCACGCATCATCTGTTGTTGCTCGCGTTGCATCTTCTCCAAACGCTCCATCCAACCGCTTTTCTTCTTGCCAACGTTCTTTTGAGCGTTCTTTTCCATCTGCTCCAACAACTTTTTATCGTCAATCGCCAAACGGAACATCATCGTCTGAATAATCGTCAACAACAAACTAACAAAGTAGTAAAAAGAGAGTCCTGCGGGGTAATCGTTGAAGATAAAGAGGAACATAAACGGCATAAAATACATCATCCACTTCATCACTTTCATATCGTTGCCCATCGATTGCGATTGCATATTGATGTATGTGTAGGCGATGTTTACTACCGTCATCAGCAAACAGAACAGCGAAAGGTGGTCGCCCAACAAAGGAATAGCAGTATTCCACGACAAAATAGTATCGTAGGTACTCAAATCTTCTGCCCACAAAAAACTCTGTCCGCGAAGTTCAATAGCCGTCGGGAAGAACCAGAAAACTGCCATCACAACGGGCATTTGGAACAGCAAAGGCAAACAACCCGACATCGGATTAACGCCCGCTCTATTGTACAAAGCCATCGTTGCTTGCTGCCTTTCTTGCATCTTTTCGGGAGGATACTTCTCATTGATTTCGTCAATTTGTGGCTTGAGAACACGCATTTTAGCCGACGACTTGTAACTTGCAAACACGAAAGGCAAGATGATGAGTTTAATGGCAATCGTTATCAAAAGAATAATCAAACCGATGTTGAGTTTCCGTGCCGAAAGCAAATCAAACAAAGGAATCACGAACACTTTATTGATCCAACTTACCATTTTCCAACCCAGCGGAACAAGCTCTTTGAGGTACAAACGGTCGTTCTTTTCAACGCCATTATCGTATGCCCGCAACGTGTTGTAGTGGTTGGGACCCAAGTAATACCGAAAATTGGTTGACTTGTTCCCAGAGGGGTCAAAATTGGTTTGGGTAGTGGTTTGATAATGCTTGATATAGCCACTTATACGGTTTTGGGGTTGCGATTCAAAGGTCGGACTTTGGAACGACTCTTGTGCAATCATCACCGTTGCGAAAAACTGGTCTTTGTACGCAATCCACTTGATATGTCCGCTTTCGCGTTTATTTACAGCCTTGCTTTCGCTCAGCGTTTCCATATCATTTCCCGAAAACATATACTGCAATCGGGCATATCGCTCCTCAAATTTCCGTCCTTTTTCCTGCTGCGGAATGTCTTGTTCCCAAAGAATCGGCATATAATTGATGTTTTGTGCCAACGCCTCGCGTGTATTGTGCGGAACGATTTGAAAATCAATCATATAATCGTTTTCTTTCATCGTATAAACGAAGTCTATCCACGCCGTACTATCCAACGGCAACCGTGCAATACATTGGTACGGATTATCGGTTGCAACATAGTCAAAATAGGTTTTGTCGGTCTCGATACGATGATTATTTTTGGTGATAAACGTGTAACTTATCCTGTATTCATCGCCTTCGAAAAGGCACAGCGGATTGATAGAATCGCCAAAACGCTGATAATTTTTCAACTCTGCTTTGTAGATTTTTCCACCTTTGTTGCTAAACGTGAGCTTCAACACCTCATTTTCTAACACCTTAAACTCCTCTTGACGTTGTGGCATACTCATTTGGATACTATCTTGGCGTTGTTGTTCCGCCTGTTTTTCCAACTCTGCCATCTGCAAATCCAACTGTTGCATATACGCGATAGAGTCGCGAATACGTGCTTGTTCAGCGATTTGTTCGGCACTTGGACGATTGATTAAATAAAAAGTTACTAAAACGATAGCTATTAAAACATAGCCGACTACTGAATTTCTATCCATTTATTTAGTTGATTTTATGAGATTTTCTGTTATATTTCGTGCCTCTTTATCAGAGTGCAAATAGTCTTCCAAGGTTGGTTTTTCTATCCACGTTGCTTGTTGCATGGTTTGTTGGATGGCATCGCTCATTTGGTAAAACGTGCAACGATTTTCGATAAACGCACGGTTCACCACCTCATTGGCAGCATTGAGGATGCACGGCATATTTCCACCTTTTTTGATGGCTTCAAACGCCAATTGCAAGCACGGGAAAGCCTCCATGTCGGGTCGATCAAACGACAAAGTCGCCATGTGTGCCAAATCCAACTCCTCTTGCTCACACGGCAAACGGTCGGGATACGTCAAAGCATACTGTAT
>JBGUYG010000035.1:0-11566 GCA_045118535.1 Paludibacteraceae bacterium
GCGATTGAGGCGAGCAAGAAAAAAATAGAGTGGGGAAGTCAGATTCGGTCGTATGTGTTTGATGATAGACGCGTCAAAGACCACCGCACCAACTACCAAACATCGAACGTGGGAGCAGTTATGGACGGCGATATTGACGACTTCATCAAGGCGTATTTGATGGAGTTTTCGGAGTGAAAAAGGATGCCATCTTCAAAATTACCACGTAAAACAGAATAGCATATTATGTTGCTGAAACGGAATCACCGATTTGAACATTTTTGACGACCAAGTTTTTAGTAAAAAATATAAAATTAATCGAAGACGTAGCACAAAATGAAGCATAAGTCTAAAAAAGATTTTAAATCTTATGCTTAAATTCACATGCAGAGTGGCATTTACAAAGGGAAAAACTTCGAAGGTCTGAAAAATGTAATTATGTATATTTTTTTTGTTTATTTCTTTGATTTTGTTTATTTTCGCAGAAAAATGTGTAAAAATTTTTATTTGCAATATATGAAAAAGAATTTATTTCTGTTATTAGTACTCTTTGTTGGCTTAGTTTGTATCTCTTGTAATGGCAATATAAAGCAGCCAGAAGGTATTGGAGTTAATCCGAATCCACTTGTGTTAGTTGGAAATAAAGTGGATTGTGAAATTGCTGGAACTTTTCCGGTAAAAGCTTTTGGCAAAAAAAGTATTCTCACGATCACACCTGTTTTGAAATACGAAGGAGGAGAAGCAGTAGCGGAATCGAAAGTGTTCGTAGGTGAAAAAGCCAAAGAAAATGGCGAAGTGGTATATTTCAAGCAAGGAGGAACGTTTACGCTTGAGGCTTCGTTTGATTATGTTCCTGAAATGGAAAGGTCAGAGTTGTATTTGCGTTTTAAGGCAGTGAATAATGGCAAAGAAGTGCCAATGCCTGACGTAAAAATTGCCGATGGTATAATCGTAACCCAAAATTTGGCTGAAGTGTCTCATTTAGAAGATGTGCTTGCACCTGATAAATTTCAGCGTGTAATGCAAGAGATGCAAGAAGCGGATATTAAGTTTTTAATTCAACAGTCTACTTTGCGTGATTCTGAACTCAAAAATCAGGGTATTATGCGTATTCGGGAGGTGTTGCAAAGTGCAAAAGGAAATGATAAAATACGTGTTAATACATTTGAAATCTCAGGTTATGCTTCGCCAGAAGGAAGTGAAAAATTGAATACACGTTTGGCGACAGAAAGACAAAAGAATACACAAATTTTTATGTCCAAAGAACTTTCCAAGAATAAATTGGAAGCCCAAATCGGAGGCGAGATTACAGCCGAAGACTGGGAAGGTTTCCGTAAAAGTATGGAACAATCGACTTTGGAAGATAAAGAATTGGTTTTGCGTGTGCTTTCTATGTACAACGACCCCGAAGAACGTGAACAACAAATCAAGAATTTGGCAGCCGTGTACAAGAAAATTGCAGAAGAAATTTTGCCAGCATTGAGAAGAAGTAAATTGAAATTGACATTGGATATTGTTGGCAAATCAGATGACGAAATAAAAGAATTGTTCATGTCCAACGCAGATTCGTTGACTGTAGAAGAGTTGTTATACGGTGCAATGTTGTTTGAAGACGTTGATATGCAAGTAGCATATTACCTCAAAGCGACTGAACTTTATCCGATGGATTACCGTGCTTTCAATAATATAGGAAAAATTGAATTTGAGCGTGGTCATTATGAAGAAGCCAATCGTAGCCTTCTTCAAGCCTTTGAACTCAATGAAGGTGATGCAGACGTGAACTTCAATCTTGCCTTGGTAACATTGGTGTTTGGTGATATTGAGCAAGCAGAGATTTATTTAGGTAAATCTGCAGGTACAACGGGCGATTATAATACGGTTAAAGGTACAATTCATACGTTACGTGGCGAGTATGCAGAAGCACAACAAGCATACGGAGAGACTCCTTCCAATAGTGCAGCAGTGCAATACATCATCAATGAAGATTATGCTGCGGCTCGTGAAACGTTGGAACTTGTAGATCGTCCTAATGCAACAACCGCATATCTCAAAGCCATCATAGGTGCCAGAACGAATGATAAAGATTTAGTGTTGGAAGGTTTGCAAGTCGCTATTGAAAAAGACGTAAAATTCAAAGAAAAAGTGAAAAAAGATATTGAATTTGCAAAATTTGCAGAAGATGACGATTTCCAAGCAATCCTTCACTAATTTTGTACATTTTTGATACTGTAAAGCCATCTGTAAAAAAGGTGGCTTTATATTTATTTTGTGGTGATTAACCTTAAAAAACAAGACACAATGAGCATATTATTTCCGAAAGTAAATAAGCCAAGAGAGTGGGATTATCGTCCTATTTACTATGACCCACAAAAAGAGAAACGCAAAGAACGGCATAATATGCATCGTGGTGCGTTTAGAGAAATGCACGAAAAAAATATGAGCAGTCAAAAGCAAGCACGCCAAAGTAAATTGGTGTTTTATGTTGCACTTTTGATTTTGCTACTTTTTTTGACTTATTACGTTTTATAAATGGTAGATTTATGGATATTATTCGCTTGTTACCCGATAGTGTTGCCAACCAGATAGCCGCTGGTGAAGTGATTCAGCGTCCGGCTTCGTGTTTGAAAGAATTGGTGGAGAACTCGCTTGATGCAGGTGCGACACGCATTCAGATTATTATTCGTGATGCAGGAAGGACACTTTTGCAAGTGATAGATAATGGGCGTGGAATGAGCGAAACAGATGCTCGAATGGCTTTTGAACGGCACGCAACGTCCAAGATAACCCAAGCCAAAGACCTTTTTGACTTGCATACGATGGGTTTTCGGGGCGAAGCGTTGGCTTCAATTTGTGCGGTTGCACATGTGGAAATGACCACCAAACAAGCCGATGCACAAGTGGGAACGTACATCGAAATAGCGGGTTCGGAGGTGGTTAAGCAGGAGGTTTGCAGTTGCCCTGACGGCACGAATTTTAAGATAAAAGACCTTTTTTACAACATCCCTGTTCGGCGAAAATTCCTCAAATCCAACCAAACCGAGTTGCGTAACCTGCTGACGGAGTTTTATCGCATCGTGTTGGTGCATCCTGAGGTGCAATTTACGTTTGTGGTGGACGATGAAATCCTTTTTGACCTCAAGCCACAGTCCGAAAAACAGCGAATTGAAAGTATCTTTGGTGGAAAAAAGAATGTGTATGTAGAGAAGTTTGTGTCTTGTAACGTTGAAACCGAACTGATTAAGATTCACGGCTTTTTGCTCGTACCCGAAAATGCCACTAAAATAGCCCAGCAGTACTTCTTTGTCAATGGACGTTATATGCGACATCCGTACTTCCATAAAGCGATCATGGAAGCGTACAGCAAAATGCTTACACCCGACCAAACACCGTCTTATTTCATCTATTTTGACGTGCCAGCCAATGCAATAGACGTGAACATTCACCCGACTAAAACAGAAATTAAATTTGAAAACGAGCAGGAGATTTTCCAAATCCTTTTGGCAACGGCACGCGAGGCTTTGGGCAAGTTTACGATGGTTTCGGTGATGGATTATGACAATCCGCCTGTTTATCCTACGCCTAAGAATAGCACTCCACCCGCTCGTCCGAACGTGATTGTGGACACAAAATATAATCCTTTCCAAAAGAAGGAAATCAAAGAATATATTTCGTTATTAGATGAAAATTTGCCCCAAAAAACTATGAATACACCGCCATCGGAGCCCACCGATTTGATGGGAAAATTGTGGGATTTTGATGATTTAGACATCAATTCCACCTTTTCGCATTTGGGTTACATCTATTTCCCGACCGAAAAAGGAATGCTTATTATCGACCAATACAGGGCTCATGTGTGCGTTTTGTACCATCAATTTTTGCTCAATCTGACCGATATGCCAGCCAAATCGCAGTCGTTGTTGTTCCCCGAAGTGATTGAATTGACGCCTGACGAGACGATTTTGATGTACAATATGTTGCCCGAGTTGCGTGATGTGGGCTTTATGATTGAGCAAACGAACAAAAACGAGTTTACCATACAAGGCATTCCGTACGTTTTAGATGCCTCGCAAATAGAAAATACCATCAAAAATATGCTTTCTTCGTGGGAACAGAAGCCGTTTTCGGTGCGTGATAGCCAGCAAATCATAGCGTTGTCGTTGGCACAAAAAGTGGCAGTGGAACGCAATCGAATCTTGTCGCGTGAGGAGAAAGAGGAGATTTTGCAGATGTTGTTTAACTTGGAGGAAAATCAACGCACGCCAGACGGCAAAAAAGTGATGATTTTGTTGGACGAACAATCTTTGGCAAACCGATTTAACTAATTTAGTTATGAAAAAAATACATTTGATTCTCTTTTGTACTGCATGGGTTCTGTGCAGTTGTTGTAATTCGCAAAGCACGCAAAACACGAAAAAACCGATTGTTAAAACGGGCATTGATGTGTTGATAGAGCAGAATTTCAAGGTGTTGGAAGGCAAACGCGTGGGTTTGTGTACGAACCCGACAGGTGTGAATCGCGACTTGAAGGCAACGATAGATATTTTGAACGAAGCCCCGAACGTTAATTTGGTGGCTTTATACGGTCCCGAACACGGTGTGCGAGGCAATATCTATGCAGGCGACGAGATAGAGACGGAAGCCGATGAACAAACGGGCATAACGATGTATTCATTATTTGGCAAATCGCTCAAACCCTCGCCCGAGATGCTCAAAGGCATTGATGTGATGGTGTACGACATACAAGATAACGGCTCTCGCAGTTACACGTTCATCTCCACGATGGGCAAACTGATGGAGGCGTGTGCCGAAAACAACAAAGAGTTGGTTGTGTTAGACCGTCCCAATCCGTTGGGAGGCAAGCGAATAGAGGGTTGTTTGGTGGAAGAGGGCTATGTGAGTTTTATCAGTTTGTTTCCCATTCCGTACATCTATGGTCAGACGTGTGGCGAGTTGGCTCTGTATCTGAATGCCAAGAGGGATACGCCGTGCCACTTGACGGTTATTCCGATGGAGGGTTGGACACGCGACATGACGTGGGACAAGACGGGCTTGGAGTGGGTGATTGCATCGCCGCATATTCCGCATTGGAAGACGTGTTTCTTCTATCCTGCAACGGGGATGTTGGGGGATTTTGACTGCTTCAATAATGGCGTGGGGTACACGTTGCCCTTTGAGATTTTGGGTGCGGCTTGGATAAAGGATGCGGGCGAGTTTGCGAAGGCGATGAATGACTTGAACCTGCCCGGCGTGGTGTTTAGACCGTTGCATTACAACCCATTTTTCTCCAAAGGTGCTGGTACGACTTTGGAAGGCATACAGATTCACATCACGGATTTTGAAAAAGTGCAACTCACCGACCTTAATTTCTTGATTATCCAAGAGTTGATGCGGCTCTATCCCGAAGAAAATATATTTGAAAAGACCAATGGTGGTAAGTTCCGAATGTTTGACCTCGCGTGTGGCACGGGCTACATCCGAGAGCATTTCAGCAAAAATTATCGTTGGGACGAGGTGAAAGACTATTGGTATAAAGACGTAGAAAAATATCGCCAAGAAAGTAGTAAGTATTATTTGTATAAGTAAAAATTTGTACGAAGGCAGTGTTCTATACATTAAAAATTGAAAAGCAACGCTCTATGTTTGGGCGTTGTTTCTTTTTATGGGCTTTTTTGAAAAATCTCCCCGAAAAGTTTGTACGTATTAAATAAAAAGCATATCTTTGCAATCAAAATCTACGCTGGAGGGAAGTGTCTCTTCGTATAGGGTGGATTTTTTGACATATTGAATAGCGTTTATTGACGCTTTGTGTTTGACAATTGGGAACTTCGCAACTTCACCAAATTATAGTTCAAAACCAAAGTAGCAGTAGATGCCTATGGGTATGACGTTACCCGCTTGTGTCGTTCTCGGCAAAGCGTTGTCATATCAGCGTAGGTTTCCTGTTGTTTATTTGAACTATTAGGCAATGCGAAGGCCTCCAATTGTAAGTAAACAATGGTGAGGTCTGCGTTTTTTTTGTGTATATGTATGCGAAAAAAACGAAAACATAAATGGAGTAAGCCGAAAAGCCATAAATGAGTAGGCAAAAAGTAAATTTTTAGAACAATGAAAAAATTAATGATGGTAGCAATGGCCGTAATTGTTGCAATGAGTTCTGTTTATGCAGCTGATGACTTTGCGAAAAGAGCAAAAAAAGAAGCAAAACTAATGAAAAGCGGTAAAGATGCTGGAAATACTGACAAAATACCTTGGGCAGTAGCTCCTGGCGTATTACCATTGGAAATGCAATTAGAAGAAGAATATCGCATGCGAAAAGAAAAGAATGACGAAGGTGAAAAAAAATGGATTTTTGCTGGCCAGATGTCAATTGGAGAAAATTATGATGGAGCAAAAATGCAAGCATTGACGTTGGCTATCAATGAATTAGCACAACAAATCCAAACGACTGTTGCTAATCAAATCACCACAGCAGGAGGTAATTTACAAGGAGGTGGTGAATTACCAAAAGATGAAGCAGCTACTGCTCTTAAAACAGTGATGGGAAGTACACAATGGATAACCAACACAATTAGTAGAGTGAATATTATCGTTGAATGCTATCAAATATTACGTAATAAAAACTATAGAGTACGACTCACAATTGCATATAATGAGAAAAAAGCATTGGATGGTGCAAAAAAATCATTGCGTGATGAGTTACTGAAAGAAGGTCAAGAACTAAGCAAAGAGATGAATAAACTGCTACTTGGGCAATGACCTCCACAAGAAATTGGATAAATTGCTTGGTTTCTAATACATCTATCAAGGTATAGGTGGCTGATTACCACCTATACTTACTAATTTTAAGGATATGAAGCGGATATTTTTCTCATTATTATTTGTAAACGCTGTGGCATTGTGTTTTGCGGGCGATATAGTTCGTGTCTCGGCTGTTTATAAATATGTGTCCAGTAATCCGAATGAAACACCCAAAGAAGCACAAAACACTGCCATTAAGAGAGCGAAACAACAGGCATTGGAAGACCAATTCGGAAGCGATGTGTCAAGTGTCTCAAGTACATTCGTAAAAAATCGCCAAGAAGGAAAAGAGGTAAAATCAGAAGTGAATGTATTGTCAACGGGAGAAATCGCTGTGCGGGGAGAATGGATAGAAACAACCAAAGAACAAGTGTTGGAAAAGAAATTTGAAAATGGTTTTTGGATTATCAAAGTGCGAGTGGAAGGGCTTGCGAGGAAAAATTCCGCTGAAAAAGTGGATATTCAATGTAAATTTATCCGAGATGTGAACGATGTAGAATCGCCTGTAACATTTAGAGATGGAAATGATATATTTCTGCGATTTTCATCGCCTGTGGCAGGGAGTTTATGCGTGTATCTTGTTGATGAAGAGCAAAATGCCTATTGTTTGCTCCCGTACATGAATAACCAATTGGGCTATCAGTCCGTAGAAGCAAACAAAGAGTATATATTTTTCTCGTCTAAATATGATAAAGATGCACAAGAATATACGTTGAATTGCGAGCGTTCTTCGGAGCACAATATAATGTATGTGATTTTTTCGCCGAACAAGTTTACTAAAGTGGCGGATAATCAGGCAGGAAAAAATTTCCGTGACGAGCAGCTGCCCCGCGAGTTGTCTTACGAAGATTTGCAAAAATGGCTCTCGCGTAGTCAAATGAAAGACCCCGAAATGGTGGTACGTACAATACCGATAACAATACAAAAATGAAGTACATGAGAAGATATATTTTTATTTTTTTGCTGCTGTTGCCGCTTTCTTTGTTGGCTGAAAATGCCTCTAATGTGCGTGTGCGACAGAATGGCAAAGAAATTATTATTACCTACGATTTAGCTAAATTATCTCATGTGGAATTATTTGTATCCATTGATGATGAACCTTTTGTTAAATTAGAAAAAGTATCTGGTGATATAGGGAAAAGTATTCGTTCGGGGGATAAATTAAAGATTATTTGGACACCGTTAAAAGAATATAATAAGGAAGATTTATCGTTAAAAAATGTGCGTTTTCATGTACGAGCATTAGGTCCCTACGAATCGTACTGTTTACCTGCCACGCAAGGTGGTAAGACGAATATAGAAACATTTATCACGGCAGATATGGCTCATTCGTTTACCGTAGAACAAAAGAGTTTTGGTTTTATGTTGGGGCAGACCTATCGGGGAGTGGGTTGGTTTGTGAACGGTAGCTATTGTAAATTTCCGAAAGACGTAAAAATGATTGAAGAAGCCGAACAAATAACGCCTTTTTATTCGGGTCGTATACAATCTTCGATTTTGGTAGCACATGCGGGGTTAGTATTAGATTTTATAGACTTTGCAGATGGCTCTAAAAATCGTTTTAATACCTTTGGTTTGTATGCGGGCGTAGGCTATGGTTTGCGACAAGTGCTATGGGAAACAACGAATGGTAATTGGATAGCACAAAAACCTACATTTTATAAAGGTGTGAGTGCTAATGTGGGCTTAATAGGCAGTATTTTTGGTGTGACGCTCAAAGCAGGCGTTAACTTTATTCAAAAAACGGAAAATGTAAAATCTGAATATTTTGATATAGAAGCAGGTATAGGTTGGATGTTCTAAATAAAATAGATATGAAGCAGAAAATATTTTTTTTACTACTCATTATTGTTTCTTTCATAACGTGCATAGAGAAAGAAGATTCGGCTCCTAAGGGCTTTGTGGAGATAGATAACATCGTTATAAATGATGCTTTATATACGGAAATCACATGTGAAGTAAAGGCTAACGGTACTATTGAAACCGTTCTTTTTGAATACTCGTTGGATCCTAACTTCAGAACGTATGAACAAACGGAAGGAGAACCGTTACAAGATAAATACAGTGGTATACTGACCGCTTTGCAGGAAAATAGTACGTATTACGTTCGGTGCCGTGTACAGAATAAATATAGTTCTTGTGTATCCAATTTGCAATCATTTAAGACCAAGCCCTTCACTACGCCAAAGGTTTGTACCGATTCGGCTTCTAATATAACACTGCATTCAGCTACATTATATGGCACATTGGAACATCGTGGAACGAATGTTTTCCCCGAGGTTGGTTTTTGTTTTGCAAAACACAAAGAGGTTACAATAGATGATTCATGTATAATTGGCTCTATTGACAATCAAGGGCATTATCATATTGACCTAACGGAGTTAGAAAAAAATGTTTTCTATTATTTTCGTGCGTACGCCACGAATAGTGTCGGGACGAGTTACGGGGAAGAAATAGCGGTTTATACTTGTGGTAAGCCAACTGTAACTACTTTAGAAGTTACTGATATTTCTCACACGAGTGCAACATGTGGTGGGCAGGTAACCGATGATGGTGGAAAAAATGTAACCGAGCGAGGAATATGTTATTCTACTTCCAAGAATCCGACCATTTCAAGTAATAAAGTTACGAGTGGCAGTGGGCTGGGTTCTTTTACTTGTAATCTGACTAACCTCGCAGATGCTACAACCTATTATGTTCGTGCGTATGCTATAAATAGCAAAGGAATAAGTTATGGTGAAGAAAAGTATTTTGTTACTACAATAAATCCGAATCGTGTAATCTACTATACAGCATATCAAAAGTTACAAGAGACCACTGATTATACTGTACATGGTATACAAACCAATTCATTTGGAGCTTCTATCATCTCTCATGAATTTAGTAATAGGCAAGGAAAAATTGTATTTGATAGAGAACTAACGTATATTGGATACAGCGCCTTCAGTGGTTGTGGTTTGACTTCGGTTAATATCCCGAATAGTGTTACAACAATAGGAGAGTGGGCTTTTAGTAGTTCTGGTTTGACTTCTATTGATATTCCCGAAAGTGTTACGAGCATTGGTGAAAATGCTTTCTATTATTGTGGAAGTTTGACTTCTATTACGCTTCCCAAAGGTATTACGAGTATAGAGGAAGGTGTTTTTTATGGTTGTACTAGTTTAATGTCTATTGATATTCCCGAAGGTATTACGAGTATCGGAGACTGTGCTTTCCAAGAATGTAGTAGTTTGACTTCTATTAATATTCCCTATGGTGTTAAGAGCATTGGCTATAAAGCTTTCTGCGAGTGTGGTAGTTTGATTTCTATTGATATTCCCAATACTGTTCAGACCATTGGTACAAGGGCTTTCCAATCTTGTCTCAGTTCAACATCTGTTACTATAGGTAAGGCTGTTTGGAGTATTGGCGACTATGGCTTCGTTAATTGTGCGAATTTGACTTCTATTCGATGTTATGCTGTTTCCCCTCCTGCTTGTGGTAATAATGTTTTCCATTATGTTCCTAAAAATATTCCCGTATATGTCCCTGCACAATCAGTCAGCTCATATAAATCGCGGGAGGACTGGAAATATTTTAATATCCAAGCAATTAGTGAATAAAAATTATAAAATGAACAACGTGAAAAAATAATTGATTATGAATAGAGTAGTGTATACTTTTTTGGTCAGCGTAATGACCGTGTATTTATTCGCTCAGTCGAATATCAGTCAACCGGTAAACATTCGAATACAAAAGACGGTTATTCCTCCACGATTGCGTGTCGTGTCCAAGCCTTTGTTTGAAGATCCCAACGGGAATCGCGTTATTAATGCCAACGAAAATTGTAAAATTAGGTTTCAAATTAAAAATGCAGGTAAAGGCGATGCTCGTAATTGCATAGCAAGCTTGATTACCAAAGGGAAAATAGATGGTCTTACCATTAAAGACGTTCCATTACCCACTATTCCCGCAGGTCAAGGACAATGGGTTGAAATACCTATCCAAGCCGATGAATCTATCCAAAATAGTACGATACAATACTCTCTTGTCGTGAATGAACCCAACGGCTACAACACAGACCCTATCACGGGTACAATATACACGAATCTTATCTCAGATGTTGATGAAAATATCCCCCAAACAAACACAAAAAACGAAAACACTTTTGTATTGATTATTGCTAATGAGCACTATAAACGAGTTGATCCTGTGCGTTTTGCGGAAAACGATGGTAATATCTTCTACGAGTATTGTAAAACAACATTGGGCATCAACGAAAAGCACATTCTTCATATACCTAACGCAACGCTCAATGAAATTAAGCAGGGGATTAGCAGGTTAAAAAAGATCACAGAAGTGCGGTATAAATCGCAGAAAGAATCGCAGGTGATTGTATATTATGCAGGGCATGGAATCCCCAATGAATCCAATAGATCAGCCTATCTTTTGCCCATTGATGGCTCGGGAACGGACGTAACCACAGGGTATAAATTAGATGAGTTGTATGCCACGCTTGGCACTATACCCGCTTCACAAATAACGGTGTTTATGGATGCTTGTTTTTCGGGTTCTAAACGTGAACAAGGTATGTTGGTTTCCGCTCGTGGTGTGGCACTGAAAGCCAAATCGGGTATACCCAAGGGAAATATGGTTGTTTTTTCAGCTGCACAAGGCGATGAAACTGCCTATCCTAATTACGAACAACAGCACGGACTATTTACCTATTATTTGCTAAAAAAACTACAAGAAACAAAAGGTAATGTAACCTTGAAAGCATTAGGCGACTACGTTATACAGAATGTAGAAG
>JBGUYG010000036.1:0-33960 GCA_045118535.1 Paludibacteraceae bacterium
AATTCGGGCACAATATATAAATGTGCCTTTTCGGATAATATGTTGGATTATCATTTTTGGCAACAGGATAAATCGTTTGAAAATCAATCTGTTCGGGCTTTATCTATGGCGAAAAATACACTTTTTTTGTTGAAAGACAGTGTTTTATATGGTTGGCAACCTTCGTGGAATACGTGGGAGCAACTGCACGATTTGACTTGGGACAACCTGCAAAGCGAAAAAGATGGATTGTATTTGTTCAAAAAAGGCGATGTTTTTGCTTTGGAAAATAACGCGATAGTGCCGTTTATTTCGGAACTAAATGCTCGTTGTTTGACGATGGACAATCGTTCTGCAAGCGTCTATGTAGGCACTTCGGGTTCGGGTGTGGTGCGTTATGAGAATACAAGGCGAGAGACGTTTTTCCCCAATGGACCGATTTCGAACTATCCTTTTCGGGTGCGTTGTTCGGAAAACCGCGTTTTTGTGGCTTCGGGTGGGTATAGTTCGTCTTTTGCGGTTTCCAACAACTCGGCAGGCAGTTTTGGCATTTATGAAAATGGTTGGTGGCGAAACTACGGTCAAGGTTATTTTATGTCCCGCACAGGGCTTTATACAGAGGATTTTGTGGACATTATTGCCGACCCTTCCAATGCAAGTCATTTTTTCATTGCGACCTTTGGTTATGGCTTGATTGAGATGCGAAATAATGAATTTTATGCCCGTTATTCGTGTGATAATTCGCCCCTGACTTATATAGCAAATTTTTGCGAAAAATATACTTGGACAGACGGTTTAGCGTGGGATAAAAATCGTAATCTTTGGGTGCTCAATCCAGGCACTTCGGCTGGCGTGAAGGTGCTTAAAAAAAATGGTTCGTGGGCGTCTTTTTCGAATGTGGCAACCAATAATCTCGACCGAGCACGCGATTTGGTGGTTTGGAAAAATAACGAACAGATAAAAGTGTTGGCTTGTACGCGTTCTTGTACGGGGATTGGCGTTTTTGATGATGCGGGAACGCTTGATGATGAATCGGACGACAAAGCCGTTTTTCATACTTCTTTCATTGACCAAGACAACAAAACCCTCTCTTTTCAGACGATTCCTTGCTTGGTGCAGGACAAAAATGGCGTTATTTGGGTGGGGACTGATGCGGGATTATTCACCGTGCCAAATGCTCAAAATATGCTTCGCTCCAATGCTTGCCAGCGAATTAAAATCAGTCGCGATGATGACAGTGGCTTGGCAGATTATCTGCTTAATAATGAACGGATTAACACGATTGCCATTGATGGTGCCAATCGCAAATGGATAGGTACGGAAGCGTCTGGTGTGTATCTCGTTTCGGAAGATGGGACGCAAACGATTTATCATTTTACGCCTGCCAACTCGCCTTTGCCATCCATGCGAATTTTGTCTATCGGCATCAATCCTATTTCGGGAGACGTTTTTATGGGAACGGATATGGGCTTGGTTTCGTATCGTGATGATGTCTCCGAAGGGCAGGGTTCGTTCTCGCACATCACGGTTTCGCCGAATCCCGTTTATCCTTCGTATCAGGGCACGATTGTGATAAATGGTTTGATGGAAAACTCTACGGTTTATGTGGTTGATGCGTCTGGTGCGATGGTTTATCAAACCACTTCCAAAGGTGGTACGGCGATTTGGAATGGTCGTTTGTCTAACGGAAAGCGAGTGAGTTCGGGCGTTTATATGATTTTTGCCAATCCCGAAAATGGGAGTAAAAGTGGTTCGATTCGGTTGCTAATTTTGTGATTTTTAGAAATAAAAAATGACGGATTTTGTTCAAAAATGATTGCAAAAAATCGAAAATTCCGTTAAAATTTTATGGTAAAAAAATCGAAATTTCGTATTGCAAAAATTTCAAAAAAGTAGAAAATTTTTATGCCAATTCTAAGTCAATCCAACCTTTTTCGGGCGTAACACTTTTGATTTTTACCGTCATTTCTTGCCCCAAAACATACTTGATTTTGCCATTTTTTGCATCTCGCATACAGCATTCTTCTTCGTCAAAAATGTACTCTGTTAGACCCTCATTGAGTAATCGCATACTGATTAAACCTTCGGCGTGCGTGGCATTAAAATCCACAAAAATCCCAAAATCTTTCATGCCCGAAATGACACCTTGCACCACCGTTCCGATTTTATTTTCGTAGTATTTTGCGTACATATTTTTGATGGATTTTCGTTCGGCATCCATCGCAACTTGTTCTTGTTCGGAGCAATGGAAACAGTATTTTTCCAACGTTTTGGTGGTCATTTTCCACGCTTTTTCGTGACTATGTTGGGTGCTATGAAAGAGATATTTTTCCAACAATCGGTGCACCATCATATCGGGATAACGGCGAATGGGGGAGGTAAAATGCGTGTAACTGGCAAATAATAAGCCGTAATGACCGATGTTTTTGGTGCTGTAACGGGCTTTTGCCATCGTTTTAAGGATAAGTTTTTCGATGATTGCGTGGTCTTCTTTGTTCTTGCAATCCTCAAATAATTGATTGAGATTATGGCAAATAATGTTCTTTTTTTGTGCGGGTTTGAACTTATAGCCGAATTGTTTCACGATTTTTTTTAGACTTTCTTGCCGCTCGTCTGTGGGCATTTCGTGGATACGATAGACGAAGGGCAAATGATTTTTTCTGCCTTTATTTTCGATTGTTTCTGCCACCGTTTTATTCGCCATAAGCATCCATTCTTCCACCAACTGATGTGATGTAGTTGGTTGATTGATAATGATTTCGAGCGGTTCGTTGGTAGGCGAAAGGCGAAACGAGACCTCATTGGTTACAAAATTCAACGCTCCTTTGTCTTCACGCTCTTTTCGCCAAATCTGGGCTATGTGGTGGAGTTTTAAGATAGCATCATCGACTTTCGCATTCATTTGGGCGGTTTTATCGAGGATTTCCTGCACCTGCTCGTAATTAAATCGGTAGTCGGAATGAATCACGGTGCGACAAATTCGATGTTCATACACCTGCCCAAAATCATCTACCACAAAGACAACCGACATACATAATCTATCTTGGTTGGGCATCAAACTACACACGTCATTGCACAATTTTTCGGGCAACATCGGCACCACTCTGTCCACAAAATACACCGAAGTTCCTCTGCGATAAGCCTCTTTATCTATGCGTGTCTTGGGTTTCACATAATGTGTAACGTCGGCAATATGCACTCCTACTTCGTATTTTCCGTCTTCTAAAACCCGAAAGGATAACGCATCATCAAAATCTTTGGCTTGTGCAGGGTCGATGGTAAAGGTGAGAATTTTACGAAAATCATCACGTTTATTTATTTCTTGTTTTTCAATGTGGGACGAAATCGCTTTTGCTTCTTCTATAACGTCTGTTGAAAAATTCAGATGTCTCATCATAATCAAATTTAGTTTGCTTTACACGAAGGTATAAAAAATGTTTTTTTTGCGAAAGAAAATACGTACCTTTGCGAAAAATAAAAACAAAACAAAATTTTCTTATGTTAATTAATACAAGTCGTACGACAGAGGTTGCATGGCGTTATATGAACGTGAACATGCAGTTCCCTGCAGAGTTAGAAAAATTAAATGAGTTAGCATATAACCTTTGGTGGGTGTGGAATGCTGATGCGTTGGAACTTTTTAGGAATATAGATCGGGAAAATTGGCATGCCCTGAAGTCTAATCCTATTATTTTGCTACATTCTTTGAGTGCTGAACAGATTCAACAATTGGCACAAGACAAGAAATTTATGCAAAAATTGGATAAGGTGTATGCGTCTTTTCGTTCGTATATGGACGTGCCACACGATGCTTCAAGGCCGTCTGTAGCGTATTTTTCGATGGAATATGGTATTGCCAACATTTTGAAGATATATTCGGGTGGTTTGGGCGTTTTGGCAGGCGATTACCTCAAAGAAGCGTCTGATTCCAATGTGGATTTGGTGGCTGTTGGTTTGTTGTATCGTTATGGTTACTTCAAGCAGACCTTATCCCCCGAAGGCGATCAAATAGCCAACGATGAGATACAGAATTTTAACGATTTACCCATTCGTCAGATGTTTAATGCCGATGGTTCGCCGTTCATTTTAGAGGTGCCTTACCCTAACCGAACGGTGTATGCACAAGTGTGGGCAGTGAGCGTAGGACGTATAACCCTCTATTTGATGGATACGGATATTGATAAAAACTCCGAGTGGGACCGTGCCATAACGTATCATTTGTACGGTGGCGATTGGGAGAATCGTATCAAACAAGAGGTTCTTTTGGGTATTGGTGGTATGTTGTTGCTCAATCAATTAGGCATCAAAAAAGATGTATATCATTGCAACGAGGGTCATGCGGCTTTGATGGGCTTGCAACGAATGGTGGATTTGGTAGAAAAAGAACATTTGGAATTCAATGAAGCGTTGGAGGTAGTGCGTTCAAGTGGCTTGTACACTTGCCATACGCCTGTTCCTGCGGGACACGATTATTTCCAAGAAGATTTGTTCTATAAATATATGTCCTCTTATCCTGCTCGTTTGGGCATCGAATGGCACGATTTGATTGGTATGGGACGCAATAATCCTGAGGATAGCGACGAGAAATTTTCGATGTCGGTTTTTGCGTTGAACACGTGCCAAGAGGCGAATGGTGTTAGTAAATTGCACGGTGCCGTTTCGCAGAAGATGTTTGCACCCGTTTGGAAGGGCTATTTCCCCGAAGAATTACACGTGGGTTACGTAACCAATGGCGTTCACATGGATACGTGGGCAGCACACGAATGGAAGGAGATTTATGAAGAAAACTTCCCTCACGAGTGGATTTCTGACCTCTCGAACTTGAAGATGTGGGAAAAATATGCCGAGTTGCCCGACCGTTTGATTTGGGATACACGTATTGCTTTGAAAAAGAAGTTGATTGATTTCTTGCACGAAGCATTTGCCGATTCTTTGCGTACACAATGCGACCCTGCTCGTATCGTCCAAGCGGCTTCACAGATGAGCGAAAAAACGCTGATTATCGGCTTTGCTCGCCGTTTTGCAACCTACAAAAGAGCCCATTTGCTCTTTACCGACCTCAAGCGTTTAGACAAAATCGTCAACGACCCCAAGCACCCTGTGCAGTTCTTGTTTGCTGGAAAGGCTCACCCTGCTGATGGTGGCGGTCAAGGGTTGATTAAACGCATCATTGAAATCAGCCGTATGCCAGAGTTTATGGGCAAGATTATCTTCCTCGAAAACTACGATATGCGTTTGGCAAAACGCCTTGTTTCAGGTGTGGATATTTGGCTCAACACGCCGACTCGTCCGTTGGAGGCTTCGGGTACATCGGGTCAAAAAGCCCAAATGAATGGTGTGCTTAACTTCTCTGTCTTGGATGGTTGGTGGTATGAAGGTTATGTAGATGGGGCAGGTTGGGCTATCACCGACAAACGCGTCTATGAAAATCAGGCTCATCAAGACCAATTAGATGCTACCACAATATATAATATGTTGGAAAATCAAATCATTCCGCTTTATTATAACCAAAACCAAGATGGCTATTCGCACGACTGGATTCAGGCAATCAAGAAATCGGTAACCCAAATCACACCTCGTTTTACAACCAAACGAATGATGGACGATTATTACGATAAATTCTATAACAAATTGCGTGACCGTCATAACTTGATGATGGCCAATAACTACGAAAAAACGAAGGAAATAGTGGCTTGGAAGAAGAATATCGCGGCTAATTGGGATTCAATCGAGGTCGTTGAGGTGGATATGCCACAAACGAACATCAAAATGGAAGATGATTTCCCAATCAAAGTCGTTTTGGATACCCATCAGTTGAAAGATACAGGCGTTGGCATCGAAGTGGTGGCTTTCAATTCGAGTCTCATTAGTGGCGAGACGTTGCTTGGGACGCAGGAATTGAAGTTGACCAAACAAGTGGGTAGTATTTTGACCTTTGAAACCAACTATTCTTTCGGTCATTCGGGTGGTGTGAAGTTAGGTTTGCGGATGTTCCCAAAACACGAACTACTGCCTCACCGTATGGATTTTGCGTACGTTAAATGGTTGTAAGATGACGCGAGAAAAATTGCTGTTTTACTTCACCGCTTTCATGATTACGTGCTACTTGGTGGCGAATGTGATGGCGGTGAAGGTGATTCATATCTTTGGGGTTAGTATTTTTGATGCAGGCACGATTATTTATCCGCTGACGTACTTGATGGGTAATATCATCACGGAGATTTGGAATTACCAAACGACTCGGCGTGTTGTTTTTACGGCTCTTGGGGCACAGATTATTTTTTGTTCTTTTGCTTTTTTGGGAACCTTGATGCCATATCCGCCTGAGCCCGAATACGAAGGGATTGCGGTGGCTTATAATACACTTTTTACCTTTCAAGGTCGTATTATGTTGGCTTCCATAGTCGGTTTTGCCACAGGCGAGTTGCTCAACGCTTACTCGTTGCAAAAAATCAAAGAGTTCCAAAAACGCAACACCAACTGGCCACAATACCTTTGGATACGTACGATTAGCAGTTCGGCAATGGCGTATGTGATTGATACCACGATTTTCGTTTGTATTGCCTTTACGGGTGTGATGCCAATGAAGGAAGTGATGTCGATGATTGTCATTCAAATAGGTGCAAAAATCCTTTGCGAATTGCTCATCAATACGCCGATGGTTTATTTGATTGCTGGACAAATTCGCAAGCATGTTTCTCAATAAATGGCTATAAATCAATTATTTAACAAGATAGCACCGAGTTACGACCGTTTGAATCACATCCTTTCGTTTGGGATGGATTACTCGTGGCGTAATGTGTTGGCACGTTCGCTCAAACCCTGTGAAAAGGTGCTGGATGTGGCGATTGGAACGGGCGATTTAAGTTGGGCGATATTGAAAAAAAAGCGGGCAAAACAGATTACGGGAGTTGATATTTCAACGGAAATGCTTGCGATTGGGAAACAAAAATTCCCCGATGCTCCAATTGATTGGTTGGAGGTTTCGGTATTGGATATGCCTTTTGCAGACAATAGTTTTGATGGGGTGGTGTGTGCGTATGGCGTTCGCAACTTTTCGGATTTGAACAAGGGCTTGCAAGAGATGTATCGGGTGCTTAAACCCAACGGGCAGTTGCGAATTTTGGAGTTTGCGATGCCTCAAAATAAGTTGGTTCGTGGCGTTTATTCGTTGTATTTTTCTCGTCTGATGCCACTTGTTGGTGGTTGGTTGAGTGGCGATAAACAGGCGTATGAGTATCTGTTTGAGAGCGTCAATCGTTTTCTTACTCCCGAAGAGATGCAAGAAACTTTACAGCATATTGGCTTCGAAAACGTAACATACAAGCCGCTTACTGCTGGTGTAACGACACTTTATTATGCTACAAAAAATTAAACTTTGGTGGAACATTATCCGCCCTTACAGTCTTTTTGCCTCGGCATGTCCCGTTTTGGTGGGCTTGTTGGTGGCAAATATAACTTCGTTTTTAACGGCGTTTATTACGCTATTTTGTGCTGTTTGTTTGCAGGTGCTCAGTAATTTGGTGAACGACTACTACGATTTTGAGCGTGGCACCGACGATGACCGCACAGGCTCGCCTCGCCTTTTGGCAGAAGGGCTTGTTACGGCAAAACAGATGTTGCATGCCATTTATGTAACCGTTTTTCTGTGTGTCCTTTTGGGTGCGTATCTGGTGCTGGTAGGCGGTTGGGTTATCTTAATAGTTGGCGTGTTGGCACTTTTGTTTGCGTGGCTTTATACGGCTACCGACTACTCGTTGGCTTACTTGGGGCTGGGTGATATTTTTGTGTTTCTGTTTTACGGTGTGGTTGCGGGTTGCGGAACGGCTTATTTGCAAACGCAGGAAACGGCAATTTTGCAAAAGGCGTTTTTTGCAGGTGGCGTTAATGGTTTGATTTCGATGTGTCTGTTGGCTATCAACAATATCCGCGATAGGGAAAATGATGCAAAATTTAACAAACGCACTTTTGCAGTTCGTTTTGGGCATAAAATCGCTATTTTGGGTATGTTTGTGGTGGTTCTGTTGCAACCCATTTTTGCTTATTTGGCTTTTGGTTGGAGTGTTGCCTTGCTGATTTTTATCCCATCGATAGTACTATTTATTACGGTTTTTCGTACTACTGAGGCTGGTGTTTACAACCGTTGTATGCTTTGGACGGGTTTTACAAATGTTTTTTATGTTTTATTGGTAGCGATTGAAAAGTTTTGTTTTCTATAAAAAAAATACTATTTTCGTGTAGTGATTTTCCATGATTATTTATGCAATATGATGTTTTTAGTCTTGAGGGTATGTCCCTTGAGGAGTTGAAGAATGTGGCAAATTCTTTAGGTATTGTTTGTGATGATGAGATGAAAGCGGACGATATTATTTATCGAATCATTGAGTCCCAAACCCCAACGAAAAAAAATCCCCATCGTGCTTCTGCGGATAAACCCCAAGAAGATGCACCGGTGCGTCGTCGTACCCGTATCTCTGCTACAAGTCGCAAAATTAAACCTATTGAAATGGAACTTCCTTCTGAGTTAGTGCCAGCAGAAGTCGTTGCAACAGACGTTGTGGCACCAGTACCTGCAAAAAGAGGACGAAAGCGAACTACAAAAGCACAACAAGAATCCGAAAAAGAAGTGATTGAAACACCACAGATGGAGAAAAAAGTGGCAGAAAAAGTAGTTGAAGCGGAAGTTGCAACTAATCCGACTTCGGCAACGGAAGCTGAACCTGTTGAAAATACACAAGAGCAGGAAGCACAAAAATTGCTCGAAGAAAAACGCAATAAAATCCGCTATGCATTAGGTTCTGCCGTGCATGCTACGGGTACTTTGGAGATTATGTCTGAAGGGTTTGGATTCTTGCGTTCGGCAGACTACAATTACATTTCGTCGCCCGATGATGTGTACGTTTCTGCCCAACAAATCAAACTTTTTGGGCTCAAACCAGGCGATACGGTGGAATGCTCGTTGCGTCCGTGCCGCGAAAATGACCGCTATTTCCCGATGAATGAAGTCATTTCGGTCAATGGTTTGAGTGTGGAAAAAGCAAAAGAGCGGATTTCGTTTGAAAACTTGGTGCCTTTGTTCCCGAATGAAAAATTCAATCTCTGTTCGGGCGTAAAAGATACCATCTCATGCCGCGTGATTGATTTGTTTTGTCCGATTGGTAAGGGTCAGCGTGGTTTGATTGTGGCACAACCCAAGACGGGTAAGACGATGCTCCTCAAACAGATTGCGAACGCTATTTTAGCCAATCATCCAGAGGTTTACATGATGGTTTTGCTCATCGACGAACGTCCCGAAGAGGTTACGGATATGTCGCGGAGTGTGAATGCCGAAGTGATTGCTTCTACGTTTGACGAACCTGCCGACAACCACGTTAAAGTGGCTACCATAGTGCACGAAAAAGCCAAACGTCTGGTGGAAAGTGGGCACGATGTGGTGATTTTGTTGGATAGTATAACCCGTTTGGCGAGGGCTTATAACACGGTTACGCCGTCCAGTGGTAAGGTGCTGTCGGGTGGTGTGGAAGCCCAGTCGTTGCACAAGCCCAAACGTTTCTTCGGTGCAGCACGAAACATTGAAGGTGGTGGTTCATTGACCATTATTGCGACTGCTTTGACGGAAACAGGTAGCAAGATGGACGACCTGATTTTTGAGGAATTTAAAGGTACGGGTAACATGGAGTTGCAACTTGACCGTCGCTTGAGCAATAAACGCGTTTTCCCAGCCATTGACTTGGTGGCTTCTTCCACACGCCGTGATGACCTGTTGCTTTCGCCGAATCTGCTCTCGTATATGTGGGTGATTCGCAAGCAGTTGGCTAATATGAACAATGTGGTGGAGGCGATGGAAAAACTGAAAGAGGTGATGGAACGCACCAAAAATAACGACGAATTTATCGCCGAAGTAACGGGTTCTTCTCGTTTCTAAACCTTTTTTGCAATGGCGATAGTTATTGTCAACGGTCCGAATCTCAACCTGTTAGATTTGCGGGAAAGCCGTCTATATGGTGGGAAATCTATGGACGATGTGTTGGCAGATTTGCGGGAGCATTTTGACGTTGAGATTAACTATTTCCAATCCAATCACGAGGGTGATTTGATTGATTTTTTACAAAAAATCCATTTGGAAAGCCTAAATGGCAAAGTTTTTGAAGGCATAGTTTTGAATGCAGGTGGATATGCTCACACTTCGGTGGCTTTGCGTGATTGTGTAGAGATGCTTGCGGTGCCAGTGGTGGAGGTGCATATAACCGATATTTATTCTCGTGAGGTCTTTCGTCGTGTTTCGTTGCTGACTGATGTGTGTAAACATAGCATCGTGGGCAAAGGAATAGACGGATACAAACAAGGAATAGAATGGTTGCTCAAACGATAAAAAAAATTCTTATTTTTCTTGCTTTTAGTCCTTTGTTGGTGCGTGCTATGGATATTCCGAATCAATCGCAAAATAATCCTTACATTGACAACCGCTTGTATCATTTTGGCTTTTCGTTGGGTATCAACCTCATGAGTTACCGAATAGACGAAAGTTTAGAACCGATTGATGACGAGGTGTATTATGCTCGTGTTCAGACCTTATTGCCTGGCTTTTCGGTTGGCTTGGTATCGGATTTGCGTCTTGGTAAATATGTTAGTTTGCGTTTTTTGCCTGCCTTGAATTTCAGCAATCGCACGATAACTTATCGTACGGCATCGGGTAATCCGTTTCCTGCGGACAATCGAGGAAGACGTATTTCGTTGCTGTCTTTGCCGCTTGATTTTCCGCTGTTTGTGAAATGGACGGCTGTGCGAGAACAGAATTACCGTCCTTATTTTACGATTGGTGGTGGGTTGACGTATGATGTGTATCGCGATAGGCAGTTGCCCGTTTTGCCCAAACCGTTGGACGGCTTTGTGGGGGTAGGGGCAGGTTGTAATATCTATTTGCCGTGGTTCCGTTTATGCCCCGAAATACGCTATCAAGTGGGCTTTAATAACGTGATTATGCCCGTAGAAAGGCGTTCGGAACTGCAACAACAACAAGAATTTTACACCCAAGCCATTGCACGAATGTATAACCAAATGCTCGTAATTATTTTTAATTTTGAATAAAGGAAGAATCATATTACCGATTTTATTGTTATGCTTGTTGACCAACTGTCAGCATGATTTGTTTGATACGAAACATGCATTGAGTGTATCGGCAGATACGGTGATTTTTCCGATGATATTCAGTGAAGTGCCGAGTATCACGATGACGATTAAGATACACAATAGGCAAGCGTCCGCAGTTACGATTTCGTCGATTCGTTTGCAAGATGGCACGAATTTTCGCATTAACGTGGACGGCGAGGGTGGCAAATCGAACTTTGAAAACATAACAATAGAAGGCAAGGATAGTTTGTACATTTTTATTCAATTTTTTCAACCCCAAAGCGGTCGTGCTGGCATTTTTGAGAAAGAAGATTATATACAGATTGAAACCCAACATCAGCGTTTGGAAGTCGTTTTGCAGGCACTTTCGCAAGACGTAATCATATTAAAAAAGCAGCAATTTGGTACGTTAAACATGACGCATAGTATGCCTTATGTGCTGTACGATACGATTATTGTGCACGATTTGTTGTCCATTTCCGAAGGCACCATCGTTTTTATGCACTCAGACGCGACTTTGATAGCCTATGGAGACGTGGAAATTCACGGTTCCACCACCAGTAAGGTGATTTTTTTGCCCGATAGAACCGACTATATCTTCACGGATGTCCCGTATCGCTATGTGGCGGGAATGTGGAATGGTATCTATTTAGTGGACTCACTCACGAATAACCCTCGCACGTATAACATGGATCATGTTGAAATCATTTCGGCACGGTCGGGATTGGTTGTGCAATCCAATAAAACGACTAATCTTTCCCAATTGCAACTCAACAATAGCCGTATTCACAACTGTACTTATTACGGGCTTTACGCTCACAATGTGGATATGACGGTTTATAATTGCTTGGTTTCCAACTGCGGCGTGAATAATGTCTATTTAGACGGTGGCGAGCATAAATTGATTCATACAACTATCGCGGGCTATTACGGCTATCCGTACACGAATTTACGGCTTTTTACAAACGTGCTACGGTCATCCAGTTTGTTGATTGATAATAAGATACATAACAAGAAAGCCACACCTAAAACCTACATTTATAATTCTATCGTAGCGAGTGGTTTTTATCCTGCACTTGAGTTCGCAGATAAGAAGATAGTGGCTTCCTACGAGGGCGAATTTAAGAATAATTACTTGTTGTGCGACAAATTTGACCATCCGCAAAGCCAAAATAATGTGTATGGTTCGCTTCAAGATACGATTTTCAAAAACGTTTACTATTTTAGCGAAAATCGCAGGTCTTATTATGATTTTATGTTAAATGAGAAGACTTCAAAAGCGATTGGAATTGGTGATGCAACCTATTCTTTGACCAATACAGATTTTGCTGGAAAAACGCGTTCTACGCCTCCCGATGCGGGCTGTTATGAGCATCAAGTATCATTTTAACGCCATATAAACGTTTCCAGGCAAGGCTTTAATAATCCCTTCAATTTCCATTCTGAGTAAAGCGGGCATGATGTCGGCGTAATTCATTTGCGATTCCGACACCAAATTGTTGATATAGATACCATCTTCGTTGGAGCGAATGATTTGCAACAGCACTTGTTCTTGTCCGCTCAAATTTAGTTCAACATCAAAAATATCGGTCTGTATGCTTGTGGTTGGTTTCTTTTCCCAACCCATTTTATCAATGACATCGTCCGCATTTTCAATCAAATACGCCTGTTGCTTTTTGATAAGTTGGTTGCAACCTGCCGAAAACGTGTCGCTAACCCGTCCGGGAAAGGCGAAAAGGTCCCGATTATAATCCGAAGCCGTTTGTGCCGTGATGAGCGAACCGCCTTTTTCTTTTGATTCCACAACCACCACCGCATCGGCTAATCCCGCAATGATTCGGTTGCGAAAAATGAAGTTGTGCCTGTCAGGTTTCACGCCCGAAAGATACTCCGATATAACCCCACCTTGTGTCAATGCCTTCACCACCACATCACGATGCAAAGACGGATAAATCGTATCCAAGCCGTGTCCCAGCACGATATAAGTCGGGATGTTGGCTTCCAAGGCTGCTCGATGGGCTGTTATATCTATCCCGTAAGCCAACCCACTGATGATGACAAGGTCGTTCACTTTTTGGGCTAAATCCAAAATAAACTGCCTACAAAGCTCCTTGCCACGCTCGGTAGGAGTGCGTGTGCCCACAATCGCAACACATTTGCCGTGCTGAAAATCAAAGGTACCTCGCGTAAAAAGCAAAATGGGGTTATCGATGCAGTTCACCAACCGATACGGATAACTTTCTTCCTTGAAATAATGCACGTCTATCTTGTGCTGTTCAATAAATTGCAGTTCCGTTTGGGCTTTTTGCAACGCCTCTTCGGAAAAATGTTCGCTATGTTTTTTGAAAAAATCGGTTGCACTACCATATTGCTCCAACAACGTATGCACTTTTCGCGTTGCATTACGGTGCTGATGCGATAAAGCTAACAAATACTTTAATTCTTCGGAGTTTATATCCATCAAATTGGCTTATAACTTACTTCCGTAGCAAAGATCGCCCGCATCACCCAAGCCGGGCACGATGTATTTTTTGTCGTTGAGGATTGGGTCAACCGCTCCACACCAAAGCGTGATGTTCTTAGGAAGATTCTTTTTCAAATACCGAATGCCTGCCTGAGACGCAATCACACTCGCAATATGCACATCGCTCGGCATTCCACGCTCCAAAATGGCTTTGTAAGCCACTTCCAACGACATTCCCGTTGCCAACATCGGGTCAACGATGATAAGCGTTTTGCCTTCCACAGACGGTGCGGCTAAATACTCGGTTACGATTTGAATCTCTTGGTTGCCGTTTTTGTTGCGTCCATACTGCCGATAAGCACTGATAAAGACATTTTCGGCTTCGTCAAAAAAGCGTAAAAAACCGTGATGAAATGGGATGGCAGCCCGTAAAATAGCCGCTAAAACGATTTTGTTTTGTATCTGCGGAATCGTCATGGCTTCAAAAGGCGTGTTGACAGTTTCGTCTTTGTACGTCAGTTTTTTGCTAATTTCGTATGCCATAATTTGCCCAATACGTTCGATATTATGCCGAAAACGCATCTTGTCGTTTTGAATATCAACGCTACGAATTTGCTTCAAAAAATCGTTCAAAATGGAATTATGCTCCGAGAGATTGATAACTTTCATAATAGATATTTTTTGCAAAGTTAAATAGTTTTTTCTATTTTTGCAAAGTTTTTGTGCGGTGAGCAAAGCAATGGATAAGTCGCAAACAACGTTTGTATATAGTCAGCAAGTAATTGATTTTGTTACAGTTGGAGCACAATTTTGTTTGTTTTTGGAGCGTTTTTCGGAGTACGATAAAAATAGTTTTCCAAAAATGTTGTTAAGTTTGTGTGCACGATTGTATGCTTGCAGTTGTACGCTTCCGCTAACAGAACCAACGCTTGAGGGCGAATCACAGCGATTTGTAAGTGAGCAAGAATACGATTATGTCCGCTCGGGTGTGGCACAGATTTTGGGGAATGACGATGTTTATATTGATGTTTTTGTGGAAGATATGCGTTATTCAGACGTACCCATTACGGCATATATCTCCGAAAATATGGCAGATGTATACCAAGAACTGAAAAATATGTTGATGAATTATCAAACCGAAGTGGAAGATGTCATGAATGACGCTTTGTACGAGTGTATGGAGGCTTATAAAGAGCATTGGGGACAGAAATTATTGAACGGTATGCGTGCCTTGCACGTTATTGAAATGCAAAAATAAAAAAATATGAAAATAGTTGTTAAAAGTATCGTTTTTATGGCTTTCTTTGCCTTGTTTAGTACGGCATTGAATGCACAAACAACAGCACCACGTGACTCCGTGGAAGTGTTAAGTGAGGAAGAACTTCAAAGATTACTTGAGGAACCTGATAGTGTCCCACAAGTTGCTCCTACACCCGAACCAACTCCTCAACCTTCCCCTGACGAAGATTATTTCCCAGAGCCTCCATACGACCCAGCTTTAGATGAAGTTCACGATTTAGAGCCTGACTATGTAGAGGATACGGTGAAAGTGATTGACGAAGACGAAGAATTGGTTGTCCCCGATGTTTATATCGAAGAACTTGATTTTATTTGGGATATAGATACGGTGGTGGAAGAAGCGACTTATGTTGAAGATATCAAGTTTGATGCGGTTATTCCGTTCCCATTCTTTGTGAATGATGGTGGAAAAGAAGTTTATTTTTCCAGAGGCAATTTGCAGTATCAAGGTTCTACGCAAACGTGGCGTTTTGCCCGCAAACAGTATGAATATGTCGGAGGCAATGGCTTAGGTAATGTCAAAAAAGATGATGGCTCGGCTTCCTCAAATAATGAGGTATCACGAGTATATAAAGGCTGGATTGACTTATTTGGATTTGGAACGAGCGGTTGGAATAGCGGTGCGAAATGCTATCAACCTTATTCAAACGAAATCCCAGACATCCACTATAAAGTAGGAAAAAGTTTTGATAATGATTTGACCGAAAAATATGAGAATGCCGATTGGGGAATCTATAACATCATTGATGGCTATTCGCCAGGACAATGGTATACGCTTACGGCAGACGAGTGGAAATATGTTGTAAAAGAGCGTCCCAATGCGGATAAGTTATGTGGTTTTGGTACCATTGAAGGCGTGAAAGGGTTCATCTTGTTGCCCGATGCATGGGATTTGGAGACCGTGTATTATCCTGTGGTAAAAGGTGAGGATGATGAGGATGAATCAACTGAAGAAGAAGAAACAGCCCAAGAGGAAGAGCCCGAAGAAAAGACAGAAGAGAATACAGTGGAACAGACACCTGAAAACACACAAGCAGACCTTTCAGCGGCTCCACAAGATAGTTTAGCTGTGCCTGCAACTCCTGTAGATCCCAAGGCAGGTAAGTTCATTGCTGGTAAATTAACCACCTACAAAGACAATGTATATACCGAAACTACATGGGCTGAGATGGAAAGTCAGGGTGCTGTGTTCTTGCCCGCTGGCGGAAATAGACGCGGAATAGGCACAAAGTATGTCAACCAAGTTGGATTTTACTATTCATCGTCCATTTCATCCGAGATACCTGCACAAGCGTATGTATTCTTCTTTACAGGCTCACGTGCCACAGGTATGGCAGAGCCGAAACATAGTTTAGAGCGTAACGAGGGGTGCAATGTGCGGTTGGTGCAATTTGTAACAGACGAGAATAGGCGATGAACGATTTTTTGAAATTTGCGAAAAGCGAATGTAATTTGAATAGCATGCACGTTGAAAAAACGATGCGTGCTTCGTATATCTCGCCTTCTATCTTGGAGGAAAGGCAGTTGAATGTAACCCAGATGGACGTTTTCTCGCGTCTGATGATGGACCGTATCATCTTTTTGGGGACCGAAATAACGGATTATACCGCCAACGTGATTCAAGCCCAACTGCTTTACTTGGACTCGGTGGACTCCGAAAAAGATATTTTTATCTACCTCAATACACCAGGAGGTAGTGTTTATGCGGGTTTGGGGATATACGATACGATGCAATTTATTTCGTCCAAAGTATCAACGATTTGTACGGGTATGGCGGCTTCTATGGGGGCGATTATCTTGGTGGCTGGCGAGAAAAAGATGCGTGCTGCCTTGCCTCATTCGCGTATTATGATTCATCAGCCGCTCGGTGGTATACAAGGTCAAGCAAGCGACATTGAAATCACGGCACGAGAGATTTTGAAGTTAAAAGATGAGTTGTACCAAATCATCTCATCGCACTGCGGACAATCGGTGGAAAAAATCCAGCACGATGCCGACCGCGATTATTGGATGACGGCTTCGGAGGCTTTGGCGTACGGAATGATAGACAAGGTGTATCAAAAGAAATAATTTATGGCAAGTAAAACGAGACCTGTATGTTCTTTTTGTGGCATCGTTAGCGAAGGATTGTTCGAAGGGCGTAACGGAGCCTATATCTGTCCAGGATGTATTGAATACGGACATCAGTTGGTGCAAGAGGTTATCGAGAAGCCAAGAATAAACGACTTTCAGTTAACCGAAATCCCTAAACCATCGGCTATCAAAGCGTTTCTGGACGATTATGTTATTGGACAAGATAGTGCCAAAAAACATCTCGCCGTGGCGGTGTATAACCACTATAAACGTATTTTGAATGACGATGTTAAACCCACAGACGATAATGCAGTCGAAATAGAAAAAAGCAATATCATTTTGGTGGGTTCAACGGGTACGGGCAAGACTTTGTTAGCCAAAACGATTGCCAAGATGTTGGAGGTCCCTTTTACGATTGTTGATGCGACCGTTTTGACGCAAGCGGGATACGTGGGTGAAGATGTGGAAAGTATCCTTTCGCGTTTGTTGCAAGAAGCCGATTACAACGTTGCCAAAGCCGAAAAAGGAATCGTTTTTATTGACGAAATTGATAAAATTGCTCGCAAGGGCGATAATGCTTCCATCACGCGTGATGTGAGTGGGGAAGGCGTGCAGCAGGCTTTGCTGAAACTGTTGGAAGGTAGTGTGGTCAATGTGCCACCACAAGGTGGACGCAAGCACCCCGAACAAGAGTTTATCAAAGTCAATACGCAAGATATATTGTTCATTTGTGGTGGGGCTTTTGATGGCATTGAGGCTAAAATTGCACAACGAATGAACACGCAAGTGATTGGGTTTAGTTCGGCAGAAAAAAAGGAGAAAGTGGATAAGACCAACCTGTTGCAATATATCGCTCCCCAAGACCTCAAAGCATACGGTTTAATCCCAGAAATAGTAGGTCGATTGCCGATTGTAACCTTTCTCAATCCGTTGGGCAAAACGGCGTTGCGTTCCATTCTTACCGAGCCGAAAAATGCGATTATCAAGCAGTATCAGCAACTGTTGCGGCTTGATGGTATTGAGTTAACGTTTGACGAGCAAGCCCTTGATTTTATCGTAAGTAAAGCCATCGAATACAAGTTAGGTGCTCGTGGTTTGCGGGGTATCGTGGAGGCGATTATGACGGATTATATGTACTCGTTGCCCGATACGAAGATTCGCAAATTTCGCGTAACCAAAGAAGTGGCGGAATTGCAACTCAATAATTCGCAACTGACGCAGTTACGTTTGGCACAAGCATAAACGATGAAACGAATCGGAATCATTGGTCCCGAGAGTTGCGGTAAAACGACTTTGGCAGAGCATTTGGCGAAAAAATACCAAGGCGTTTTTATCCCTGAATACGCACGAATTTATTTGGAGGAAAGGCAAACGACACTTTATTCATTGGAAGACGTATTGGCTATTGCAGATCGTCAAAAAGAGGAGTTATTGCATCCTGAAAAGTTGTTTCCAGCCCAAAGCAGTGAGCCGATTTATTTTTACGATACCGAACTGATTATCACGAAGGTTTGGCTATTACATAAGTACCATTTTTGTCCCGAATGGATTGATGAATTATTGCGGTCTTGTCCGATGGATTTGTATTTGATTTGTTCGCCCGATATTCCTTGTGCATACGACCCTTTGCGTGAAAATCTGGATAAACGTTCTTTTTTCTTTGATTGGTATGTGAAGGAAGTGCAAAATTTAGACATCCCTTATCGTATTATTACGGGTAATAGAAGCGAGTTTACGCTATAATCTACTTCTAAACGTGTGCGAAAAACCGATACTCACTAACTCTTTGAACTGAATTTTCGCCTTTGCTCCATCGGTATAAATAATCGTGTTATCATAGCGAGGATGGGCAATAATACGAGCCGAAAGATAATGATTGATAAAAATGTCAAGCGTTATTTCCCAGTCAATTTCCACTTGGCGATAGTTGGAATAAAAATTAAAAGCATTGGTCATCGCAAAGACGTAATGCGGCTGCCACAGCCAATCTATTTTGAGCGAACTACCAACGTCATTAAGCATTTTCTCGCCCTCATGGATACCGTAATCGGTTACTGTAATCTTGTCGGGATTGGAGTAAGTTGCATAAATCATTTTATATGTTATGGGCAAAAAGACAACACTCAGACCTTTCACGGGTTTGAGATCCACACCAAGCGACAAATTAAAACGCACAGGCGTTAAAAAAGTTGATTTATAGCGAGTTGTGTTAAGCTCCCACGTGCGGAAAAAGGGTGTTTGGAAATCCAATAAAATGGTAACATTCATGGTTTTGAATACTTTGTGTCCCAATTTGGATGATATTTTGAGTGCATCTTCACTGGTGTTTATTGTTCGCAACGTGTCGCCGCTCACCGTACTCAAACCTGTACGCCAATCTAAGATATTTTCCCATGTCAATAACCTACCAATATAGAGCAACTTCCCTTTGACAGTCCCTAATAAATTGATGTTGGAATTACCACCTTGATACCAATTTTTTGAGATGTAATTTTGTGATGTTTGGAAGGATAAATTCAATTCTCGTATCCAATAATGTGATTTTTTTGCCATTTGCTTGAGTTGCTGGTCTTTGGCTGATTCGATTTTCGCTATATCAAATTTTTTAACATTTACTTGATCGATGTTTATGTTGATAGAGTTATTGTAACTTAGTTGTTCGATGGTATCCATCACGTCCACATACAAGTCGGCACAATGGGTTGTGATATATCGGCGAGCATTGTTGCGAAAGTCAATCAGGGTGTATTGTTGCCATTTTTTGATGGTATCTTTTAAGGAAAGAATTTGGGGTGGGATGTAAATCATCGGCATTGCCAGCGGAGAAGTAGGGTAGATTGTGTCGGATAAAGGTTGCAAAATGGGATCTTTTTTGCGATTTTTTTTGACCAATTCCAGCAACAAATCATCTACTTGAACGGCTTTTTGTGCATCGTGCAGTTTGGACGTATCGCTTTTGCTTTGGGGCATAGGAGCGGTCATACGAGCCGACTTTTTCCAACTCAATTTTTCTTCGGTATCTTGCAAAGGTGCATCGGCACTTATTATGTCAAGTGCAACCAACGAAAAGACGATTGCAAGAATACTTTTTTTCATTTTCTAAGGTAGTTTAGGTCTTACAAATGCTCTGATGATGGAATAAATTCCCCACAAAATAAACGGAATACTGAGTATTTGACCCATATTCAATGCCATACCTTCTTCAAACGCCTCTTGGTTATTTTTGATAAATTCCAACACGAAACGCGTCAAAAAGATGATAATCAAAAATACACCGTAAATCAGTCCCGGACGCTTGTAACACTTGCCTTTCCAATACATAAGCCACGTTACCACAAACGCTACCATACAGTAAATCATTTCGTAGATTTGCGTTGGATGGCACGGCACGTTTTGTCCATCTCGCACAAAAATAAAGCCCCACGGCAAATCGGTCGGCTCGCCGTAAATCTCACTATTCATTAGGTTGCCCAACCGTATCAAAGTACCAGTAATACACACGCCGATAACCAACTTGTCCATAATCCAATAGTAGTCGGAATGGAACTTGGGTTGCTTGGAGAAATGTTTTTTATTGAGCAACAAAGTCGCTGTGATGAGTCCTAAAGCCCCTCCGTGTGATGATAAACCACCTTCCCAAATCTTGAGCATCATCAAAGGATGTTCGAGATACGGGTTGCGATAGTTGATGTTCCAACCAAAAATCTGTATGGGTTCGTGCGAGATGCCCAAGCGATTGCAAATCCACTCGGTTTGTGCAAGGGTTACATCATACCACTCGTAAAACAAGCAGTGCCCAACTCGTGCACCAATAATCACCCCAAAAAACATCCAAACAAAGATCTTTTCCGCCCAATCCTCGGGACAATTCTCGTTTTTGTACAACTTAACCTGTATGAGGTAGCAAAGGTAGATGCCAATCGCCCACAGCAAGCCGTACCAACGAATGCCACCACTCCCAAAATGGATGATGATGGGGTCAACGTCCCAAGTGATGAAATCAAAAACCATGTTTAATGCTCATTTCGTCCGTGACAATGTTTGTATTTCTTTCCACTTCCGCATGGGCACGGGTCATTTGGACGCGGCTTTTTATCTACTCGAATCGGTTCTTGCCGTTTTTCTCGCGTATCTTGTCGGGCAGCATTTCCCATCGCAGATTGGTGTGCCACTTCGTCTTTTTGGGTGCGATAATGGCTGTAATTGCTTCGCTGTTCGGCTTGCGACTGCTGGATATTGTTGGGGTCTTGCGTGTAGATTTGTGCACGTAACAAAATAGCAATCGCCTTGCGGTTGTAGTCATTGAGCATCTGAACGAAGATACCGTGCGACTCAATTTTATAAATCACCAACGGGTCTTTTTGCTCGTAGGAAGCGTTTTGCACGTTTTGCCGAAGGTCGTCCAACTCACGCAAGTGCTCCTTCCACGCATTATCAATCACGTGCAGCAAAATCCGCTTCTCGAAGTCGGTTACAATCGATTTTCCTTCACTTTCGTAGGCATTTTTGAGGTTGCACGAGATGTTGTACACTTTTCTGCCGTCCGTGATAGGCACACCGATATTTTCGTAGCGGTTTCCTTCGCGTTCATAGACTTGTTTCACGACGGGATAGGCTATTTTAGCCAAGTTTTCCATCTTACGTTTGAAGGTATCAATGGCGTGTTTAGCGACTTGGTCGGCGATGTCCTCGCGTTTGGATTTTCGAAAATCATCTTCCGCAAAAGGCACTTCAATAGCGAACGTTTGCATCACCTCGTATTGCAGTTGGTCGTAGTCGTTGTTCGCATAACTGCTTTCGACTATATTGTATGCCGTGTCGTAAATCATATTGGTAATGTCTACGCCGATTCGCTCTCCCATCAGGGCATGATGACGTTTGGCATAGATGACATTCCGTTGTCCATTCATCACATCATCGTACTCTATCAAGCGTTTACGGATACCGAAGTTGTTCTCTTCCACCTTCTTTTGAGCCCTTTCAATAGAACTTGAAATCATCTTATGTTCAATCATTTCGCCTTCTTGAAAACCCATTCTATCCATGATATTGGAGATTCTTTCGCTACCAAACAGACGCATCAAATCATCTTCCAAACTCACGAAGAAGACACTACTACCTGGGTCGCCTTGTCGTCCAGCACGTCCTCGCAACTGTCTATCAACCCGTCGGCTCTCGTGGCGTTCGGTACCCACAATCGCCAAACCACCTGCTGCACGCACTTCGGGAGTCAGTTTAATATCCGTTCCACGTCCTGCCATGTTGGTTGCAATCGTTACCACGCCTGTACGTCCCGCTTCTGCCACGATTTCGGCTTCGCGTTGGTGCAACTTGGCGTTCAAAACGTTATGTTTTATTTTCCGCAACGAAAGCATACGGCTCAGCAATTCGCTTATCTCCACCGAAGTCGTACCCACCAAAACAGGTCTTCCTTGCTCCACCAAAGCCACTATTTCGTCAATCACGGCACTATATTTTTCGCGTTTGGTGCGGTAGATACGGTCGTTTAAGTCGGTACGAATCACGGGCTTGTTGGTTGGGATAACCACCACATCTAATTTGTAAATATTCCAAAACTCACCCGCTTCGGTCTCAGCCGTACCCGTCATACCACTCAACTTGGAGTACATTCGGAAGAAGTTTTGCAAGGTGATGGTGGCGAAGGTTTGTGTTGCTGCTTCCACTTTGACGTTTTCTTTGGCTTCAACGGCTTGGTGCAACCCATCGCTCCAACGCCTACCTTCCATCACACGCCCCGTTTGCTCATCAACGATTTTGACTTCGTTATTGTCGATGATATAATCCACATCTTTTTCAAAAAGCGTGTAGGCTTTGAGGAGTTGGTGGACGGTGTGAACACGCTCTGATTTGATGGAATAATTGGTCATTATCTCATCTTTTTTCTGCTGTTTTTCTTGGGCAGAAAGGGTCGTATTTTCCTCCAACTCGGCTATTTCAGACCCCACGTCAGGCAAAACGAAGAATTGCGTATCTTCCATGTTGCCCGTGAGGGTGTCAATACCTTTGTCGGTGAGGTCAATGGTTTTATTTTTTTCGTCAATCACAAAGTAAAGTTCGTCCGTGGCGATGTGCATGTTTTTCTCGTTTTCTTGCATGTAAAACTCCTCTGTTTTCTGCATTCGCACCTTGATTCCCGGCTCGGAGAGGTACTTGATGAGGGCTTTGTTTTTAGGCATACCTTTGTAGGAACGGAAAAGTGCCAATTCGCCCGCTTCTTTCTCGGCTTTATTCTCCGAAGCCATCTTTTGTTTGGCTTCTACCAAGAACTTATTCGTCAGGGTATTTTGGGCTTTCACCAAGGTTTCAACGCGTTGCTTGTACTCGTCGAACATCTGCGTCTCGCCTTTGGCAACAGGTCCCGAGATAATCAACGGTGTCCGAGCATCGTCAATCAAGACCGAGTCAACCTCATCAACAATCGCAAAATTATGTCCTCTTTGCACCAAATCTAATGGACTAATCGCCATGTTATCACGCAAATAGTCAAAACCGAACTCGTTGTTTGTTCCGAAAGTGATGTCGCATGCGTAGGCTTGACGGCGTTCGTCCGAGTTGGGTTCGTACTTGTCAATACAATCCACACTCAAGCCATGGAACATATAAATCGGTCCCATCCACTCGGCATCACGTTTTGCCAAATAATCATTGACGGTTACGACGTGAACGCCCTCGTGCGTTAAGGCATTGAGGAAAACAGGCAAGGTTGCCACGAGGGTCTTTCCTTCACCAGTCGCCATCTCGGCAATCTTTCCTTGATGCAACACGACGCCACCAATCAGCTGCACATCGTAATGCACCATATCCCACGTGATTTCGTTTCCACCTGCCATCCAATGGTTGTAATAAATGGCTTTATCTCCTTGAATTTCAATAAAATCTTTCCCTTTTGCCGCTAATTCTTTGTCCATTTCTGTCGCCGTTACGGTGATGGTTTCGTTTTGGGCAAAGCGACGGGCAGTGGATTTAACGATGGCAAAAGTTTGTGGCAAAACCTCCAACAAAATCTTTTTATACCTCTCTTTGATTTCTTTTTCTAATGCATCAACTTCGTTGTAAACCGCCTCACGTTTATCAATTTCCAAGTTCGGTATGTTGTTTTTCAGTTCTTGGATTTTGTTTTTTTGTTCCTTGACATAGTCGTTGATTTGTTGCATAATAGCCTGTGATTTAGCCCGCAGTTCGTCATCACTTAACTTGTCAATATGTTCGTATTCACTGTTGATTTTCTGCACGTAAGGCATCACTTCGTGCATATCTCGCTGTGATTTATTACCAAATACTTTGCTTATTACATCAATAAATCCCATAATTTTTTATTTTTGATTTTCTACAATCCTCACGCCTAATTCTTCCAACTGAATATCGTCTACCGTACTTGGTGCACCCAACATAACATCTTTTCCTTGATTATTTTTTGGGAAAGCGATGCAATCACGGATACTATCCAAGCCCGCGAAGATAGACACAAGCCTGTCCATTCCGAATGCTATACCGCCGTGAGGAGGAGCTCCGTATTTGAAAGCATTCATCAAGAAACCGAACTTTTTGTTGGCTTGTTCGGGCGTAAAACCGAGTATTTCAAAGGTCTTTTCTTGCAGTTGGGCATCGTGTATCCTGATAGACCCTCCACCAACTTCATTGCCGTTGATGACCATATCGTAGGCATTGGCTCGCACGATTGCAGGGTCAGTGTCCATCAAGCCAATATCCTCTTTTTTGGGTGAAGTGAAAGGATGGTGCATTGCCATGAAACGATTTTCTTCCTCCGACCACTCGTACATGGGGAAATCAACGACCCACAAGCATGAAAACTCGTCGGGCTTACGTAAACCTTCTTGGCGTGCCACTTCCAAACGCAACTCGCTCAGCTGTTTACGGCATTTCATCGCATCATCGCCACAAATGATAAGCACCAAGTCGCCTTGTTTGGCTTGCATGGTTTGCACAACTTTTTGGAGCGTGTCGGCACCATAAAATTTATCAATACTGGACTTGATTTCGTCTTCTATCTTGATGTGAATCAATCCTTTAGCACCCACTTGCGGACGTTTTACAAACTCGGTCAACTCGTCCAATTGCTTGCGAGTATATTTTGCACCACCTTCAACGCAAATTGCACCTATATATTGTGCTTGGTTGAAAACCGAAAAATCGCTTTGTGCAGCGTGGAAAATATCGTGTAATTCCACCAATTTCATTCCAAAACGCGTGTCGGGTTTGTCGCTACCGTAGTACTTCATTGCGTCTGCCCACGTCATACGGGGTAAAGTGGGAATATCGATATTCAAAATCACTTTGAAAAGGTTCCGAATCATACCTTCAAATGTGTTCAAAACGTCCTCTTGCTCCACAAACGACATCTCGCAGTCGATTTGCGTGAACTCGGGTTGACGGTCGGCACGCAAGTCTTCGTCTCGGAAACATTTTACGATTTGAAAATACCTATCAAAACCCGCTACCATCAAGAGTTGTTTTAGGATTTGGGGCGATTGTGGCAAGGCATAAAAAAGTCCTTGATTCATACGGCTTGGCACAATAAAATCGCGAGCACCTTCGGGCGTTGAGTTCACCAAAACGGGCGTTTCAACCTCCAAAAAGCCGATAGAATCAAAGTATTGTCGCACTGCAAGCACCATCTTATGGCGTAATTCGAGGTTTTTGCGTACGCAAGCACGCCTCAAATCCAAATAACGATACTTCATTCGCAACTCATCGCCACCGTCCGTTTGGTCTTCGATGGTAAAAGGTGGTGTGATGGCTGGATTGAGGACGGTGAGTTGTTCCACCTCAATTTCAATGTCGCCCGTTGGCATTTGCGGGTTTTTACTTTGGCGTTCAATTACCTTGCCAACTACCTGTATCACATATTCTCTGCCGACTTGGTTGGCTTGTTCAAAGGCTTGTGTGTTCTGGTTAAACGCTAATTGTGTCATTCCATACCTATCACGCAAGTCAATGAAAGTCATTGCACCCATTTTGCGTATGCGTTGCACCCAACCTGCGAGTGTAACTTGTTGATTTACATTGCTGATTCGCAATTCGCCACATGTTACTGTTCTATACATATTACTTCTGAATTTATTTTTTTGATTAAACCTTTTAGCACATTTCCGGGTCCGAACTCGGCAAATTCGCTCGCTCCGTCTGCTATCATATTTTGGATGGTTTGCGTCCATTGTACAGGCTTGGTGAGTTGTGCTATTAAATTTTGTTTTATTTCTTGTGGATTGGTATGTGCCTTTCCATCAATGTTCTGATAAATGGGGCAGATGGGAGCGTCAAACTCCAACGGAATGATGGCTTGTTTGAGTTCTTCTTCTGCCGACTGCATCAAAGGCGAATGAAAAGCCCCACCGACATTGAGCGGAATAGCACGGGCTTTGAGTTCTTTTACCTGTGTTGCCACTTCTTCAATGCCTTTCATCGTACCTGAAACGATGATTTGCGAGGGTGAATTGTAATTGGCAACGGTTACGACTTCGCCTTTTACGCTGTTGCAAATCTGTTGGATTTTTTCTTCTTCAAGTCCCACCACAGCCAACATAGTAGAGGGATTTTGGACGCACGCTTTTTGCATTGCTGCTGCCCGTTTGCTCACCAACACCAACGCATCTTCAAATGATAACGCCTTGCACGCCACCAAAGCAGTGTATTCACCCAAACTATGACCTGCTACCATACTAATAGTGTGTTGATTCAAGACGGTGAACGAGGCGATAGAGTGCAGAAAAACGGCTACTTGCGTAACTTTGGTTTGCTTCAATTCTTCGTCGGTTCCCTCAAACATAATTTGCGTAAGGTCAAAATGGAGGATTTCATTTGCCTTATCAAATAAATTTTTTGCTGCGGGATAATTTTGGTACAAATCCTTTCCCATCCCAACATATTGGGAACCTTGTCCCGGAAAAACGGCTGCTGTCATCTTATTTCAATTTATACGACATTCTTACTGTTACTGATGCTTTTTTCTCTTTCGACCACGTGTTAAACGTGCCACCATAGAGATAATCTTCGTTGCCCGTTGCGGATGTGATTTGGAAAACGCCCAACGAAGCACTGCTCGCTTTGCCTAACTTGGCACCTGCATTTTCAACCACTTTCAACGCCCTTGCACGAGCATCTTTACTCGCTTTTTCTATCAAAGTCAACTTCAAATCATCTAACTTCGTGTAGTAGTATTCGGGCGAGTTGGACATGATATTCACGCCTTTTGCAATGACGGATGAAATCTCACGCGACACGGTTTCTACTTTATCCACCTCGTTGGAAACAATTGTAAACGACTGCTCCAACCGATAACCCACAAAACGAGAACCCGAATAGTTGCCTAACGAGTTGTAAATAGGTTCCATATTTTTGTCGGCACTGATAAACGAAAATGTGATTTCTTTCGCATCAATTCCGCTTTTGGAGAGATAATCTGCCACGATTTTTTGGCAACGCTCCATCTCTTTGTAACCCTCCAAACGGTTGGTCGTTTCGGTTTGATACCTGCCTGTCCAAACAATTTTATCGGAAACAAACGTCTCTTCGCCCAATCCCGTAACACTGATAACATCTCTCGCTTTGATGGCGTAAACAGTACACGACAAAATAATCACACTTACAATGGCACTTGCACCCACAAGCCCATATTTTATCCATGCAGTTTTTATTTCACTCATATTTTTAACTTTTAAATTATCTTAATCGTTCGCTGGCTTTCACTAAGGCTTCATCGCGTATGATTTTCACCATCGCCATCACCGTAAAAATAAGGCAGACAAGCGGAAGAGCTGCCCAAGGTGTCGGAAGGCATTTATTCCCCTCGATAATTATTTCCGAACCGCTTGGATAGAGCATAAAATAACGATACGAAGCCAAAATAGCGTAGTATCCCAAACATAAAACAATGTTCACAATGCTCAACCGTATCTGCCACATTCGGTTACGAAAACTAAACAAGATAATCAACGCCAGCAACGGAATAATTATTGTGATTACCAGTAAGGGTATCTTTTGCCAACTAACAAGCGGGAAAAGGTATAAATGTGTTATTTCGTTGGACCCAAAATCAAAAAAATCCAACGAAGGCAGGAAACAATACACCGTTCCCAACACAACCACAAACAAGAGATATAAACTCTGTATTCTTTGTATCATTACAAAAACTTTTTTTATTGTAGTGCAAAGGTATATTTAATTTTCTATTTTAGATAGAAAAATTTTTCCTTTGATTTTTTTTCGTTACCTTCGCAAGAGTAGTGAAAATTCAATGAAAACAGCAGATTTAACGAAACTTATTGCGATTTGGTTTGAAGAAGATATTCGTGAGGGCGACCACACATCGCTTTGTTGTATTCCTGCAACCGAGCAGGGTGTTCAGCAGTTAATCATCAAGCAAGAAGGCATCTTGGCAGGTGTGGAAGTGGCGAAAGCCATCATCCATTATTTTGATAACTCGTTGAAAATCAATACGTTTCTGCAAGATGGTTCGCACGTAAAAGCGGGTGATATTGCCTTTGAGGTGAGCGGAAAAGTGCTTAGTTTGTTGCAAATAGAGCGTACGATGCTCAACGTGATGCAGCGTATGTCGGGTATTGCGACCACGACTCATGCCTATCAGTCGCTTATTGCCGACACGGGTTGTTACGTCTTGGATACTCGCAAAACGACTCCCGGACTGCGTTATTTGGAGAAAGAGGCAGTCAAGATTGGTGGTGGAAAAAATCATCGTATCGGGCTGTTTGATATGATACTTTTGAAGGATAATCATGTGGATTTTTCGGGTGGCATAACCAACGCTTTAGTGCGTGCAAAAAAATACTGCGAAGAGAAAAAACTTGATCTCAAAATAGAGATTGAAACTCGCAACGAAAAGGAGATTCAAGAGGCTTTGGCAACCAATATCCCCGACCGCATTATGTTGGATAATTTTTCGGTGGAGCAAACTAAAAAAGCGGTGGATTTGATTCGTGCGTGGGAAAAATCGAACAACAAACATATTGAGATTGAAAGTAGTGGTGGCATAACGTTGGAGACCATCCGTCCGTATGCACTTTGTGGGGTTGATTTTGTGTCGGTGGGGGCTTTGACGCACTCCATCAAGAGTTTAGATATGAGTTTTAAGGCAAAAAAGTAATTATTAACATAAAAATTTAGATTTAATACTATGACAGAACAAAGAGTTTACAAAACTCAATCTGTTCCAAAACTGTCGCAAAATTTTTTAGAATGCTTGTTTCTTAGAAAAAATATTGTATTTTTGTGCCAATAGTCTGAAAGGAGTATAATTATGAATGCAAAACTTGGAGAATCTGTGCTCATTTCGCCTTGTGTAACCCATAAATCTGACTGGGTTGAAGGCAAAATCATTGATATTGAGAACAATCCGTTTGTTGGCATTGTCATCTCGGCTCAAACTGCTAATGGTGAGATTTATTTTGACAAAGAATATCAATTCAAAGCCATATAATTTATGTACGCATTAAGTTTTGATATGACTATTGCTGAATTGCAAGAGCATTATGGCGATCCATATCAGGGAGCGTATTACGAAATCAAACGCACGCTTGTCAAAGAGGGTTTTTATTGGATTCAAGGGAGTACATATCTCACTAATTCTGATAATCTCACTAATCTATTTCGTGCTATTGAGGCTCTTAAAAAGATAGATTGGTTTCGCAAGTCTGTCCGCGACATTCGTGGTTATCGAGTTGAAGAGTGGTCTGATTTCACAAGCATCGTAAAAGAATAATTTAGAAAAAGCTAAGTGTTTTTGCGAAACAGGCATGGTAAAAATCATCAGAGAATACTTTATTGCAAAAAAACGAGTCCATTCACGGCTCGCTTTTTATTTACATAATTTTATACTTTTTATTGCGTAGGTCAGAAAAAATTGTATCTTTGTGTGCTTTTTGGTGAATTGAATAACCGATGAAATATACATTCAAGGAAACACTATTTCCCAAATTGTAAGACAAAAAACTTTGCTGATAATAAAAACTAAATAAACATTTTAAATTTTATGGAACAGAAAAAAAGAGTTTACACGTTCGGTAATGGTAAGGCAGAAGGAAATGCTTCTATGCGTGAAGAATTAGGTGGAAAAGGTGCGAACTGTGCCGAGATGAACTTGGTCGGCGTACCTGTACCTCCAGGATTTACAATCACAACCGATGTTTGTAACGAATACTACCAAGTTGGACAAGAAGAAATCGTTGCTTTGTTGAATAATGACGTAAACAAAGCCGTTCAACACATCGAAGGTTTGATGAATTGCAAGTTTGGTGACCCTGCCAACCCACTGCTCGTGAGTGTGCGTTCGGGTGCTCGTGCTTCGATGCCAGGTATGATGGATACCATTCTTAACCTCGGTTTGAATGACGTTGTGGCAGAAGGTATGGTGAAGAAAACCAACAACCCACATTTCGTTTACGACTCGTATCGCCGTTTCGTGCAAATGTACGGTGATGTCGTTTTGGGAATGAAGCCTGTAAACAAAGAGGATATTGACCCATTTGAGGCAATCATTGAAGAGGTGAAAAAAGAACAAGGCGTTGAATTGGACAAAGACCTTTCGGTTGATTCGTTGAAAAAACTCGTAAAACTTTTCAAAGAAGCCATCAAAAAACAAACAGGAAGCGACTTCCCAGACAACCCAATGGAACAACTTTGGGGTGCTATCTGTGCCGTTTTCCGCAGTTGGATGAACGAGCGTGCAATCTTGTATCGTAAAATGGAAGGTATCCCAGACGAATGGGGAACAGCCGTTTCGGTGATGGCGATGGTGTTCGGTAACATGGGCGAAACGTCTGCAACAGGCGTTTGCTTCAGCCGTGATGCTGCAACGGGCGAGAACATCTTCAATGGTGAGTACCTCGTAAATGCACAAGGTGAGGACGTGGTGGCTGGTATTCGTACACCGCAACAAATCACCAAGATTGGCTCACAGCGTTGGGCTGAACGTGCGGGTATCTCGGAGGAAGAACGTGCTTCGAAGTATCCTTCTATGGAAGAGGCTATGCCAACGCTTTTTGCTGAATTGAACGAGATTCAACAAAAATTGGAGAACCACTACAAAGACATGCAGGATATGGAGTTCACCGTTCAAGAAGGCAAATTGTGGTTCTTGCAAACTCGTAATGGTAAACGTACAGGTGCCGCTATGGTGAAAATTGCTATCGACTTGCTTCACGAGGGTAAGATTGACGAAAAAACGGCTATCAAACGTTGCGAACCGCAAAAACTTGATGAATTGTTGCACCCTGTATTTGATAAGAAAGCGTTGGCTACGGCTAAGGTAATTGCTCAAGGTTTGCCTGCATCGCCGGGTGCTGCTTGCGGTCAAATTGTGTTCCACGCTGACGATGCTAAGGATTGGCACGAAGATGGACACAAAGTAATCCTCGTACGTATCGAGACCTCTCCCGAAGACCTCGCGGGTATGGCTGCGGCTCAAGGTATCCTCACGGCTCGTGGTGGTATGACTTCGCACGCTGCTGTGGTGGCTCGTGGTATGGGTAAATGCTGCGTTTCGGGTGTTGGCTCGTTGAATGTTAGCTATAAAAATAAAACGGTAGAGATTGACGGTATTGTGTACAAAGAGGGTGATTATATCTCACTTAACGGCTCGACAGGTCAAGTTTATGCAGGTGAGGTTCCCACAAAAGCGGCAGAGTTGAGTGGTGACTTCAAAGAATTGATGGACCTTTGCGACAAATACACCAAGTTGCAAGTTCGTACCAATGCCGACACGCCCCACGATGCACAGGTGGCTCGTAACTTCGGTGCAAAAGGTATCGGTTTGACGCGTACCGAGCACATGTTCTTCGATGATAAGAAGATTGTGGCAATGCGTGAGATGATTTTGGCGAAAGATACGGCTGGACGTGAAAAGGCGTTGAGCAAACTCTTGCCTTATCAAAAAGCGGACTTTAAAGGTATTTTGGAGGCAATGGACGGCTATCCAGTGAACATCCGTTTGCTTGACCCACCTTTGCACGAGTTCGTTCCGCACGATTTGGCTGGTCAAGAGACGATGGCAAAAGAGATGGGTGTAAGTGTCGAAGAAATCCAACAACGCGTTGCTTCTTTGGCTGAAAACAACCCCATGCTTGGTCACCGTGGTTGCCGTTTGGGTATCACGTTCCCTGAAATCACCGCTATGCAGACGCGTGCTATCATGTCTGCGGCTTGCGAGTTGAAGAAGGAAGGTAAGAACCCGATGCCCGAAATCATGGTTCCGTTGATTGGTATTTTGTACGAGTTCAAACAGCAAAAAGAAATCATAGAAAAAGTGGCTAACGAAGTGTTTGCAGAGTACGGCGTTAAGGTGGAATACGAAATCGGTACGATGATTGAAATTCCGCGTGCTGCCTTGACCGCAGACCGTATTGCAACCGAGGCTCAGTACTTCAGTTTCGGTACAAACGACCTCACACAGATGACTTTCGGTTACAGTCGTGATGACATTGCTTCGTTCTTGCCCGTTTATCTTGAGAAGAAGATTTTGAAAGCCGACCCATTCCAGGTTTTGGATCAGAAAGGTGTTGGTCAACTCATCAAGATGGCAGTAGAAAAAGGTCGTGCTATTCGTCCAACGCTGCGTACGGGTATTTGTGGTGAGCACGGTGGCGAGCCTTCGTCTGTGAAATTCTGTGCAAAAGTGGGTATGAACTACGCAAGTTGCTCTCCATTTAGAGTGCCTATTGCACGTTTGGCAGCCGCTCAAGCAGCCGTTGAATAAGCCGTAATGAAAAAGAGTTTTTTATTACTTCTGATGTGTCTGTTGGTTGGCGTTGTCTTTGTCGCTTGCGAAAGTGATGAAGACAGCGTCCCGACGGGACCATTAGCGAAAATAGAGATAAAGCAACTTTTAGGCACAAAAGATGATACGGCGTTTGTGTTGCTCAATCTCTACTTGCGAAAAGATTTGAGAAGTGAGATTGATAGGGCATTTACTGCCGCATTCTTTGAAGAAGAAACCCCGTTGCTTTACGACCCGAGTATTGGCTTTTTGGTAGGAACAACGTTTAGTGCAGAAAATACGTGGGTGATGAAAACCAATCCCGTCTTTTTTGGCGCAGCACCGCTGAATACGATTCTCAAAGCAATGCACGCCCAGATGGAACAAGACCCACTGGGGCCCGAAAACGTTGCTATGTTCAATGATTTGTTGGATTATTCCAAGAAGATTATTCCCGAAGATGATGGCTCCAAAACATATCCTGTGGCAATTTGGGGATTAGAACCAAACACCACATATTATATTGTGCCGTTCTTTAAGTCAGATACAACAGGGACTGTAACGGGAACTTTACCTTGCATTGCGAAAACAACGCAAAATTGAGCAAGAACGCTTCTGACCACCGACTTTTATGGTCGTCTTTAAATTCTCGGATTTTAAGCCGAACGATTATTGTAAAACAACCCACAAACCCAAAATGACATGAAATTCATTCAACCCGATTTTAAGGGAGAAAATAAAGGACACTACACGCCCGGAATCATTTCTCACGGAATGCTTTACATTTCGGGGCAACTGTCCATCGATCCCGACACCCGTGAAATCCCTACGGGTGATATTTATGAACACGCACGGCTCGCTCTTAACAACGTGGATAGAGTGTTGAAAGCCGCTGGACTTGGCAGAAATAAGGTCGTTCAAGTAAGGATTTTTACGACAGACGTTGCTTATTGGGACGCTATAAATGAGGTTTACAAAGAGTTTTTTGGCGAACATAAACCCGCAAGAGTTATAACGATTTCTCCTTCGCTTCATTTTGGTTGTAAAATTGAAATTGAGGCCATAGCAGAAACCGAAGAATAACAACATTAAAAACTTAAAGATATGAAAGAAGTAAAATACGAGTGCACCAAATGTGGACACATTGAAGAGGTTACGACACGCAAAGTGAAATGCGATTGTGGTGGTTTATGGCGTTTGAAGTGGGAGGCTCCAAAATTTGATTTGAACAAAATTGACCGCGATACGTGGAGTTTGTTCCGTTACA
>JBGUYG010000037.1:0-15751 GCA_045118535.1 Paludibacteraceae bacterium
TAAAGTGCAGGTCATCAATTATGGTGATTTACACTCTAAAATGGAAACCGGTGGGAGGTTTATTAACCTCCCTTTTTTATTAAAGAATAGATGAACGACAGAAAAACAGCTATTACAATTGATGAGCAACTGAATCGTCTACAAAAGCGAGGAATGATAATTGCCGATAAAGAGCATGCACGAAAAGTTTTGTCAAGTGTAAGTTATTACCGTATGGGCTTTTATTGGTATAGGTTTGAAATACCACAGTATAGAAAAAAAGGCATACATAAGTTCCGCAAAGACACGACATGGGAGAAAGTAGAAGCTTTATATAATTTTGACGATCGTTTTCGCAATTTACTTTCTTACTATCTTCAAAAAATAGAAACAGATATTCGTACACATATAACCTACATCGTTTCCAATTATTATAAAACTGACCCGATTTGGTTTGTCAATTCATCTTTTGTAAATCAAAAATTCATTGATAAATTTCGTTCTGATTACTCGTCTTTGAAACGTAACGAAGTAATCAGAAAACATCATCGCAAACATCCTGCAGACAAATTTGCACCTGCATGGAAAACATTGGAATTTCTCACATTTGGAGAGATACAGTATCTGTACAAAAACATTTTAGAAAAATCATTACGAAAGAAGATATTTGTGAATTATAATATAGCAAACGAAGACATCTTTAATTCTTATATCAATATTCTTCGTGAAGTACGTAATGTCTGTGCGCATAGTCATATTCTATGTGATATGCGTCTATATAGAGGTATTGTAGGTAATTCTGATTTGTTAGGTTTGAAGCCCAAAGAAGAATTTTCTATCGTGGGTATACTTAAAGTTATATACTATATGCTCAAACAGATTGACCTGAGTAAAGAACAAGAATTGCGTGATAATCTACACAAATTAGTTAATCAAGCGAAGTATGATAGTGTGCGTTTCGCTATATCAAGGTTGGCATTTTAAAAAATCATACCTTAAACTTAGGCGATTTTAAATATTTATTCCTCCTCCACACACGCCCGAATGACCAACGAGGCGAGCATCAAGCCAAACATGGCTGTGATATGTACCACCGTGCCTTTGCCACTTTTTTGCAACGGGACTTCATCGCTGTAAACGCACTGGAACTTGCGTGCTGGGAACTGTTTGGAGCGTTTGAAATGTTGCCGTAATGCCCGAGCCAACGGGTCGCCTTTGACCTTCCAAAACTCGGCTGTGCGAATGCGTTGCGGGTCGATTTTGCGGGCAGCACCCATCGAAGAAAACAAAGTCACATTGGGAAGTTGCGTGGCAGTTAGAATCAAGTTGGCTTTATCTTGCAGTAAATCAATCGCATCAATAATAAAATTGAACGTTTCAAGATGAAATTTTTCGCGATTTTCAGCACAATACTTGTCTTGTATGGCGATGATTTCGGCTTCGGGATTGACTTGCAAAAGTCGCTCTCGGAGTACTTCTACCTTGCTTTGTCCGATGGTTTGGGAGGTTGCCATCAACTGCCGATTGATATTGGACGAGCAAACGCAATCAAAATCCACCATCGTTAAATGCCTTATCCCCGAACGCACAAGTGCCTCTGCACACCACGAACCGACTCCACCAACCCCGAACAAAATCACTTTTTTCGTGGCAAGCCGTTCCACATTTTCCGTCCCCAATAATAGTTCGGTGCGAGAAAAAATCTCATTCATCGCTGTTTTCGGCTAAAATTTTTTCGGCAATTTCGCGAATCGCACCGTGTCCTCCGGGCGTTTGAAGCACCCATATATTGGGAATTTCCTTGATTTTTTGCACCGCATTGGGCGGACAAACGGGGAAACCGACATGCGTGAGTAAATCCCAATCATTGACATCATCGCCCACGTAGCAGACGTTTTGGAGCGTAATGCCGAGTTGGTCGCAAATCTCTTGTGCCACCTCCAACTTGGACTTGGTAACGTTGTCAATCACCCTTCCCACGCCCATATACAGATAATCTACGTGCAGTTTTTTGGCTCTATGTTCCACAATGGAGGTGATTTCAGACGTGATAATGCCACACGGAATGCCCGCTTTACGCAACAACAACAAACCCATGCCATCGTACACGCAAAACCGCTTCAATTCGTCTCCATTCGGGCAATAATACATACCGCCGTCGGTCATACAACCATCCACATCAGTCAAAAATAATTTTATTTTGCTCATAATTTTTTGTTTGTGCCACAAATGTACAGAAAAGTTAGCGAAAGAATGAAGTATATTTTTTATGAAAATCTAAAAATTGCTTTTTTATTTTTGGTATTTTTTTTGTACTTTTGCCCTCGTATGTTTTGGAAAAAATTTTTGTGCATACTATTTTTGACTTTTGCTAATCTATTTTTTGTCTGTTTGATTAGCGAAAATGGTGTTTTGTGGGCTCAAACGGGTACTGTCTCGCCGTTTTCTCGCTTTGGTTATGGTGAACTGACCGATAACGCACCGATTGCTTTTCGTGGAATGGGTGGCGTTACGGTGGGAATGCGTAAAAATACGGTTATCAATTCGATGCAACCTGCCTCGTTCACGGCGTGCGATAGTGCCACTTTTATGTTTGATTTTGCAACCTCTCTTTCGTGGAATCAATACGCTGATGCGGGTGGAACGAAAAACAAAGCCAACGGCGTGTTGGATTATGTAACCCTGCAAATCCCGATTTGGCGGAAATATATTGCTTTTTCGTTGGGTCTTTTGCCGTATTCGCAGTCGGGTTATTCCTACTCGCAGTACGATTCGACGAGCACCAATATCCACTATCACAACCAATTTTACGGCGAGGGTGGCATAACGGATTTGTACGCAGGCTTGAGTATCAACATCAAGCACTGGGTGGCTGTGGGAGCGAATATCTACTATATGTTCGGCAATGTGAACAAGTATCGTTCGGTTACGTTTGTTGAGAGTGGGCTCAATCCGATTGCACAAGTAACCGACATTGACGTGAATAGTTTGCGGTATCGGTTGGGAGTGCAAGTTTTCCATACCTTTGTGAACAAGCATGAGTTTGTGTTGGGAGGTATTTTTGAAAATAAGAAAACGCTACGAACGAGTTATTCTATTCGTGAAGCGTCTTTGGACGAGTCGGTGAGTTTTGTTCCACGTTCTGATAAAGCCTTTGAAATCCCGATGGTGTTCGGTGGTGGGTTGAGTTATACGTTCGATAAACGCTTGACGGTAGCGTGTGATTTTATTCAGCAACAATGGTCGCAAACCAAGTTTTTAAATCAAAAAGGCTCGTTTGCCGACTATAATAAAGTGGCTTTGGGAGTGGAGTATCGGCATAATGCAATGGGACGAAATTATGCCGAGCGAATGTATTGGCGTTTGGGTGCCAATGTGTCTAATCAGTACGATAAGAGCGTGAGTGCTAAAAATTATAATATCTCGTTGGGTATGGGCTTCCCATTTCGTACTTCTGCCACGATTTTGAATTTTGTGATAGATTATGGGCATCGTGGGAGTAAAAGCACTTTGGAAGAGAATTATTTGCGTTTTTCAATCAACGCATCAATTAACGAAAATTGGTTCTTTAAGAGAAGATTATAAATTAAAATAAAGTATGAAAAAAACATTACTAATTGCTATTTTGTGCGTTTTGATACCAAGTTTGGTGTTGGCAAAAAAAGTAAAAAAAGAAGAGGTTGTTGCAGTGGAAGAACCTGCTGAACAAGTTGATGAAACGATTGTTACAGAGGAATGTTTGATGAATGTTTCTTTGATTCATGAGTCGTGTAAAAACAAGCAGTATGCAGAAGCGTATGAGCCTTGGTTGTCCGTATTTAAAACGTGCCCAACGGCTAATAAAGTAATTTATACGCGAGGTGCGGACATTTTGGGTTGGAAAATTGAGCAAACGACTGACCCAGCCGAAAGAAAAGCACTCGTTGATTTGCTTATGCAAATGTACGATAAGCGTATTAAGTACTTTGGTGACGATCCAAAATATCCCGTTCATTATATTTTGGGTTTGAAAGGTGTGGATTATTGCAATTACTGCACCGATGATACCTTGAAATTACCCGCTTACGAGTGGCTAAAAACCGCTATTGAGAAACTTGGAAGTAGTTCACAATTGACTATGATTCAAAAATTTAACGAAGTTTCAACCAATTTATACAAAAGCGATCCTACTAAATACGCTGAACAATACATTTCTGACTACCAAAAAATGTCCGAAGTGTTGAGTGCCATCGCCAATGATGCTACTAATAAGCACGCAAACACGGCAAAAGAGGTGAAGAGTTTTGTGGATGAGACGTTTGTTAGTTCAGGTGTTGCTGATTGCAAGAAATTGGATGAGGTGTACGAGCCCATGGTGAAACAATATGCTAACGACGTTGATATGTTGGGTAAAATCATGTATATTTTCCGCAAAGTGGGTTGCACGGAGAGCGAAATCTACTTCTCTGCTGCGGCTACTTCACACAAACTCAAACCGACTTCTGAATCGGCTGCTGGTTGCGGAAAAATGTGCATCAAAAAAGGCGAATATAACAATGCTGTGAAGTATTATGAGGAGGCAATCAAGTTAACGCCTGCCGAAGATAAAGAGGATATTGCGGACGATTATTACATGATTGCGTACATCTATTACGAATACCTCAAAAACTTCCCGTTGTCGCGTCAGAACTTGAAAAAATCGTTGGAATTCCAGCCTGACCAAGGTCGTTGCTATTTGATGATGGGTATTTTGTACGCAAGTTCAGAGCCTTATGCCGACCAACCCGCTGCCAAAGCCGCTATCTTAAATAAGACACGTTTTTGGGTTGCAGTGGATAAATTTGTGAAAGCAAAGTCGGTTGACCCCTCTGTTACAGAAACGGCGAACAAGTTTATTGCAGATTATAGTCGCTATTTCCCAACCAAAGAAGAGATGTTTGACTTGCCAAACGAGTTCAAAGGCAATACGTTTACCGTTGGTGGTTGGATTGGTGAGAGTACAACCATTCGTGCTGCAAAATAAATCGCACCCATCATGACACCCAAAACACAAACACAAGCCTGGTTTTTACCTCTTTTGGTAGTGTTTTTGGGTGTGTGCAGTGTGTTTTTTGCAGGGTGTCGTAATGATGCGATGTACTCTAATGCAGTGATTGATAGGAAGTTAATTCCCGTTTTGGAAGCCGATACCGTTACGACATTGGTTTCCGATTCGGGAGTTATTCAATATCGTGTTACGGCTGCACAATGGCAGATTTTTGATAAAGCAGAGCCAGCATATTGGGAGTTTCCAAATGGGCTTTATTTAGAAAAATTTGACGAATCGTTGGCGGTAAAACTTTCCATACAATCCAATTATGCACATTATGATTGTGATAATGAAGTAGGGTTGTTGCGGGGTGATGTACATAGTTTGAACATTGAAGGAGAAGAATTTTTTACGCCTGAATTATACTGGGAGCAAAAGACGGGTAGGGTGCATTCGGATTCTTCGATAAAAATTGTTCAGAAAAATTTAATTTTGCAAGGGGTGGGATTTGAGTCCAACCAAAGTTTGACGCAATATGTTATTCTAAACACGACAGGTGTTTTCCCAATAGATAATTGATGAAGTTATTAGAAAATAAAACGGCTTTGATTACAGGTGCCACGCGTGGCATTGGATACGCTACGGCATTACGATTTGCACAGGAAGGTTGCAATGTGGCTGTTACTTTTTTGAAGCGGAATGATTTAGTTGAAAAGGTATGCAAAGAAATTAAATCGTACGGCGTTCGTGCATTGAGTTTTGCATCCGATGCAACGGATTTTCATAGTGCCGAAAATGTCGTAAAAACCGTGATAGAAAAGATGGGGAAGATTGATATTTTAGTCAATAATGCGGGTACGGTCAAGGATGGCTTGATGTTGCGAATGAGCGAAGAACAGTGGGATAGTGTGATTACGGGCAACCTCAAATCGACCTTCAACTATATTCACGCTGTTGCTCCTCACATGCTTCGTGCCAAAGCGGGGTCGATTATCAGTTTGTCGTCTTCGGTAGCACTCTTGGGCAATGTGGGACAGTCAAATTATGCAACAGCAAAGGCGGGTTTGATTGGTCTGACACGCTCGTTGGCGAAGGAGTTTGGAAGTCGTAATGTGCGAGTGAATGTTGTGGCTCCTGGGTTGATTGAAACCGACATGACTGATTTTATGTCGCAAGACTATAAACAACAAATTATAGATCGCATTTGTCTGAATCGTGTCGGAAAACCAGACGATGTTGCCAAAGTCATTCTCTTTTTGGCGAGTGATTTGGCATCTTATATTACAGGTGTTACTATCCCCGTTACAGGTGGATTAAGCTAAAAAACAATGGATTTATTTAACAAGTGTCATTTTGCTCTTTTGGACGAGATAAGGGAGAAAAATATCTATCCTTATTTCCACGTTTTGCAATCACGTCAGGCTCCAGTGGTGCAAATGGAGGGCAAACGAATGATTATGCTCGGCAGTAACAATTATTTGGGTTACACCGAAAACGAAGAAATCATTGAAGCGGCTAAACAAGCTATTGATAAATATGGTACGGGCGTGAGTGGTAGCCGTTTTTTGAATGGAACATTGGATATTCATTTGCAGTTGGAGGAAGAGTTGGCGAAATTCATGGGTTACGAGGCAGCGATGACGTGTTCAACGGGTTTCCAGACGAATTTAGCGATTATTTCGGCTATTTGTGGCAAGGACGATTATATCCTCAATGATAAGGAAAATCACGCTTCTATCTACGATGCTTGCAAGTTGAGCCTCGCCAAAATGTTGCGTTTTAGGCATTCGGATATGGCGGATTTGGAAGCCAAGTTGCAATCTATCCCGTTGGATGCGGGCAAGTTAATCGTTACGGATGGTGTGTTTTCGATGCGTGGCGATATTTGCAAACTACCCGAAATTGTTGCTTTGGCAGAAAAATACAATGCACGCGTGATGGTAGATGATGCTCACGGGTTTGGTGTGTTGGGCGAAGGTGGACGAGGTACGGCGAACTATTTTGGGTTGACGGATAAAGTGGACATCACAATGCTTACGTTTTCCAAATCGTTGGCTTCAATAGGCGGTTGTATGCTTGCGAGCAAAAAAGTGTGCGATTATATTCAGCACGTCAGTCGTCCGTACATTTTTTCGGCATCTTTAACGCCAGCGGCAACGATGAGTGCCTTGACGGCTTTGAAATGCTTACAAAAAGAACCCGAACGCCCAAAACGTTTGATGGAAAATGCCCGTTATTTTCAGAAAGGTTTGAAGCAGAAAAAGGTCAATATCATTGAGGCGCCAACGCCTATCGTGCCTATTTTTACATACGATACGATGAAAACGTTGGCTTATGGGAAAAAGCTCTTTGACGAGGGCGTTTATGTGAATCCCGTTATTGCTCCTGCTTGTGTGGAAGGCGAATGTTTATTGCGTACGACTTTGATGGCAAGCCACACTAAGCCTATTTTAGATGAAGCCATTGAAATCATTGCACGCGTTTTGAAAGATGACATCCAAGTGTAAAACACTGCTCATAACAGGTGGTTCGAGTGGCATTGGTCAAGTAACGGCAAGGTTGTTCGTTGACAAAGGCTGGCAGGTTTTTGAGTTGTCCCGAAGTGGAAAAAACGAAAACGGAATCGTCCACGTGGATTGTGACGTAACTAACCAAGACCAAGTTCGCCACGCTGTTGCGTCCATTTTGGAGCAAACGAACCAAATTGATGTGCTGATTTCCAACGCGGGTTTTGGCATTTCGGGTTCGGTTGAGTTTACCAATTCGGAGGATTTGCATCGTCAATTTGACGTGAATTTGTTTGGTTCAATTTATGTGGTGCAGACCGTCTTGCCCGTTATGCGGTCGCAAAATTTTGGACGAATCATCTTTGTTTCGTCGGTGGCAGCGATTTTCCCGATTCCTTTTCAGGCGTTTTATTCGGCAAGCAAAGCGGCACTCAGTTCGTTGTCGTTTGCGTTGGCGAATGAGGTGAAGGGCTTTAACATCTCGGTTTGTGCGTTTTTGCCGGGTGATGTGGCAACGGGTTTTACGTCCGCTCGCAATAAATCCGAAGCAGGTGCGAATGTGTATGAACATCTCAAAACGGCGGTCGCAGCGATGGAAAAAGACGAAAAAAATGGTCTTACTTCGGCTTCTATGGCGAACAAGTTATATCAAATTGCCTGCAAAAAATGCGTTCGTCCGTACTATGTCGGTGGCGGAAAATACCGTTTGTTGTGCTTCTTGAATAACGTCCTGCCCGATAGCGTGGTGCAATTTTTATTGAGAAAATTATATTCGTAACGTATGCAGATTTTTGGAAAAACGATAACGAAAAGCGATGTGGCGTTTTTTTGCCTGCTATTATTCCTGCTGTTGCCCAATTTGGTGGCACTTTTCGTTGCTACGGATTTTCCAATTTTTGGTGCCCAGTTGATTTATTTTTTAGGCACACTAACTTTCTATTTTTTCGGTTTGTGTGTTCTGAAAATGCGGACTTTTTTTTACGTTTATAGCATATTTTTGTTCGCACACGGCGTGGAATTGGTGCATTTGATTATCAACCAATCCACTACATCGTACCTGTTTTTTTTCACGGTTATCAAATCCGAAAAAGGCGAATTCTTGGAGTTGCTGTCGCATTATTGGTTTGTTTTGGTTCTTTTTCTTGCGATATGGAGCGTCTATTTTGTGGTGAATAAGCGATATGTTGCCGATGAGTTTCTGTTTTCAAAATTAATCCGCAAGATTGGAGCGTCTGTGAGCGTTTTTTATTGGTTGGTTTGTGGAGTAGGTTTGTTTTTTGCCCCCAAATACCCGCAAATTTTATCTCGGCGTGCAGAAAATTTCCAAACATCTGCGTGGGTCGGAATAAAAAAAGTGTGTCCTGTTAACTTTGCATATCATTCCGTAACGGCTTCTCGAGACGCTTTGCAAATGAAAATTTATCAGCAACAAGTCCAAAATTTTACCTTTGATTTAACCGCTCCCGAGCAAACCGAAAAGCAGTTGGTTGTACTATTTATTGGCGAAACTTCACGTTATGACCACTGGACAATCAACGGCTACGAACGCAACACTTCGCCAAATATGATGCACAGAAAAGACCAAATCGTCAGCTTTGATAGTTGTTATACCATTGGTAATTTGACTGCGATTTGTGTGCCTTATCTCCTTTCGCCAGCCGCTCCAACCAACACAAAAGACTATTATCTCACCAAAACGCTTCCCGAAGCATTCCAAGAAGTTGGTTACAAAACGGCTTGGATAGCCAACCAATCGTATAATAACACCTATTTACTTCGCATTGCGGAAACGACCGATTTTATGCGTTATGTGGGACGAGATGAAAAAATCATTGACGAAGCCTTGTTGCCCTATTTGCAGGAATTTATACAAGATACGGCGTGCTGTGAAGAGAATCAATTTGCGGTTGTGCACTCGTTGGGCTGTCATTTTGACTATTCAACGCGTTATACAGACAGTTTTCAGGTCTTTTGTCCCGATATGAAAGGCAGTTTTAAGAAGGAAATCATCGAAAGTATTTTCTCAATTGATACCCTACGGACGCGTCAACATAGAGTGCTTATTAACAATTTACGCCCATTGTTTATCAACTCGTATGATAATGCCCTTTGTTACACGGATTATATCTTGGAGCAGGTGATTCAAATGTTGGAAAAGTCGGGTAAGAGTGCGGTTTTGGTGTACATTAGCGACCACGGCGAGAATCTTTTTGACGACAAACGCAATATGTTTTTTCACGGCACTTTCAATGGTTCGGTGTATGAGTACCACGTGCCGTTGTTTGTTTGGACTTCGGAAAAATTTAGGACGCTGTATCCCGAAAAAATGGCGGTTTTGCAAAAAAATAAAAACAAGAAAATCTCTTCCATGAACATTTTTCATTCGCTGTTGGATATGCAAAATATTGAAGGTCAGATAGTTCGGAAAGAAAAAAGTATTTTTTCGCCACAGTTGGTTAGCGACTCGATTATTTATGGTTTGGACGCCAATCTTAATACGATAAAGTTGCCTATTCGGTGATAAAAAATTGGATTTTTTTTCGCTAAAGTAATTTTCTGCAAATAAATTTTTCTGCAAATAAAAAAAAATATATACTTTTGCGAGATGTTTTTTTGTAGGTAGGGTGAAATTGAAGTATTTTCCATACGAATTACAATTGCGTCACGTTTTTACAGTGGCTACTATGTCGCGTACTACTACGCCCGATGTGCAGGTTGAGATTGAGCATGACGGTTTGGTTGGTTATGGCGAAGCATCCATGCCTCCGTATCTTGGGCATACGGTGGAGAGCGTGTGTGCATTTTTGAGTAAGGTGGATTTGTCGCAATTTAACGACCCTACGGACATTGATACCATTTTGGATTATGTGGATTCGTTGTCGGACGGAGATGCACCTGCTAAAGCCGCTATTGACATTGCTTTGTATGACTTGGTGGGGAAGATAAAACAAAAACCCGTTTATGAACTTTTTGGCATAAAACCAACGGTTAAGTTGTCCACTTCGTTCACGATTGGCATTGATGAGGAGCAAGTTGTGATTGAAAAAACGAAAGAAGCCGCTCCTTATAACATTTTGAAGGTCAAGGTAGGACGCGACCCGCAGGAAGACCATGCCATGATTAATGCCATTCGTAGTGTTACCGATAAGCCCTTGTACGTGGACGCAAATCAAGGTTGGAAGGATAAAAATTTGGCTTTGGATATGATTCATTGGTTGCACGAACAAGGTGTGGTTTTGATAGAACAACCGATGCACAAAGAGAGGATAGACGACATTGCTTATTTAACAGAAAATAGTCCGATGCCCGTTATTGCGGATGAAAGTGTGCAACGTGCGTCTGATATAGATGGTTTGAAGGGGGCTTTCTCGGGTATCAATATCAAGTTGGTGAAGAGTGGTGGCTTGCGAGAGGCTTATAAGATGATTCAAAAGGCACAAAGTTTTGGGATGAAGATTATGTTCGGCTGTATGACGGAGACCTCGTGCAACATAACAGCGGCTTCGCATTTGGCGTGTGTGGGAGATTATGCCGACTTGGACGGTAATTTGTTGATTGCTAATGACCGTTTTAGCGGTGTGAAAATAATAGATGGTAAACTAAATTTGAATACGATGCCCGGTTTGGGTTTAACCTTATTATAATCAATGAAAAAAGTTGTTGTTTTTTTCATATTGTTTAGTTATTGCATTATAGGAGGATATGCGGAAGTTGTTTCGTACAAGTATATTTTTACTTCTGACTTTTTCTCTTTGAAAGGCAAAGGTGCTGGTGGAGAAGATGAAACATTAACGCTCCTTGATGAAAATAAAACGCCTATCAAATGTGTTATTAATCATACTGCTAATGCAGTTTCGTATGATTGGGACTATCAGGGACTAAAAATAGGCAAAAAACCGAGCGATTTTACCATTCGGATACCTATCAATTGGAATTGGCCAGACAATGCAGAGATCAAAACGGTGAAAATATGGGTGATGGGAGATGAAAGTTTCTTTGTACCCAAAGTGTATTGGAATGCTATTCCGATGATTGGACAGGAAGATAATTATCTTTGGGAACCGACTATGCTTGAGACCTACAAAGATTTAGAACCACTGATTTATACCGTTCCCGTAAAAAAACGTGATAAAATCGATGAAATAAGTATTGAAGTCGGTAATGATGGGAAGAAGAAAGCCGTTTATTTTTGTGCCTTGGAAATTTTAGTAGATACAGAAGGAGCACCAACAGAGAAACAAAATAAACAAGACGGGAAGCAAGAACAAAAGAAGGAACAAAAAGAGGAAGAGCCAGAAAGAATCCCCGAAGATGCAGTTACCATTACATTTGACGTTGGTGAAGATGGTGTTTTGGTAGCCAATAGTGATTTCAAGCGTAAAGTAAATTACGTCTCGCCAGGTATTTATGCTTTGCCTTTTGCAGAGAGGAAACATTATGTTTTTAACTCTTGGGAATTAAATGGAGATAGGTACGATACCAATGAAGCCTTGGCTCTTAATGGCAACTTTACCTTTAAGGCGATTTATGATAAAGCCATCTATCTGCTCGCGATAGATCATGATATGAAGCCGTTTATCAAAGAATTATATATCAAAGGAGAGGCTCAAGATCTAAAACTGGATGAAGAGGAGATGCTTGAATTTGAATTGAATTATGGCGATGAAATAAAGGTCGTTTACGCTGATAAGGCTGGTGGACCAGATCAAGTTGTGATAAGTAATATATGGTTGTCCAATAATGAGTTCTGCCCTAAAAAGAATGTGTCTTTACGAGAATTTGCTTTTGATATGCCAGGAGCGGATGTTGTGCTTGATTTTTCCGCTTATTCTCTGAATGATATTGTGGCGAATCGTAAGATGTTTAAAGATGGATTATTAGCCGAAGGAAGCCGAATCAATTTGGATTTGAAAGGAAAACATATAGAATATTATGACCCTTCCGTAGGTATGTATATTCGTGATGCAACTGGTTCAATCTTTGTTTCTGGTTCTTTTGGAAAAGTAGATGGCTACCAAGTAGGAAAGGCGTTTATCAGTGGAACATTAAACGGGACATTAACTAAATTTAATGAAAAATCCGTGCATCTGAGCAAAGCAAGTTTCCTTGATATTTCATTGTTGGATGCTACCATTGATACGTCTGAGATTGTTGTTGAGGAGGTCTTGTATGATTTTGATACGTATGAGGGATGTATAGCAAGAATAAAAGGAAAGATTATAGGTAAATGGCGACTTTCAAGTGATGGTATTGAACTCTCCTCTATACTAATTTCTAACAAAAATAAGTTGGGGTTAGATACGATAGCCATTCCGAGTATATTTGACGATTTTACTATTACAGGGTTGCTTTCTTTGACAAAAGAGGGCGTTTACACCATTATCCCTTCGTCTTTGCAAGATATTCAGGGTGAAGTAAGTGCACCAGTACCGACCTTAACGAGTGATGAAGAACCGTTGAGTAAGTTTATGATTACACCTGTAGAAGGTACAAAAGTAACCTATATTATGAACGGTGATGACGATTGGTCGCAAGCGATTACCATATCCAAACCTACTGAAATCGAAATAAAGCAAGATACGGCTATTTTCTACTATAGTAGCAAGCCTTTATATCCGAATAGTGAGGTGATGGGAACGTTCTACTATTATGCTCCTCCACCAACATACATTATCACGTTACATAACTTGAATGAAACCAAGAAAATCAAAGTTACTGCGAACGAAAAACTCTTGAAGAGAATCAAGATAAAACTATTCCAAGACGTGAAATTTAAGGGATGGTCCTATTCTAAGGATTATCAAGACTACATTTCACCCGACGATATGCCAACGCATGACATAGAAGTGTATGCCATCTATGAAGGTTGGGAAGACTATTACCGAGAAGAAGAGGAGGAATAATTATCTCACTTGCGGGTCAACTGCAATGGCGGTTATGCCTGCTTCATCGTTTAGTTTGGTGATATTTTTGGTATCAAAACTATTGGTTGGCGACTGTATCAACGGCATATAATAGGCACTCGTTTGCGTTGCCCAAAATAGCAAACCACTTTGGTTATCAGCCCACACAAATTTAGTCGTTTCGGAGGAAATACTCTTTTTGCTACTGCCATCTAAATTGCTGACAAACAATCCGTTAGATGCGTAGTAATAGACTTTTTGCGTCAGAGGGTCGATTCGGAAACCGAGTACCGTTTCACCTAATTTTGTGGAAAGATTTGAAGTCGTAACTTCATTACCATTGAGCGTTTGCGAGCCGTTTTGTGAGGCATCTAACAACGTTGTGGCTTCAGGATAATTCACTTCTTCGATTGCTCCCATTCCCAAATCATCGTATATCCGCTGTCGGAATGTCTTTTCACTATTTCGCATCAAAACGGCATACGATTCTTTTGCCTTCACAAAGAATGTTTTTTTGGCTTGAAACGTCTTGCCATTTTGCGTCAAATTCATCTGAATCGTGGTGTGATAATTGTCTTTTTGGAAGTACACCTCTGCCGTAGAACTTGTTTTACCGCTAATCCATACCGCATTTTCGTCCAAATTCCACTGAAATTGGTTGGTATATCCGTAGGGATTATAGACCATAGCATATAATTTGAGGTTTGTAAACGCTGGAATCGTTTCGTTTTTGATGGTATCGTCGCCCATAAAAATCATAAACGAAGGCACGGTATCGTAAATGGTGATTTGTTTGGTCTTCGTTGCAGATGACTTCCCGTTGACTTTCAATCTGACCGCATAAACACCTGATTTTTTGAAGGTTTTTGTGGGGTTTTTGCTCGTTGAAGTGGTTGCATCACCGAAGTCCCACGCCCATTTATCGCCATTACTTGTGTTGGTAAACGTGATAGTCTCGCCCGCTTTGGGTTGCTCGGGGGAATACGTAAAATCAGCGGTTATGTCTTTGCAAGCGACACTACCTAAGCAAATCGTCAACAAAACGAATAATTTCTTCATATTTTTCATCTTTATTTATCCAATTTATTGTTTGGTCGGCTCTAAACCACGTCATTTGGCGTTTGGCATAATGCCGACTATGTTGTTTAATTTTTTCTATGGCTTCTTCCAATGTATATTCGCCATCAAAATAGCGAAAAAGTTCCTTGTATCCTACCGTATTTAAGGCGTTTAAATGCTTATTTGGATACATTTTTTCTGCTTCTTGCAACAGCCCTTGTTCCATCATTTTATCCACACGAGCGTTGATTTGTTCGTACAATTTTTCGCGTGGCATCTGCAACCCAAGTTTTATAAAATCAAATTTTTCTTCCCTTTTTTTCTGTTGCCAAAAACTCGTCAGTGGCTTCCCCGTTTGCATTTTAACAGCCAAACAGTGCATTAATCGTTGCGGATTATTCTTATCAACCTGTTGCCAATACGCTTCATCAGCCTGCTGCACCTGTTCCTGCAAAAACTCCAACCCATGCTGTTGATATAATGCTTTCACTTGTTCTCTAATCGCCGTGTCGATGGTCGGAATATCGTCCAAAACCCCTTTGCAAACCGCATCTACGTACAACATACTGCCTCCCACAATGACGGCAATAGGATTTTTTTCGCGGTTCAGTTGTTCCAAAAGTTGTAAGCAATCTCGTTCGTATTGTCCCGCATTGTACTGCTCTGTAATGGATTTATTGCCAATAAAATAGTGTTTTACGCTTTGTTGTTCTTGTTTGGTAGGTGCTGCGGTTCCGATGGGTATCTCTTTGTAAATCTGTCGGCTGTCAGCACTGATAATCGGGCATTGATAATGTTGTGCAATTTGGATACTTAACGCAGTTTTTCCGACTCCTGTAGGACCGATGATTACTAAAACTTTTTGCATCAAAACATCGTTCCGTCTTCAAACGACAGGTCTTGAAAATTCTCCATATCCAAATCGTCGTCATCGTAATCGTCGCTACCGTAAAAATCTTCGCCTAAATCTTCTTCGTGGTAGGCTTCGTGCATTTTATTTTTTTGTTTTATGCTGTCCAAAATTTGTTTTGGAGCCTCATTTTTGCTTTCAACACACGTTACTTTTTCTTTGTTTTTTCCGGCTTTTATGTCGCTCACTTTTCCGATAAAATAGCGGTTATTGATGGTATCAAAAACGTACACCAATCGTTGTCCATTTCCTTCGATTAAGTCGCCCACAACGGCTTCTTTCATGGTGATGCAATCGGCATTATTCACGCCCATATCCAAACGCATAATTTCCGTCTCGCGTTCCCACTGGTCATCGCACAAAAAGAACGAAGTTATCTGGTCGT
>JBGUYG010000038.1:0-16214 GCA_045118535.1 Paludibacteraceae bacterium
ATGCGATATAAGGTGCTTACCTTTTTTTTATTCATTCATGGTTACTTTACTGATAACCAATGGCGAAACGACATTTCCCGTTGCATTCAAGAGCGTTGCAGGAATATCAATGATATTTGCAATCACCACCAAAATAGCAACCATCGTTGGGTCTGTACAGCCTAACATACTGCAAATAAGCATCTCGCTCGTAATCGCACCCGAAGGCACTGCACCCACTACAATAGAAGCCAAAAAGGCAATGCCAATAATGATAACCGCACCCGAGAACGAATGTATGTTCATGCCTAAAAAGACCATTGCAAAAATAACCTTGATTACATCGCACAACAACGAACCATTTTTGTTCAAATTCGTTCCTAATGGTACAATCGAATCAGCAATAATCGTGTTAGCACCCATCTTTTTCGTTTGCTCGATATTTACAGGGATACAAGCCGAAGAAGAACAGGTCGAAATAGCCATCAACGACGAAGGTAAAACATTTTGCCAGAAAAGACGCAAGCCGTTCGAACCTCTGAAAAGATAAACGATTACAGGATAAACAACAAAGTAAACAAGTACCGTAAGTACCAAATAAAGTATGATGACGCGGATGTAGCTGCCGATGATTTCGCCACCTAACTGCGAAATAATGTCTGCAAAGTAGCAACCAATACCGATGGGAGCAAAACGAATAATGATGTCAATAAATTTGATGATAGTTTGGTTGGCTTGGTCAATAAAACGTGCCATACTCGTACCTTTTTCGCCCAAAGCAGCAATAGCGTAGCCAAACAAAGCCGCAAAAATAATGAGTGGCAAAAGGCTGGATTTGTTAAACAATTTGATGAAATCGTTCACCGTAAGATTGCTCACCAACAACTCGCCAACAGGAATATCGCGGTTGGTACTCTCCAATTGCCAATTGGTATCAAAATTTTCCAATGGATTATAAATCAAACAAGCAACGTAACTGATTGTTCCAAGCAAAACAGCCATTCCGAGGAACACAATCAGCGTGTTGAGCAACACTTTTCCCACCATTTGTTTTGCACACAAATTATAAATTGCCCAAACAATGGACAAAAACACAAGAGGAACGATAATGGTGAAAAGTAGATTCATAAAAATCTCACCAATCGGCTTCAAATAAGGAACCGCAGGCGTAAACCAAATACCGACGATAGCACCGAGAATAATTCCGGCAAGCATCCATAACGTAGATGCATAGTTTTTTAATACATTACTCATGATCTTTTGTTTTTAAATTATTTTAAACTATTTTAATGTTATTTTACAGTATTTTATTTAGAATAATCCGCACGAAAACTCACCTGTTTTACAAAACAGATTATTCTTTTACGTTGGTGTTTGTAGTATATAAATAAGGTGTAATGTAATTAGGAAAACATCCCATATTTCTAAACGAAGTTATATAAAATAATGGGATAAAAAAATATATTTTCAAAAATTTCTACGAATGGCAATGGGAGCCACAACCGTGCTCACCACAAGCGTGTTCGCCACCACAACCATCGTCAGAACAATGTCCCGAGCAACAGCCGCAACCATGACGATGCAAAGCCTCCAACTCTTCTGGGGTGGCATCACGAACGGCAATAATCTTGCCCACAAAATGCAAATCTTCTCCAGCCAAAGGATGATTGAGGTCAATAGTTACTTTATCTTCTTGTATATCAACGATTTGAGCATTGATGATTTGTCCGTCTGTGGTGTTCATTGGAACGATATTGCCCACAAAAACGCGTTGTGAATCAAACTCATTATCGCCATTGTAAAATAGTTTTTTATCCAATTCAAGCACACCTTGTTCATCGTACTCTCCATACGCCAAATCGTGCGGAATAACAAAATCAAAACTATCGCCTTCGTTTTTACCTGCTAGTTGGGCTTCAAACATCGGCAACATCTGATTTTCACCATGACAATAGATAAGTGGACGTTCAACGGTCGCCTTTTCCATTAACTCTTCTGTTCCATTTTCGTTTGTTACCAATAAATCGTACGTTACGGTAACCACTTTTTGATTTTCTACCATATTCTTTATTTTTTACCACCAATTCACCGTATAGTTGGTGCTTGTGGTGCTGTTTTTATCATATTTCAAGTCTTGCAAAATGCTTGCATTAACGCCGATGTGGAAATTATAGCTCGTGTACGGTCCAAAAGGCACAAAGGAAGCACTCATGTTCCAGCAATGCAAATTACGGGTTATGTTGAACGTTGTTGTTGTGAGTTGTTTGGCTTTGAAGTCAAAACTCGTTGAGGCCGACACGTTCCAGTTTTCGCCCAACTTGATAGCACCCGATAGGCTGAGATTGTGCGTAAGTTCCATTTTGTAATAGTTTTTGCGTTCGTCCCACTTGGTGCTTGAACCGTAACGAATAGCGTAATTGAAGTTCAAACTCCACGCTATATCGGTTTTATTAAAGTCTGTATTGGCATTTTGGGAACCATGATCATGATTATGATTGGCATCCCCATCGCCGTGTTCGTCACCGTGCTGGTCGTTGTCCCCTTTGTTGTCTTTTTCGCCAAATAGTTTTTTGAAGGTTTGATTGCTAAAGGTGTAGCCAAAGGAGGTACTTGTGCCTAAGAAATGCGGGAAACGGCCGTGATTCCAATACAACTCATTACACCGCACATGCTGTCCAGAAGCGGTTGTGGTGTACATATACGGGTCAAACGTACCACTGACGTTAATGGTGTAATTGATAGGCAGTTTGAGCCGCAAATTGACATTGAAATTCGACCAATTCATCGAATCTGCAATAAAATTATAGCCTCCCGTGATGGACAAATTGTCAATCAAACTGACTATTTTGTATGGATTTTTGCCTACCGTATCCTTTCTATTGAGTATTTTCATCTCCAAATTATTCGCCAACGAAAAATTCAAGGCTCCTTGCTTTCCTCGCGATGCCGTACCGTAGATGCCATTGGCAAAATGGGAATAAGTTATCGATTCGACCGTTGTTTGCCCTTCTTTATCGGTGGTTGTTTTATCGTAGGTACCAAAATAATTCCAAAAACGTGACCCAAAATCGGGATGATAACTCATAGATATTGTGGGCGTAAGCACATGCCTAAAACGGTCTATTTTGTCGCCAAATAACTTACGACTTGGAATAAAAAAGCCGTAGATTTTTGTGGAGAATGACAGCGAGGCATTAAAATCAAACACATTATAAAAGCCCTGTAGCGTATCAGATTTAACTATTTGCGAGGCATCGTCCCACGATTGGTCAACACGTTGAAAATACATACGGTCCGTTAGGGTAATCGACGGCGACACATTGAGGTACTTCAACACCGTAAAAGAGGCACCAATAGGGATATTATGCTTTATGCCATTTCGCCAATCTTTCACAAAACTGGATTTTAAGAAATAATCCTCCTTGCACGTGATACTATTTTGAAAAGACCCTGTATAGGACATGTAAATTTTTTCGTACCAGCGTTCTTTCCCAACACTTTTTTTGCGTTTGAACGGATACACACGACTCAGGGTAGCATTGAACGAAGGCAAGGTCATTGCGAGAGTAGAGTCTTTGGTGCGTTGACTGAGGTTGGCGGTCATATTCAAGCTCCACGCACTTTCGGGGAAGCGTTGCGTATAACTCACACTACTCGATTTCGTGTTTTCGGAATTAAGAGCCGTATTGTAATAACTATTGATATTGCTTCGATTATAGCCACTGGTCGAAAAGTTTACGCTTGCCGAAAAAGTGCTGTATGGATTGGCTTTGGCATCCTGCGTATGGGTCCATTGGATATTAAAATTCGTGGCTTTGCTATAATCGGGCATATCCCTATCTCCCGTTACGTCTTCACGATAGTTGATGTTGATATTACCCGTGTACTTATACCGTTTGATATACTTGCTTCGTAAGCGTACCGCCCAAGTGCCCCGCGTATATAAATCGCTCGTTATTTCCGTATCAAAATAGTCATTAAAAGCAAAGTAATACCCCAATCCATTCAAGTATAACCCACGCGTTTGGTCATCTCCATAGGTAGGCATAATCAACCCACTTGAATAGGAATCGGTAAACGGGAAATAGCCAAACGGAATCGCCAAGGGTAAAGGTACCCCACCCAACACCAAATAAGCAGGACCCGTAACGACATACTTATGGGACTTGAGTTTGGCTTTGGAGAGTTGCAGGTGAAAATGCGGACAGTCGTGTTGGTCGCACGTCGTATAATGACCTCCCCGCATCATCATAATATCATCTTCGGTTTTCTTGGTCTTATCCGCTACGACATACCCTTCGCCTTGTTGCGTGATGACATTACGAATAAAGCCTTTTTTGGTTTTGAAGTTATACGTTATTTCGTTCGTTTCGTAGGTTGAGCCTTGGTCCTTAAAAACGGGTTTGCCCACATATTCGTCGTTAATGCTATCGTAGGTACCTGCTGCATACATCAAACTACTATCCATCTTACAACGAATAAAACTGGCCTCCAACTCCATATTATCGTACTTAACCGTACTGGCACCGTACATGATAGCCGTTCCATCGGCAAAGACCACCACCGAATCATTGGCCGTATAAAAAATGGGAGCATCAATGGATTGTTTTTTCACCGAATCGCTGCTGAGCGTATCTATTTTGGGCTGTGTTTTAAGACTATCCACCTCTGCCGACACAGAATCGGCGGGCAAAATAGGCTTCTCTTCTTGTGCGTTCAACTTAACACTACACAGTACGAACAGAATGCACAGAGCGATATATAACTTCCGAGATTTCAACAAACCATATCTTTTACAGAAGCCAACCCTTAGGCTTGGTCAGCATTGGGTTGACTTTCTGACTTTGTTGTTTTTTTCTTTCGTGAATAATTGCGTTTTTTAGTCGGTTTTTTCTCTGTTGATGCAGGCGAATTGGCTTGTGCTACTTGCTCTTCGTTCGAATCTACAGGTTGTACGTCAGCATCGGCAAAAAACTCAAAGGTCTTAGGTGGATTGGCTTTTTGCGGTGCTGCTTTTTTTGCGTTATTCTTTTTGGGTGTGTTTTTCTTAGGTGTGTTATTTTTTTGATTATCAGCATTTTGCGTTTTATTTTTTGCTGCATCATTATCCGCAATTATTTCATCTCCCCTACTCTTCCATGGACGCGGTCCTAAAATGCGTTCCACATCTTCGTGGGTAATAATTTCCTTTTCAACCAATAAATCCGCCAATCGATGATGTTCGTTGGTGTATTTTTTCAGAATCGTTTTCGCCCGTTTCATCTGCTCAGAAATGATGTTACTCACTTCTTTGTCAATCAACTCGGCGGTGTGCTCGGAGTACGGACGTGTAAACGAATAGTCATTACGACCCGTCGAGTCGTAATAACTGATGTTTTTGATTTTTTCGCTCATTCCGTAGAACGCCACCATCGCATAACTCTGTTTGGTAGCTCTTTCCAAGTCATTCAAAGCACCCGTCGATACTTGGTTGAGGAACAATTCTTCGGCAGCTCGACCACCCAAAAGCGAGCATAACTCATCTAAGATGTGGTCTTTATTGGTCAGTTGGCGTTCTTCTGGCAAGTACCACGCCGCCCCGAGACTCATTCCGCGAGGAACAATGGACACTTTCACCAACGGATTCGCCCAACGCAACATCCACGAGATAGTCGCATGACCCGCTTCGTGGTAGGCTATACTGCGTTTTTCGTCTTCCGTTACAATCTTGGTTTTGCGTTCCAAACCACCGACGATACGGTCAACCGCATCCATAAAATCCTGCTTCCCAACAAACCGATGGTCTTTGCGAGCCGCTACCAAAGCCGCTTCATTGCACACGTTGGCGATGTCTGCACCCGAAAAGCCCGGTGTTTGTTTTGCCAAGAAGTTGATTTCCACATTCCTATCCAACTTCAATCGTCGCATGTGCACCTCAAAAATCTCCCTTCGCTCCTGCAAATCGGGCAAATCAACGTGTATCTGTCGGTCAAAACGCCCTGCACGCAACAACGCCGAATCCAACACGTCCGCACGGTTAGTTGCAGCCAAAATAATCACGCCCGAGTTCGTCCCAAAGCCGTCCATCTCGGTGAGGAGTTGGTTGAGGGTTGACTCCCGCTCGTCGTTGCTACTGATCATCGAGTTGCGACCCCGACTACGTCCCACGGCATCTATCTCGTCAATAAAAATGATACACGGGGCTTTCTCTTTGGCTTGACGGAAGAGGTCTCGCACACGACTTGCACCCACTCCCACAAACATCTCCACAAAATCACTACCCGACATGGTGAAAAACGGCACATTCGCCTCACCCGCAACTGCCTTCGCCAGCAAGGTCTTACCCGTACCCGGAGGACCCACCAACAAAGCACCCTTAGGGATTTTTCCACCCAAGTTCGTGTACTTTTTTGGATTACGCAAAAAATGCACAATCTCTTCCACTTCTTGCTTCGCTCCTTGCAACCCTGCCACGTCCTTGAAGGTTATTTTATCTTTTTTGTCGCCATTAAACACTTGGGCTTGGGCTCTGCCGACACCAAAAATTCCACCACCCGAGCCGATATTGCCAAGACCACGCGACATCATCATAAACAAAAATACGATAAACAAAATCGGGAATATATTCGCCAAAATATACCACCAATTACTGCTTTTTTCGTACTTCACATCAATAATTGGCAACCCTTTTTCCAACCGATCAGCATTGATTTTATCCATCAATTTGACAAATTCGTCTGTGCTACCGATTTGGCTCGTAACGGTGCGTTCAGAGGGATTAAATAGGCTTTTTTCTTGCGTTGTAGGACCAAAAACAATAATTTCTTTATCCTTGCGGACAGTCGCTTTGACCGCATTTTCGTCCGAAACGCTCAAACTCTCAATGAGGTCTTCTTCGATATACTTGACTAACTTGGTATAACTAATGTCTTTGCCGCTACCAAATTTATCGCCTGGAAACAGCAATAAGCCGATAAAAAAGAAGAGAATTGCGTAAAAAAGCCACGAAAAATTTTTCTTTGGTTTTTGGTTATTCGACCGTTGTTGGTCATTAAAATTGGGAAATTGGGGTTGTTCACTCATATTGTTTCAAATTATTCATCTTTATATTCTCGTATTATTCCATCTGCCCACAAGCCCTCTAAATTGTAGTATTCTCGGGTTTGCGACAACATCACATGGACAAAAATGGTACCATAATCCAAGGCTATCCACTCGCCGTTGGCTTTGCCGATGGTGGAAAGCGGATGCACGTGGGTTTGATTACGAACATAATCGTCCACCTCCTCGGCGATGGCTGTAACTTGCGTGGTACTATTGCCTTGCGTGATGACCATACATTCCACAGGGGCTTCGGGGATTTTTTGCAAATCAAGCACGATTATGTTTTGCCCTTTTTTGTTGCGTATGCCCTCAATGACACACTGCAAAAATCCTTCTGATGACAACTCTTTTTGCATATTTCTATGGATTAAATGACATTACTCTAAGCGATGAACGATCAGTCCCGAACGCAATTTAGGCTCAAACCAAGTCGTCTTGGGAGGCATGATATTGCCCGTATCTGCAACCGTCATGAGTTGTTGAATCGTTACGGGATACAAAGCCAACGCCACACGCATCTCACCACTATCTACACGCTTTTGCAACTCTTCCAAGCCACGTATTCCACCCACAAAATCAATGCGTTTATCCGTTCGTAAATCTTTGATGCCCAGAATTTCGTCCAAAATAAAATGGCTGGAAATGCTCACATCCAACACGCCGATTGGGTCATTGTCGTTGTATGTGTCGGATTTGGCAGTCAAACTATACCATTCGCCCGACAAATACAGTCCAAAGTTATGCAAACGATTCGGTTTATAGATTTGTTTGCCTATTTTTTCCACCTCAAAATGCACTTTCAGTTTCGCCAAAAACTCCTCATCGCTCAAGCCGTTCAAGTCCTTCACAAGACGGTTATAATCGATAATGGTCAACTGATTATCGGGGAAGCACACTGCCAAGAAGTAGTTGTATTCCTCCTTGCCCGTATGATTGGGGTTGAGGCGTCTTTTCTCGTCTCCCACCAAAGCCGCAGCGGCACTACGATGATGCCCATCAGCGATGTACATCACGGGAATAGAGGCGAAAATAGCCGTTATCTTATCTATCGTGGCTTTGTCGGTAACGCACCACAACGTATGACGAAAACCTTCGGGAGCAGCACAAAAATCGTACTGTGGTGTTTGTTTTACCACCTCTTGCACGATACTATCCAACTCCGCATTATGCTTGTAGCACAGGAAGACAGGCTCCATATTGGCATTCGTAACCCGCACATGCTTCATGCGGTCTTCCTCCTTGTCTTTGCGGGTTAGTTCGTGCTTCTTAATCCGACCCTCCATGTAGTCGTCCACCCACGCACCCACCACGATGCCGTACTGCGTCTTGTTGTTCATCGTTTGGGCATAGATGTAGTAGGAGTCGGCACTATCTTGCACCAACCACCCTTTTTGGATGAAACTTTGGAAGTTGTCGGTAGCACTCTGGTAAACTCGCTCGTCATGCTCATCGGTACCGACTGGGAAGTTAATTTCGGGCTTGATGATATGATAGAGCGACTTGTCGTTACCTGCGGCTTCTTGCCGAGCCTCGTCTGAACTTAACACATCGTAGGGACGCGAGCTGACTTGTGCAGCCCATTCTTGGGGTGGGCGAAAGCCCTTAAAAGGTTTTACTTTCATAATTTTATGGTATAAAAAATAATCAGGGCAAAGATACAAAAAAATAACTCTTTGTGCAATAAATTTTCAGAGACACGAAAAAAAATGAAAGGTGAAAAATGAAAATGGAAAAATAGAGAATACTTCAATTTTCACATTTCCCAAAATCTGACTTTTTAAAAAAACGAAGCATACCTTTCACTTCTCAATTTCCAACCCTCGCTCGTCACAAAATAAATGAAAGATCAAAAATGAAAAATGAAAGAGATAAAACGAAAAATGAAAGAGATAAAACGAAAAAAAAATCATTTTTTCAAATTTCAATTTTCACTTCCCAAATTCTCAGTTTGCCACAAAACAATACGTAGCACACCTTTCCCTTTTCAACTTTCAACTTTCCATTTTAAAAAAACTCGTCTCTGCCAAAACACAGCAGAGACGAAGTACAAATATATAAGACAAACAAAGCCTATTTTACTCGATAATCTTGAACCAAACGAACGCAAGCACCTCTATACTTGTAGGTAGTATTATTAGTCCCTACATATACATCTGACGTTAATAGATATGTATAAGCGCTTCCTGCATCAGATGCAGTTGAACTCCAATAAGTTGTGTACCTAGTGTCATATATAGGTAATTTATTATTATTCAAATCCTTTCTTCCAGTCCAAGGCAAGAACACACAACCTACTTGCTCCAAAGCATTCCAGTCTGCTAAGGAGATATCTTTAATAGCATAATTATTACCAAAGCTCATAGTAGCCACCCCTGCCTCTGAAAAACTGAAGTCATCGGGATAAATCACAATACCTGAAACGGTATCCGTAGCAGCCTCACCGTATTTGATACGGACTTTAGAAAAGGCACTATCTTGACCGCCTACTTTACGATCAGTTAATATATACTTCCATTCTTCATTCGTTGGTGTACGCCATACGCCAGGACGATACATCGTGCTATCGGAAGCGTGTACAGTCGTTCCCGTATGGGTGCAACCACGAAACTCGCGGATATTATTGCCATACCCCCAATCAAACCAACGATGAATCCCCGAAGCCGTATCAAAATTGTTATTTGCACCTTTCCTTCCTTGGCTTGTGGTACCAAACATAGGACCATAACCATAGTTACTATGTGTACCATTAACTGCGGTACTATCACATTCATAAGGATAGAAGTGTGTTGTAAAAGGATCACCTACTTTTCTACCCTGTGTACTGGTTCCCCAGCCCATCCAATCGATCCAACCTTCGTAGGATTTTGAAGCCAACATATTATTACATAACGTAGGAATCTCTTTGTATCCCGATTTGGTAGTATTATCTGGGGTTGAATAATCTATACTATCGTAATACACAGTTGATTTTCCAACCTCTCCATTTCCGCAGCGGTCAAATTGTCTCAGAGCGAATCTCCATTCGTCTTTTGCTGGGCAATACTGCAAGTTTCCAGAGGCAAACAAGACAGATCCACCATTGCTTGAAGTCGAAAAAGGATGCACGTTTGGCGTATCCACAATAAATTTAACAGCCGCTCTATAATGGCGATCACAAGGATTTGAGGCAGTATCTGCCGGCACCACAGCCACTTGAGCAAACATAAATAAAGGCAGTGCAAGCAAAGCCATTAAAGAAAAAAATCTTTGTTTCATAACTTTCTTATTATTGTAATTCATATTATCTAATTTGCATATTGCTTTTATGAAGCAACAAAATTCTCACAAAGATAATGTTTTTTTTATACAAAAAAAAGTTTTTTTGCTCGGGTTGTAAAAATTGGATGGGGTTCGTGATTGGGTTGGTTGGGATTTGAGGGTAGTTTAAAAGGCTGAGGAGGGTTGTTGGGCTTGATTAGAGGTTTGATAATAGGCTTGTTTTGGAATGGTTTGACAAGCATGAGGGTTGCAGGGAGGCAAGCGAGGCTTAATGAGATGTGGGCGGATACTGGCGGGCTTAAAAAAATGTAATATTTGCGGAAAAATATATACTTTTGTGAAAAAATATCCGTTATGAAACCCAACGAGACAAACGAAAAGCGTGAAAAATTGATGAAAGAAAGTATTGATTTAGTCATCAAACGTAGTGGCGTTCCCAAAAAAGTAATCATTGAGGAGGCGATGCACTCGTTTTTCGCCGACAATATTGATTTACTCACGCCCGCAGAACGTAAAAAATACGCAAGTGTTATTTTATGAAATGGTTGAAAAAATGGGTTTCTCTAAAATAAAAAAAGTGGAACCTTCAAGCCCCACTCTTTCTTCCGCTATCATTTAGTTGCTTTTATTTTGCACTAAAATCCTCTTTTCCAACGCCACAAAGTGGGCAAGCCCAATCTGCTGGTAAGTCTTCAAAGGCGGTTCCTGCGGCAATACCGTTATCGGGATCACCTACTGCTGGGTCGTATTCGTACCCACACACACTACAAACGTACTTTTTCATGTTCTTAAATTTATTTAGTTATACTTATTTTACAACGCTTTCGCGAACTCTCGCCCGTATGCAACGCAATCGTCAAGCATTGTTTTATCTGGTACCCATTTTTTGTTTATACCCTCGTTGACGAGCTCCAAACCTGCCTCTGTGAGGTGTTCGTTGATTAGTTTGACTGCCTCGCCACTCCAACCAAACGAGCCAAAAGCCCCCGCTTTTTTCTTCTTCAATTTCAAGCCCTTCATCATCTCCAGCAAACCCGCAATGGCAAACGAAAAACCATAGTTGATAGTTGGCGAACCCACCAAAACGGCTTTGGATTGGAAGATTTCGGTCAGCACATCGTTCTTGTCGTCGTGGGTGATGTTGCAAATCTTGACGGTCGTCTGGGGTGAAACCTCGTAGATGCCCTGTGCAATTGCCTCTGCCATCTTGCGTGTCGATTGCCACATCGTATCGTACACAATTGTTATTTGGTCTTCTTGGTAGGCATCAGCCCATTTGAGGTACAAATCAATGATTTGCTGAGGGTTTTCTTTCCAAATTATGCCATGGCTCGGGCAAATCAACTTCATCGGCAGGTTCATCGCCAAAATCTGTTGCACTTTTTTTTGCACCAACGGGCTGTACATATTGAGGATATTCGCGTAGTATTTTTTGGCTTCGTAAATCAGTATTTCCTGCTCCACCGCATCATTATAGAGGGATTCAGAGGCAAAATGTTGCCCGAAAGCATCGTTGGAAAAGACGATTCCACCATCGCCATCAAAATAGGTAAGCATCGAGTCAGGCCAATGCAACATGGTCATTTCCACAAACGTGAGGGTTGTTTCGCCCAAGGACAACGTGTCGCCCGTCTTCACATTGACAAAATTCCAGTCTTGGTGGTAGTGTCCACGCAGGGTTTCCTCGCCTTTTTTGGTACAATAGATAGGCGTGTTCGGAATCTCCCGCATTAGTTCCACTAAGGCACCACTGTGGTCCACTTCGTTGTGATTCATCACAATATAGTCAATCTTGTTGAGGTCAATTTCTTGCTTCAATCGTGCCACGAACTCACGATCATACGGCAACCAAACCGTATCAATCAACGCCGTTTTCTTGTCCCGCACCAAATAAGAATTATAACTTGAACCGTGCTGGGTCGATAATTCATCGCCGTGGAAGGTCGTCAGTTCCCAGTCCACTTTGCCCACCCAACTCACTTTTGGAGAGATTTGTTTTGCCATAATTATAGTTTTTTAATTTTGTATTGCACGAAGGTAGGAAAAAAGCGGGTAGTAAAAAATAATTTTCACAACTATGCGATTTTTTGCTTTTTGAAAGTGATTTATCGGTTTACAGACCTCACTCTGTAGCCCGCTTTTTTGAGTTGAGCAATCAGCCCTTCGTCGCCACCAAGGTACATCGCATTGAGGGTGATGAAAGCTTTACCATCCTTAAGATACGGTTGCAAGCGTTTGACCCATTGGGTGTTGCGTTTGATGAACACTTGGTAATCGGAATAAGATATAACTGTTTGATTATCAGGAGAATAAATCTGAAACGCAATGTCGTACAAACGTCCATACAAATACATTTCGCGTATCGTTCGCTCCTGTCGGACTTCTTTTTCGGGGTTTTCGATGATGTTGAGCAGTTCCTTCGCCTGCCACTGCATGGGTTCGCGGTCAAAAATCATATAAAGCGTTTCGCCCACATCGTCCAAGCCATACACGGGCATGTTTTTCGTCTGTGCAAGCCACTGGAAAGCGTTTTCCATCGTGTTTTTTTCGTCATAATCCAACCATTGCTTCATCAGTTCATTGCGGTATAGTTCGGTCAAATACGAGGGTTTGATGCGATAAAACTGCTCCAAACGCATCGCGAGAGTAAGCTGCAAGGCTTGGTCAATCTGCTCCAACTCTTTTTTGGAGTACAAACTTTCCAACTTGATTGTATCGGGCAACAGAGCGGCTTGACGCAAGGCAGAAAGGGCTTGATAGTCCTCCATAACGAACTCGCAAACGACCTTGTCGCATTTGTCAAAACATTTGTACACGTTCGGAATCGTATCCAAAAACGCCATCGAAACGAACTTATTCGTCGCCAAAAGATACGACTTATTCGCACTGCCATTGCCCGAAATCTCGTACAATAATTGGGCTTGCAAAAACACAGGCATGAAGCATAAAATGAGGAAAATCTTTCTCATTGCAGTCGTGTGATTAGGTTGTATGCTTGATAAATGCCCAACTCGCCACTTTTACTCAAATCGCTGATACCCTGCTCCACCTTGTCTAAATAGATGTACATCAGCCCGCGATTGAAGTAGGCTTCGGCAAAATCGGGGTCAATGTCGATGGCTTTATTGTAGTGTTTGATGGCCGATTTGTAATCTTTTTGGAGACAGAGCATATTGGCTTTATTGTAGTAGGCAAAGGCAAAATCGGGTTGCGAAGTAATCACATAATCGTAGTCGCGGAACATAATTTCAAACGCAAGGGCATAATCTTTGGGCAACTCGCCATTAGCACGCTGATAATCCAACAGTTTATATCGCCAATTTGCCCTACAAAAATACGCCAAAATCATGTTGGGATTGAGGTGAATCGCCCGCGTACAATCGTCTATGGCAGACGAATAATCCTGCACCAACGCAAATTCCATCGCCCGAGCAAAAAATAAATTACAATCCTTGTCGTTTTTGTCGATGGCTTGCGAAAGACGGTCTATTTGTGCGAAATGTTGGTTGACCATCTCCGCTGTAAGCGACAACTCTTGGATGGTAAAATGCAACGGCGAAGGCAGATGTCCCTGCTTGTTGTACGTATCGACGATGTAATGGAAATAGTTGGTCTGTCGCAAGGTGTTCTGTTGGCTGTAATAACTCAAGACGATGTTGCCTTCGTTGACCAACTCCGCACGCCTATGTTGCACGTTGCCACGCGTGGAGGAGGTCTGCTGTTGCGATTCGTTGGTTAGGTCGGATTGATTTTGTGCGGTTTGTGCCGAAAACTCGCGTCTTCTGTCCTTCGTTTTGGGGTTATTGCTTGCTATTTGGACTTGCGTATTGATTTGGCTTTTTTGGATGCTGTCCTTTTTTTCCTCCAAATCGTTAGCCGTTTTGCGGTATTGAAAAGCCCCTTTCTTGTCTCCCAAAGCCTGTTTAGCTTGGGCAATGAGGTAGTAGGAAGGCAAAAAATACGGGTAACGTTCGATGAGGACTTCAAAATCAGCAATCGCCTGTTGCCATTGTTTAAGTTGCAGGAGCGTAAAGCCTCTCTGGTAGTACATCTCATAATTGTCGGGGGCTAAGGAGATGGCTTTATTAAAGTCGGAGATGGCATTGTTGTAGTCGCCAAGTTCGTGCCGCAAAACGCCCCGATTGAAGTAGCATTGTGCATTTTGCGGGGCAAGAGCAATGGCTTTGTCGTAGTCATTCAAAGCACTTGTGTACTTGTGTTGCTTGTAAAAAACGATACCCCGATTGATGTAATCGCCTGGCCACTTGGAGCCCAAATTGATGGCTTTGGTGAGGTTGTCCAACGCCTCTTGGTCGTCATTTTCCATCAAGTTAACCATACCGAGTGCCGACCAGTTAGACGGGTTTTGCGAATCCAATCCGGTGGTGGTGGTGAAGGCTTTTTTGGCTTGGGCAGTGTCTTCTTTTTGCATACAAATGACGCCCCGTTCGTAGTACAAAGTCGCCAAAGTGGGTTCGCGTTTTATCAAATAATCGATGTCGAGCAGGGCTTCGTCAAACTTCTTCTGGGAAGCCCGCACATCAGCCCGCAACGACAAATACGTACGGTTTTCGGGCGATAATTGCAACGCTTTATCAAAATCTTGTTCTGCCAAATCATATTTTTCTAAGTTCCGATAGGCAAATCCCCGCACGTAATAGATGCCCGGCTGGAACGGATTAAACTCCAACGCCGTGTTGCAATCTTTGATCGCTCCATTGAAATCGCTGAGTTGAATCTTAGCAATCGCCCGTAACAAGTACGGTTCGGGCAAGTAAGGTTTGAGTTTGATGACTTGGTTAAAGTACTGAATGGACAGCACGTAGTCGTCAAAATAGAGTGCATTACGCCCTATCGCCGTTATTCTGTCCGTGTTGAGTTGGGCATGAATAGCGGTCGTGCAAAGAAGCGATACTATAAAAACAAGTTTTTTCATTAAAAAAAGGACAATCATAAGCAACTATAATTGTCCTTGCTTGTGTTAAATCATTCGTTAATGGTCGGATTTCAAGCCCGCACCGCACATGGATATTAACGTATCTTCTGTGCGTCCGAACATCTCGCAGTACTTCTTATAAGCGGCATAACTCGCTGCTGTTGTGTGTTCGCAGTAGATTCCTTTGGCTGCAATTTCGGCTCTCGCTTCGAGGATTTTATCTTCGGGAGCGGTGATAAGCCGTACGTTGTGCTTGTAGATGTAGTTCAGAATCTCTGCTCCTCGCATCGGCACACCAATTGCGATTCCCTCTGCTATGGTCGGTTTGACGGTAATTTTTGCAGGTTCGTTGCTCTTGGTTTCAACAGCCTTAAAAAATGGGTCGCAATGTTCACTTTGCAGGGCAACGACTTGCGGAAACTCCTTAATACAACCCGACGCAAGCAACTCTTCGAGGGCTTTCATCACGCCAATAAACAGTGTCCCATTGCCTAACGGAACAAAGATATTTTTCGGTATGCGATGCAATTGCTCGAAGGTTTCGTAGATGTAGGTTTTTGTGCCTTCATAAAAGAACGGATTGTAAACGTGATTCGCGTAATACTTCCCTTCTGAAGCCACTTTTTCGCGGCACACATCAGCACAGTGGTCGCGTGTTCCAGGGACGATATTAACCTTTGCACCATGTGCTTGAATCATATTGATTTTTGCAGGCGAAGTGCCTTCGGGAACAAAGATTTCGCATTCAATGCCCGCTTTTGCACAATAAGCCGCTACACTGTTGCCTGCATTGCCACTTGAATCCTGCAGAACTGAATCCACACCAATCGACTTACAGTGTGCAACCACAACCACAGCCCCTCGATCCTTAAACGAAAGAGTCGGCATAAAATAATCCATCTTAAACATCACATCATCGTTGAAAGGCACAATCGGACTCATTCCCTCGCCGAGCGTA
>JBGUYG010000039.1:0-10140 GCA_045118535.1 Paludibacteraceae bacterium
GGAGCTTCTCCGATAGATGAGTATCTGAAACATTTCATTTGTTCTTCAATCTCATTCTTCGCAGCGGTTCCAATTCCCCATTTTCCATTCTTTTTTTGTTCTAATAAGTTATTGTCTTTTAGATATCTTAGCATATCATATCCCACCCACAACATCGGATACGTTTCGAAGGTATTTTTTGAATTTCCCATTGCTTGTTTGAATTTCTTCTGTAAACGCTCCTGATATTTCTCGTTGCTTATCTCAAAAAGGGTTTTCTTTTCGTTCTTTGCATACGTTGGTGAGCCATTATCTATTCCATCTGTCAATAGGAAAATATAAAATTTTGTTTGAGGGTCATGCTTTGCCCACTCACGACGTATATATTTGATACGTTCTGCTGCCATTTCCATTGCATAATAGACAGTTGTAGCTTCACCACGCGGAATTCGTTCCACGATATAATTTTCCATCGCTTCTTTTTCTTCGTCCTCAAGTAAATACCATCCTCTATAAGGATATTTTTTAACCATCCATGTAGTACTATCATTATAATTATACGTATATTTTTGAGTATAATCATAAGAGGTCTTTACTTCATCTGAGAAACCGATTACATCGCCTTGCAGGAATCTAGTTTTTACAGAAACACAAGACGTAAAAATGATTGTTAGGAATAAAAAGTATTTTTTCATTTGTTTTTTTGCCAATTATATCCCGTTGGCATCGTTTTTTTTTCCCTACTCTTACGGCTTTGCAGGTCTTGCCCCGTTTGGAGAGTGACGGCTCTCTATACTGCCGTCTGCGGTTAGTTGAAAGGGGACAAAATAAAATAAGGCGTTCCCTTATCCTTTCCGAGGCTGTGAGAAATGCCCATAAAGTCGATAAGTCACGCCCATAGAAAACTATGGACATTTGCAGACCTATTTATGACTTTATTCTGAAACTTCTCACATTTCGGAAAGTCCATAAATCGCAAACGCGAATAAAAATATGTATTGAAATGAGATTGCTCTCAATTCGTCCACGAAAGTATGGCAGTTTTTTGAAATATGCAAATAAATTTTTCAAATTAAAAACTGCCTTTTCCAAATAGTTAACTCAATAGACATAAAAAACGCTCTTCCCGAGAGCAGAAAGAGCGATTTTGTGTGTTTATTCTTTGCTTAATATGCGATTGCAAACACAACCCGTTGTTTAGACGGCTTACCCGTAACCATACATTTGCCAGGCTTGTTGTCGTGTCCAGGCAGCGGTTCCAACGGAATACAGCGAATGGTGGCTTTCGTTTCGGCTTTGATTTTTTCCTCCGTTTCGGGCGTTCCGTCCCAATGGCACAGCAAAAATCCACCTTTCACAATCTCCTTTTTGAACGTCTCGTAATCGTCAACCTCTCGCGTGTTTTGTATGCGAAAATCAAGGGCTTTTTTGTACACGTTTTGCTGAATTTCCTCCAACAAATTAGCGATATAATCCACGATTCCGTCCAAATTTTTCGTTTCCTTCGTCAGCGTATCCCTGCGTGCCACTTCAATGGTCTGATTCTCCAAATCACGCATTCCCAACGCCAACCGAATAGGCACACCTTTGAGTTCGTAGTCGGCAAATTTGTACCCTGGCGTTTGTTTGTCGGAGTTATCGACTTTGACGCGAACGTTCAACGCTTTGAGTTGTTGCTCCAACGGCGTGATTTTTTCCATCAACTGCTTCAACTGGTCTTCGTCTTTGAAAATAGGCACGATAACGACCTGAATCGGAGCCAAATGGGGCGGTAAAACCAAGCCATTATCGTCGGAATGCGTCATAATCAAGGCACCCATCAAACGCGTAGAAACGCCCCACGAGGTCGCCCAAACGTATTCATATTGATTCTCTTTGTTCAAAAATTGCACATCAAAACTCTTGGCAAAATTTTGTCCCAAGAAATGCGAAGTACCCGCTTGCAGAGCCTTTCCATCCTGCATTAAACCCTCAATACAGTAGGTCTCAATCGCACCCGCAAAACGTTCGTTAGGCGATTTGATGCCTTTGATAACGGGGATTGCCATAATGTTTTCAGCCACGTCCGCATAAACTTCCAGCATTTTTTCTGCCTCTGCGATGGCTTCTTCTTGGGTGGCGTGGGCAGTATGACCTTCTTGCCACAAAAACTCGGCAGTCCGCAAAAACAACCGCGTACGCATCTCCCAACGCATCACATTCGCCCATTGGTTGCACAAAATAGGCAGGTCGCGATAACTCGAAATCCAATTTTTGTAGGTCGCCCAAATAATCGTCTCCGAAGTCGGACGGATAATCAATTCCTCCTCCAATTTGGCGTCTGGGTCAACAATGACGCCTTTGCCGTTGGGGTCATTTTTTAAGCGGTGGTGCGTAACGACCGCACATTCTTTTGCAAACCCCTCTACATGCTCGGCTTCTCGGCTCAAAAAAGATTTGGGAATGAGCAACGGAAAATACGCATTCACGTGTCCCGTTTCCTTAAAACGTTTGTCCAATTGGGCTTGAATAAACTCCCAAATCGCATAGCCGTAAGGCTTGATGACCATACAGCCACGCACTGCCGATTGTTCTGCCAAATCCGCTTTAACAACCAATTCATTATACCATTTTGAATAATCCTCCGAACGAGAAGTCAGTTTTTGAAACTTTGCCATAATCTAACGTAAAATATATTTATTTCTTAATAATTCAAAATCATTCGGGTGTTTTTTTAACTGTTGGCTCACCCGATACAACCAACCTTTTTCGCTATCTCCTTTGCCCTCATAATCCCACTGTACGTTGGGTTGAGGCAGGTTAAAAAACGAACATAATGCCTCCAAACACATCCGAGATGCCGTAACCTTGCCTGCCATCGTATAACCCGCTATGTGGTACGACGCGAGCAACGAATGCTGCAACAAATGCGGGTTGATGTTTGGCTCATTCTCCCAGCAATCCACGATGCAATCCAAGCCCTTATTTAGTAGGTTTTCCTCATCTATTACGCCACCTCGCGAAGCATTGATAAGCACGCAAGAGGCTTTACAGCGTTCAAAAAAAACCTTATCTGCCAAGTGATAAGTTGCATACGTCCCACTCTTGGTAAATGGAACGTGGAAGGTAATCACATCGGCTTTTTGTGCCAACTCTTCCAACGAACAACCTATCTGTTTTGGTGCATCGTTTAGCAACACGCTATATCCTTTATTTTCTGCCATCTTTGCCACTTTGGTGCCGATATTTCCGTAACCCACAATGCCAATCGTAGGCTTGTTAGGCAGACGTTTGCTCTTTTGCAGGTACTCCAATGCCTCTTGCACGTAGTCGCAAACGCCCTGTGAGTTACAACCTGCACTCGCAAACCACGTGATGCCGTGTTGTTCGCAAAAGTGGGTATCAATGTGGTCGTAACCGATAGTGGCAGTGGCAATAAACTTTACTTTGCTGTTTTTCAATAAGTTAGCATCGCATTTCACGCGTGTCCGTACCATCAAAGCGTCCGCATTTTGCACCGTCTGTTGCGTAAATTCCGTCTCGTCAAGATAATGCACCTCCGCTATATCGTCTAAAATACCAGCCAAAAACGGAATATGTTTGTCAATAAGCACCCTCATTTAGTACTGTATATTGTCTATCAATCGCACTTCGCCACACCAAACAGTGATGCAACCAATCGCATTTTCAAATGTTTGAGTCGGCAAAAGTGTCGTTTTATCCACGATTTCAAAATACTCAACTTCCAAACCTTGCACACCATTAATTTGTTGAATAACAGCGTTTTGTATTTCTTGTACACTGTGCGATTTGGCGTTTTGTTTACTTTCCAAAAGCGTTTTATAAATGATTGGAGCGATATTTTTTTGTTCTGCCGAAAGGCGTTCATTGCGTGACGAAAGAGCCAAGCCCGACTGCTCACGCACAATAGGGCAGCCAATAATCTGCAAATCGCCAAACGTGTTCTTCAACTCGGATTGCGTAACCATATAGCGAATAATCGCCAACTGCTGAAAATCTTTTTCGCCAAAATAGGCACGTGTAGGCATAATAAGATGGAACAGTTTGCTCACCACCTGCACCACGCCATTAAAGTGTCCCGGACGCATTTTACCTTCCATCACGCTATCCAAACCCTGAAAATCGAACGCAAAGGTTTGGGTCATTTCGTTGGCATCGTACATCTCCTCTGCAGAAGGTGCAAAAACGAAATCAACGCCTATGGAAGCCAATAATTCTACATCTTTTTCCACATGACGCGGGTATTTGATTAAATCCTCTTGATTGTTAAATTGCGTAGGATTAACGAAAATCGACCCAATTGAAATGTCATTTTCCGCAACCGCTCTTTTGAAAAGTGCTAAATGCCCCTCGTGCAACGCTCCCATAGTCGGCACAAAACCAATCGTCTTGCCATCTTGCTTGCACGCCTGCATACGTTGTTGCAATTCTTTTTTTGTTGTAATTACTTGCATATCAATGACTTAGTGTTTATAAAAACCTAATTTTCATCTTTTTTACATCCTGCAAAGGTACATTTTTTCCGCGACTATCCGACAAAAAACGTGTATTTTGTAAATAAAGATGTAAATTATTGATAATCAACATGGTATGAATTCAAAAGTTTAGCCAAAATCTCATGATAAAATTAGTTGTGGCTTGCTGAAAAAAATCGTATTTTTGTGCGAAATATCAAGGTGAAATTTAAAATAAATTATTGAATGATAAAAAATTACAAAATAATTACCCTTTGTGGCAGTACGCGTTTTAAGGAACAATTTTTTGAGGTGCAGAAACGGCTCACTTTGGAAGGAAATATCGTCATCAGTGTTGGAATGTTTGGGCATTCGGGCGATGAAGAAGTGTGGAAAGCAGGTGTAAAAGAAATGCTTGACGATATGCATCTGCGGAAAATTGACCTTGCAGATGAGATTTTTGTTATCAATGTGGGTGGTTACATCGGCGAAAGTACGAAACGGGAGATTGCTTACGCTGAAAAAACGAACAAAATAGTCCATTATTTGGAATAACGCCCTTGCCAAACCTTAATCGCCCCTTTTTTTAGTCTCAAAACCCAATGCAGAGCCATAAAAAAACACACGCTACTCGTTGCAAGTGCGTGTGTCGTTTGTGCAGGTTCACCTAAAAACTTAATAGTTTTCAGGGTAAATTTGGAAGTACGCTTGTGCATGATTGCACACCGGACATACTTTTGGAGCCTCTTTGCCCACTACGATATGTCCGCAATTGGAGCACTGCCAAATGCAATCGCCATCGCGTGAGAAAACGACCTTATCGTTCACGTTTTTCAACAATTTACGATAGCGTTCTTCGTGATGTTTTTCGATTGCACCCACTTGTTCGAATTTCTCTGCTATTTCATCAAACCCTTCTTCGCGGGCTTCTTTAGCCATTCGAGCGTACATATCTGTCCATTCGTAGTTTTCGCCACCTGCTGCATCCTCAAGATTGGTTGCTGTGTCGCTCACTTGACCACCGTTGAGGTATTTATACCAGATTTCAGCATGTTCTTTCTCATTCGCTGCGGTTTCTTCAAAAATTTTGCTGATTTGTACAAATCCTTCTTTTTTGGCTTTGGAAGCGAAATAAGTGTACTTGTTACGTGCCATACTTTCACCAGCAAACGCTTCTTTGAGGTTTTGCTCGGTTTTTGTTCCTTTTAAATCTTTCATAACTGTTTGATTATTAGTGTTTTATATTAAAAATGTAAGTACAAAATTTATGCCATCAAGCAACCTTAAAAAATCACTTAACTGCTTGTTTTTCAAAGCGTTCAATCTCCGCTTTCATAGCCTGATAACCGTAGTTGATAATCTCTTGTGCATGGTCATAATCATACCTTCCCCAGCGGTTATTGGGGATGTCCACCGACATATCGGCTGGGCATAACTGCTTCATCAGTTGGCTATTTTGCACCAACATTATATCGGTGATGCGATTGATGATATTCAGGTAGTTCAATTCGGCAAGCGGCATATCTTTTTCTGCCAACTCATTAAAGAATTTGACGAGCGAATGCTCTTTTTCGTACAATAGTTTCTCTATAACCCCACCAAACGCTTTGTGGTAGTGCTTTTCAATCAAATGATCAATGATACGTATAAATGATGTGTCTTGTGGTGTTTTGTGTTGGGCTTGCTTGATGGGTGCGTTCACGTTGATGGACACTAAAAGGTCGTTGGGAGTGCGTTTTACGCGATTGAGTGGCAATGGATTACACGTTCCACCGTCCGTCAAAAGCATATCTTGATAACTAACAGGCCTAAAAACGACAGGAATCGAGATAGACGCACGAATTAGTTGGTTGAGATTGCCCGAACGGAACACTTTTTCTTCGCCTCGTTCAAAGTCGGTCGCAATCAACACATACGGTATGGGCAAATCTTCAATGTTGACATTCGGTATCATCTCGCCGAACCTTTCCATCAACTTATCGCCTTTGATGAGGTGGTTTTTACTCAATGAAAAGTCAGTAACTTGGAGCATGTGCAGCAAATCCATACCTAAGAAAAACTGCTTCAACTCTGGCAATTTCCCCGCTGCATACATTCCACCTACCAACGAACCCATCGAACAACCCGCTACAGATGTGATGGTGTATCCACACTCTTCCAAAGCCTCTATTGCACCGATATGTACCAACCCGCGACTACTTCCAGACGAAAGAACTAATGCTACATTTTTGTTCATATTCTATTGATTTTACGAAATTTATTACCGCGAAAGTATAGAAACAAATGCGAAGAATCAAAAAAAACATATTGCTGATGGTGTTTATAAGAAAAATGAAGAATTTGTTGCACAATACTAATTTCCTTTCAAAAAAAATTGTTTTTATTATTTTTTTTTAATAATTTTGCGAGAAGTTGTGTATAATGTAATGAAATGCCAAGTAAAGAATATATGAATTTATTGATAAAAACAAGATATAGGTTTGTTATGAAGAAGGTCTTATTATCGCTTTTGCTACAGATTTGTGTAGTTGCGTCAATCTTTTCGCAGACTGAAAGTACTTTATTTCAGGCAGATGTGATACAGGGGTCTGGTGGTACTGTTAGAGTAGTGCGAGTAGAGGCCGATACAGCTTTCTGGTTAGAAGCTATTCCTAACCCGGGCTATAAATTCCAGAAATGGGTCACAAGGACGCTGACAGGTGCGACCGTCGATTCGTATACAGACGCTCTTCTTCCCGAACCTATTCGTATAAGTAAGGATGCTACTGAGCTTTCTGTTCATTCACAATGGTCAGCCATGTTTACGAAACAGGAAAAAGTAGAACCGATAATCTCTGTACATAGTGCTACCACAGGAACAATTGAGTATATACAAGAAGATGCTTACAATTACACGGTTTCTGTAAAACAAAATACAAGTGGCGAGAGTTCTTCTATTGTGAATAAAACCTGGAATGATGGGTCGCAAGACTTGACGCGAACCATTTCATTTGATCCTTCTTTTACACGTGATACAGCTTTCACCTTCTCGTTTGCATTAAAGAAAACTTGTGAAGTAGAAACCATTGTCAGTTCTTCAACAGCAGGTTCCGTTGATATAACAAACACAGACGGCACAATATTTAATATAACGGCAGTTTCCAATGATGAGAATCAGTATTCATTTGAGAATTGGTTACATACGGATGTAAGTGGTTCTATCAGTCTTGATATAGCCAACTTGCCAGGGGATACTGCATTTACGGCTTTCTTTACTCATAAAAAGAATTGTGTGAGTGATATTATCGTTTATTCTTCAACGGCAGGTAATGTGTTTGTGGATACGGTGGATTTGTTGAATGATGAATACCTGATTCGTTTGGAGAACACTGATGCGACGATTCACACTCCTCTTCATTGGTTGGATAACGTTAATTCCTTCGATGAAGAGCGTGAAGTTAATCCATCCATAACGACAACGTATTATTTTGCGTATGTAGATTTAATACCTTGTGATGTAGATTCTGCTATCTATACCTCCAACGGTGGTAGTGTTCACTTGACTCGTGCTGTTGATGCGAACACAGGTGCGCCATTGGATACTTGGGCGTTGAGTGCCGATACCGCTGCGGGTTATGCTTTTTTGAGTTGGTTAGATAATAGTCCTGCTCGTAAAGACTATCATCGTAAAGACATATCGATAACTCGAGACACCATGTTCTCCGTTAGTTATAATTTGCCCAAAGGTTGTGTGAGTGATATAATTTTGTATTCTTCGACGGCAGGTAGTGTTTTTGTTGATACGGTTGATTTACTGAAAGACACGTTCCGTATTCGGATGCAGAATAATGATGCAACTGTTCATACTCCTATTAATTGGGTAGATGATATGAATTTGCGGGATGAAGAGCGTGTAATTAACCCATTAGTAACGACAACTTATTACTTTACATATATAGATTCGGTAGCTTGTGATGTGGATTCAACCATCTACAACTCGAATGGTGGTGCTGTTCACTTTACTCGCAATAAGGATAATATGGGTAATTTGTTGAACACTTGGACATTGAGTGCTGATAGTGCAGTAGGTTATAGTTTTGTGTCTTGGTCAGATGAAGATTCTACCCGTACGGACTATACGCGTGATAGCATAGTGATTACCAAAGACACGTCCTTTACGGTTGCTTATAATTTACCCTTGCGATGTGCAATTGATGCGATAGTTTACTCGTCTACGGCTGGTACGATAGATGTTGTTCCTGTAGATTTGGATAGTGCTAAGTTCACGATCAGTTCGAAGAGTCACGATAACGATGCTTTGTACAAACGTGATCGTTGGTTGGATGATGAGACAGCGGCTTTTGAAAATCGTCCTATCGTTGTTCAGTCTGGAACGACTTACTATTTTGATTTCTTGAACCCGTTGGCTTGTAGTGTAGATTCAGCTATTTATGACTCGGAGGGTGGTAGTGTTCATTTGGTTCCCGATTTAGATGGTAATGGTAATCGTTTGAATAGTTGGACGTTAACGGCTGACACCGCTGTTGGTTATAAGTTTATCAACTGGCTTGACGAGGTTGACCTTGAAAAGTGGTATGCTTTTACAAATAACAATAGCACCTATTATACCAAGAGTTTGAACATAGGTTCTGAAGTAGAAATTTATAGGTATGATGGTACTGATTACACTTTTTATAAGCGTTATACATTACAAGGAACGTCAGGTGCTGAGTTTTATAACGATGTGGTTTCTGTTAGTGCAGGTGGTCCACAATCAGCTACTGTGAAATATAGTCGAGATGTTTCAAAAGATCAAAAAATAGGTTACGATCAATTCGACTATGCTCGTAAGGGCTTACTTTTAAGCAGTGATACATCCTTCACGGTTGCTTATAATTTGTATAGCAATTGTGTAAGTGATATTATATTGTACTCCTCGACGGCAGGTACTGTGTCGGTGGACACGGTGAATTTATTGCGTGATACGTTCCGTATCGTTATGACGAACACCGATTCGAAAACTCATACGCCTCTTAATTGGTTGGACGATGTTTCTTTGACGGATGCTGAGCGTGTAGTCGGTATAGATGCTACGACGACTTATTATTTCACGTATGTGGATTCAGTATCTTGTGATGTGGATTCTACGATTTACAATTCGAATGGTGGTAGTGTTCACTTTACACGTAGTGTTGATGAGAATGGTAAACTGTTGAATCATTGGACGTTGAGTGCCGACACGGCAAAGGGTTATCAGTTTATTGCTTGGTCTGACACAGGTGTTGTCCGCACGAAATATACTCGTGATAGTATGTTGTTATATAAAGACACATCCTTCACGGTCGCTTACAACTTATCTGTTTTTTGTCCAGTTGATGCTCTTGTTTACTCCTCTACGGCGGGTACGATTGACGTGGAGGCTGTGGATTTAGCAAATGGGGACTTTAAACTTACTTCCAAGAGTTACAATAGTGCATTACACAAGCGTAATGGTTGGTTAGATGATGCGTCTGCTGCTTTGGATGATCGTTCGGTTCGTATTAAATCTGAAACAACTTATTACTTTGCGTTTTTAGATTCTGTATCATGTGATGTTGACTCGACGATTTATAATTCGAATGGTGGTAGTGTTCACTTGACTCGTAACACAGATAATGATGGTAAAGCGTTGAATACGTGGACATTGAGTGCTGACACGGCAAAAGGTTATGCTTTCTCAAGTTGGTTG
>JBGUYG010000040.1:0-2483 GCA_045118535.1 Paludibacteraceae bacterium
ATACATCTGTCAATTCTTGCAGAGTGCCAACCATCTTGTTATGATCAGTCCGCGGCGTTTTGGCAAAAGCAGTGTGATAGCCAAAGCCCTGAAAGAAAGTGGACGAAAGAGCATCATCGTTAATTTGCAACAAGTGACTTCGGTGGCTGATTTTTCGGCAAAATTATTACGTGAATTCTTCAAAATCCATCCTATGGAAAAACTGCGGCATTTGATAACCCATTTTCGCATTATACCCACTATCACAACCAATGCCTTGACAGGTTCCATGGATGTCTCTTTCCAACCTGGCGTAGATGCCACCATGTTGCTTGAAGATGTGATGGATTTGACCGAAAAAGTCCATAGTCCAAAAAATAGGATTGTCGTGGTGTTAGACGAGTTTCAGGAAATTCTTGACCTTGCTCCTTACCTGAATAAAAAACTTCGTGCCATTATGCAACATCAAAACCATATTAACTATGTTCTATTAGGCAGTCAAGAAAGTATGATGATTGATATTTTTGAAAAGAAAAAGTCTCCGTTCTACCATTTTGGCGAGTTAATGCGTCTTAAGAAATTGCCATACGATGATTTTCACGCGTATCTTTCGACACGTTTGACCCATCTCTTCGCTGAGCAGAGTGGCGAGTTGGCAGAGAAGATTTTGACTTATACGGGTTGTCATCCGTATTACGCGCAACAGTTAGCAGCGAATGTGTGGCAAGTGGCTATGTTGCAACCCGAAGTAGAAGATGTGTTACAGACGGCAATCGAACAAATCGTATCTACGCATGGCTTGGATTATGAGCGTTTATGGATGAATCTTAATCGTACGAATAAATGGATTCTTCAACGCTTGGCTTGTAATGGTGCATTACAAACAGGCGAACATAAGACGAGTACGATTTATAGTGCTCTTAAACAGTTACAACGAGGAGGCTATGTGATTTATACCACTCGTTACGAATTGGAAGACCCTTTTTTTAGAGAATGGATACTGCAGGAGATTTAATCTCCGTATATTTTCTATGTGTTAACGCCTCTACCACAGTTTTTCGCCTATGGTAATGGATTTTTACTCCGCTTTGCGACATGGGGGCTTCTCCTAAATTGAAAGGTGAAAGGTGAAAAACAGTTCAACGATTCGTTTGGTGCATGATTTGTAGTATTGTTTGATAAACAGGGGGAGACATAAAAGTTTCTCCCTTTTTTTTTGTGTTGTGGTATTTGTGTCCCTCGTTGCTTCCCCGCCTTCTGCTGCGGGAGTTACTACTACATTCCCTACAAGCAGCGGCACCATGAACGATATGACATTGTCACAGACTGATATATTTAAGTTGCAGTTAGCGGGTTGTATTATACTACCACAGGTCAACGGCCGCTATTATTGGTCTGCAAGTAATCAATATTATAATGGCCGGTATGTACCTAAGGTTATCATGTTTTACTACAACCAACCAACCAGGGCTGCTAATGCACTACTCGAAACCAGAACTACGGGGACGCACATGGTTCGTTTAGCTAAGGATTTGTAAAATATTGTTTTGTTTTATGATATTATTTATATCTTTGCAAAAATTAACCTATTAAATTTTTATTGTATGAAAGCAAAAAATGAAGTAGAAGAGCCCAAAAGGTTAAGCCGTGCTGCCGAGTGGTTAGATGCTCAAACAGGACCTGTAATTGAAGTGTTGGATTGGAGAGCCGTAAACAGATGAATCGGTTTTTAATTGATACTAATATATTGATAAGTTTCTTGTTAAAGACTTTAGATAACCATACTAAGTCTTTGATACGCGATTATTCCAATCAAATTTACATTTCTTCAATAAGCGTAATGGAATTTATCAATTTGGTGCAGTCTGGACGTGTAAAATCCTACAAAATTGGTAAAGAGAAAATCACAAAGATGGTTGAGGAGACACTGGGTTTTACCATACTCTACGTGACGAAATATCATCTTGAAGAGTTGGAAAACCTCCCTTCGGTACCCAACCACAACGACCCGAACGACCGTCTGATTATCGCCCAAGCCTTGTCGAATCGCTTGGAGTTAGTCAGCACCGACACCATGTTCGTCCACTACCGCAAATATGGCTTAGAGTTTATCAAAGCCAAACACACCGCCAAGAAAAAGTGAAAAGTTAGTAGTGAAGGCCTCCGAGCCTTCACTTTTTTTGTGTTGTGCTATTTTTGTCCCCCCGATGCTTCCCCGCCTTCTGCTGCGGGTGTTGCTGGTGCTGCTGGTGCTTCTGCGGGTGCTTCTGCGGATGCTCCTACCGTTTCTTCTGGCGGTACCGTCACCGCCGCCAACTGGCAGAAGATGCAGATGTTGGGTTGCGTCTTCTTATATACTGGTTCGTCGAAAATCTACTATCATGCTTACGGGAGCGAGACCGCCATAAGCTATGTAGCATTCACTTTTAGTAGCAAAAGTATCCAATACGAAAATGGCAAATATAGTGCCTCCTCAGCTGAGGAAACACAGTATGTCCGTTCCA
>JBGUYG010000041.1:0-37149 GCA_045118535.1 Paludibacteraceae bacterium
AAAAGCAGATGAAGATGATAATAAATTTGTGGATTGTGCTTTCGCGTGTCAAGCGGATTTTATTGTAACGAACGACAAGCATTTTGAAGAGGTTACCAATAGCCCTTTTCCGCACATCCAAGTTTTGTCTTTAGATGAATTTTCCTCGTTGATACTGCCATAATCTACAACACTAATTCGACACACGATTAAAATTTAAATTAAATAATTTACAATGAACCATTTACCAGTTCCTCGTGCTTTGCGTGGAGTTGGTGTTTTTTTATTGGGTGTTGAGCCTCTCCTAAATTGAAAATTGAAAACTGAAAACTGAAAAACGCTTCACCAATTGACCAGTTTACCGCTTCACCGATCGCCTGGCGTTTTTTGTCCCCCGATGCTTACACGCCTTCTGCTGCAGGTGCTCCTACCGTTTCTTCTGGCGGTACCGTCACCGCCGCCAACTGGCAGAAGATGCAGTTGGAAGGATGTGTCTTCTTGCCTGCTGCAGGTTATAAGAATGGTTCTTCTGTTTCGAACGCTGGCATCAGCGGCAACTATCGGTCGTCTACTTCGAACGGTACGAGCAACGAGTACATGATGGGCTTCAATTTCAGTTCTAAGTTCATCTCTCCGGCGTACAACTTCAGCAAAAGCAACGGCTCTTCGGTTCGTTTAGTACATACTTTGTAGATTGATTATTTTAGGGAGATGGGCATTTTTCTCGTCTCCCTTTTTATTTATTAAAAAATTGCTATCTTTGTGAAAAATATATACCTTTGTAACAAATTAAAAAAATGCGGACAAGGATGTTTAAGAACGCTACAGATATTCATGAACAGATTGCTTTGCTACGCTCACGCGGAATGACGATCACTAATGAACAGAAAGCAGAGGAGATTTTATTAGATGTGGGCTATTACAGATTAGGTTTTTATGCCTATCCGTTTGAAGTCAATCCGCACCAACAACCGAGAAATCACCTATACAAACCCAATACAGACTTTAACAAAATCGTTGACCTATACTATTTTGACCACGATTTACGTCATATCCTTATGCGTTACATCAGTCGAATAGAAGTCAATATCCGCACCTTTATCACCTACACTATAAGCAACTATTACAAAAATGACCCAATATGGTTTGTTAATTCCAAAGTAGTCAAGGTTGATTTCCGCAACAACTTTGAGCAGAAGATTTACAGCACACTGCGTCAGAACCCTTGCATTGCCAACCACCATCGTCGTTATCACAATGATCGTTTCGCACCAGCATGGAAGACATTGGAGTTCATGACACTTGGCAGTATTATCACATTATACGGAAGTTTGCTGGATCAAAAACTTAAACTGCAAATCGCAAAGCACTATGGTTTGAATACGATTCCTCTATTTGAAAACTATTTACAAACACTCAAAGTCATTCGCAACGCTTGTGCTCATGGAAACCACATCTTTGATTTACAACTAATAAAGGCAGTTAAAAAAGGTCCTCTTCGACACTATGAAGCCAATCATCGACATGACATCTATGCGGTACTTTTAGTGATCTTATATTTTTTGCACCACATATCAGAAAATCGTGAGCAAGACCTACGAAATGCACTCGCAAAACACCTAAAACAGCAAGAAAACAAAGAAAATATAACTATTTTGAATGATTTTTTGCAAAAAGTTTTGTTATATCAAAATAAATAGTATCTTCGCAATGTCAGATAAGACGAGTGTCCGTATTGGCAAGTCCAATATCTACACTTAAAAAGGTGAAAGACAACGCTCCACGTTCGGGCGTTGTTGTTTTTTTGTTGGGCAGAGAGCCTCTCGCCTTCTTCTGCGGGTGCTCCTGGTGCTGCTGCGGGTGCTCCTGCAAATGCTCCTACCGTTTCTTCTGGCGGTACAGTCACATCCGCCAACTGGCGTAAGATGCAGTTGCAAGGGTGTGTGTTCTTGCCTTGTGCGGGACGTTATAGAACCGATAAATCAACTACTGCCGATGTTGGCTCAGTTGGCTTCTATTTCGTTGCTAACGACAGCAAAAGATGGGTTGAATTCAACTCAAGCACTTTCACAATAAATTCAAGCCAAACGAGCACAAACCGCCGTTCAGTCCGCTTAGTTCGTAATTTGTAGTTTGATTATTTTTGGAAAAATATATACCTTTGTAAAACATTTATATTCTAGAAAGAATTAACCTTAATAAACGACTGATGCTATGGATAATATAGAAACGGCACAGAATTTCCTGTTTTATTCGTCAAATGACGGCAAGGTTAATGTGCAGGTTATTGTTGATACTGTACGCGATACCATTTGGACTACCCAAAAGGGAATGGCTGAGATTTTTGGAGTAGAAGTTCATACCATAAATTACCACCTCAAGGAGATATTTCAGAGTGGTGAATTGCAGGAGGATTCAGTTATTCGAAAAATTCGAATAACTGCCAATGATGGAAAAAAATATTTAACTTCCACATACAATCTTGATACAATCATTGCAGTTGGCTACCGTGTGAATAGTTATCAGGCAACCCAGTTCCGTATTTGGGCAACCCGCGTGTTAAAGGAGTACCTTATCAAAGGATTTGCTTTGGATGACGAAAGGTTGAAACAAGGCAACAATCTCTTTGGGAAGGACTTCTTCAAAGAACTCATAGAACGAATACAGGAGATTAGGGCTTCTGAGAGGATGTTCTATGACAAGATTACGGACATCTTTAAGGACTGTAGTATAGATTATGATCCCAAGTCGCCAGAGTCTCGTCAGTTTTATGCTGCGATGCAAAATAAGTTCCATTATGCCATTCATCAGCATACGGCAGCAGAAGTGTTATACCGTGCAGATGCCTCAAAACCCTATATGGGACTGACAAGTTGGAATAATCAGAAAAAAGGAGGTAAAATATACAAATCCGATGTTACGAAGGCTAAAAACTATTTGTCAGAGGATGAAATAAAAGGCTTAAATCGGCTTGTGAATATGTTTCTGGACTACGCTGAACGTATGGCTGAAAAGGGACGAGGAAGTTATAAAATGGCAGATTGGGCAAAACGACTTGAAATGTTCTTAAATTTTAACGAATACCCTGTACTGACAGATGCAGGGAAGGTTCGTGCTGATATTGCCAAACAATTTGCAGAAACAGAATATAGTAAGTTCAGAGTTATCCAAGACAGAGAATATAAATCGGATTTCAATCGATTAATCGAAGCAAGCCATAGTGGACTCCCCACAGAAGACGCAACAATACCAGAAGACCCTTTGGATTGAAAAGGCATGGCATTCGAGATGCGGGCTTTGTTGGGTGGCGAGCCTCTCGCTATGGCGTGGCTTTCGAGATGCGGGCGGCTTCTGGCGGGCTTTCCCTAAATTGAAAAGTGAAAAACAGTTTACCAATTCCTCATTTTCTCGCTTCGCTCAATCGCGTGGCTCTTGCTTTTTTGTTATGTGAGTTTGCTTTCTCTCCTCTCTTAAAAGGTATGCGTTATTACATATTGGGGTTGAAAAAAAATTGCTAAACTGATTTTTTGTGGTTTTTTAAAAAATAATTCTACCTTCGCTGATTTTTTAATTTTTAAACTTAGTGTTATGAAGAAATTTGGGATCAGTATTTTTTTAACTTTTTTTGTTTTAATGGGGTTGGCACAGAATGATGCACACATCGTCGGACACGTGTTAGACGCCTTCAATAGAGAACATCTGCCTTTTGTGCATATACAAGTGAAGGGGACGACAATTGGCTGTCAGACAGACGAAACGGGGCATTATTTCCTCAAAGATTTGCCTGTGGGGCAGCTCACCCTCGTTTTTTCGTATATGGGGTATAAAACGCTCGAAATTCCAGTCGATTTACCAGCCAATACGACCAAAGAACTCAAAGTGGAGTTGCAAGAAGATGCGATTGCGTTGGACAACGTGATAGTTACCATCGACCGCTACGAGACCCGCAAAAAGGATATGGCAACCATTGTCAATGTTGTTTCGCCCCTCGTGATTGAAGCGACTGGGGCGACTTGCATGATGGACGCACTGGGCTTTCAAACGGGCTTACGGGTGGAGTCAACCTGTGCCAACTGCGGTCAAACGCAACTGCGAATCAACGGCTTGGAAGGACAGTATTCGCAAATTTTGATGGATTCGCGTCCGATATTCTCGTCGTTGGCTTCGGTGTACGGCTTGGAGCAAATCCCAATGGGCATGGTGGATTATGTAGAGGTTGTGCGGGGTGGAACGTCTGCTTTGTACGGCTCCAATGCGATTGGTGGGGTCGTGAATATCATCACCAAAGAACCCACGAAGAACTATTTCAACGTCAGCAACACCTCTTCAATGGTGGGTAAATCGGCATACGACATCAACACATCGCTCAATGCAACCGTGCTTAGCGATAACCAGAAAGCGGGGATGTTCCTCTTTGCCGTTCAACGTAACCGTAAGCAATACGACCACGATGATGACGGTTTTTCGGATATTCCTAAATTAAACAGTACCACAGCGGGTTTTCGGTCGTTTTTCCGCACGTCTGCCTACTCCAAAATAACGGTTGATTACCACCATGTAAGCGATTTTCGGCGAGGTGGCAACCTCTTTGATTTGCAGCCACACGAGACGGACATCACCGAGCAAGCACGCCACGAGATAGATGCGGGTGGGGTGAATTTTATGTGGACAACTCCCGATAATCACCATCAAATCTCGGTTTATTCCTCTTTGCAAAACGTCTTGCGGAATAGTTACTACGGGGCTCAGAAAGACCCGAATGCCTACGGGAAGTCTCGCGATTTGACCTCCGTGAGTGGTGCCACCTATCGTTGGTTGGTTGATAAGATGGGTTTTATGCCTGCCGAGTTTAGTGCCGGTGTGGAGTATAGTTACAATAACCTCAAAGACGACATCATGGCTTACGACCGTCATATTCGGCAAAAGGCGTACACCTATGGTGGTTATGTGCAAAATGAGTGGAAAAACGAACTGTGGAGTGCGTTGGTTGGGTTGCGAGTGGAGAAACATAACCTGCTGAACAAGCCGATGTTTTTGCCCCGTGCGAACCTGCGTTGGACACCTGCCAAGTGGGTTATCTTGCGAACAGGTTACTCGTCGGGCTATCGTCCCCCACAAACCTACGAGGAGGATTTGCACGTCAATGCAGTCGGGGGTGAGGTGTCGCTTATCTCGAACGCCTCCAACCTCAAAGCCGAGAACTCGCACAGCGTCAACCTAAGCAGTGATTTGTACGGCAATTGGGGCAGATGGTACGGGGATTTGTTGGTCGAGGGCTTTTTTACACGCCTCAATGATGTTTTTTACCTTCGCGAAGATGGTCGTGATGCAGGTGGCAACTTACTGCTGACACGTATCAATGTGGCAGGGGCTCAGGTGGCTGGGTTGAACATAGAGGGCAAAATTGGCTATAAACCCTTTGTGGACTTGCAGGCTGGCTATACCTTCCAAAAAAGCAACTATTTAGAGGCTCAAACGTGGAGCGAGAACCCCGACATTCAACCGCAAAAACGTATATTCCGAACGCCCGACAACTATGCTTATTGGTTGCTGAATATCAAACCGTTACGGGCTTTGACGCTTGCTATCTCTGGAAAGATCACGGGTTCGATGTTGGTGCAACACTACGAAGGGTATATCCCCGAAGATAGAGAGGAGACCACCCCGACTTTTTGCGAAGTGGGACTCAAAGTGGCGTACGACATTCGGCTGTACAAAAACTACTCGCTGGAGGTGAATGCGGGCGTCAAGAACCTGTTCAATCAGTTCCAAAATGATTTAGACAAAGGCGACTTGCGTGATGCAGCTTATATGTACGGTCCAAATATCCCCCGAACGTATTTTGTGGGCGTAAATGTGAAGATATAAGTTGTTGATTTACACGTAGTTTTTCACGTTTTCCAGCGTTATCTTATCGTTCGAAAGGATAATCAAGCGTTCAATCACATTGCGTAATTCGCGTATATTTCCCGTCCAAGGACGTTTTTGCAGTTCTTGGACGGCTTCTTTGTTGATGGTTTTGATTTTGATGCCTTGCTCGGTGCAAATCTGGTTCAGGAAGTAATCAACCAACAGCGGAACATCCTCCAAACGGTCTTTGAGAGCGGGTACATGGATAGGAATGACGTTCAAACGGTGGAATAAATCCTCGCGGAACGTTCCTTTTTCAATCTCGTCGTGCAGGTTCTTGTTGGTTGCCGCCAACACGCGAACATTGACTTTGATGGTTTTATCCGAACCTACCCGCGTGATTTCGTTCTCTTGCAACGCCCGCAACACTTTGGTTTGTGCCGAAAGGGACATATCGCCGATTTCGTCCAAGAAAAGCGTTCCACCATCGGCTTGCTCAAACTTGCCTGCTCGGTCTTTGATTGCACCCGTAAACGAACCCTTCATGTGCCCAAACAGTTCCGATTCAATCAACTCGGACGGGATAGCAGCACAGTTCACCTCCACCAACGGACGATTATTGCGGTTGGATTGCTCGTGGATGAGGCGTGCAACGATTTCTTTTCCCGTTCCATTCTCACCCGTGATAAGCACACGAGCGTCTGTAGGAGCCACTTTGGCGATTATCTCGCGGACTTGTTCTATTTCTTTGCTCTGACCAATCATCTGATTTTTGGTCGCAATTTTCTTCCGCAAAACCTTCGTTTCTTGCAACAGCGACTTATGGGCTAAGGCGTTTTTGGTCGTGATAAGCAACCGATTGAGGTCCAACGGCTTCATGATGAAGTCAAAAGCCCCTTTTTTGATGGCATCAACGGCTGTTTCGATGTTCCCGTGCCCCGAAATCATCACGATAGGCACATTTTCCAACTGCTCATCATTTTTGATCATCTGCAACAACTCCATTCCGTCCATGCCAGGCATTTTGATGTCGCAATAGATGAGATTATATGCTTTTTCTTTCAACTTTTCGAGGGCTTCTTCGGCATTTTGAGCCACCTCTACTTGATACTCTTCAAACTCTAAAACCTCTTTGAGCGTGTTCCGAATCGCACGTTCGTCGTCAATAACTAATATCCGTTCCATTTTTTATCAGTTTTATTTCTCTCACAAGAATAATTGTTGTCGTAATAGCCGCCAAAACGTCTGCAATAGGCAAACTAAACCAAACTCCGTTGATATTTGGCGTTACAAATTTAGGTAAGATTAAACAAAGTGGAATAAAATAAATCACTTGTCGCGTTAAAGACAGAAAAATCGACTTCTTCACTTGCCCAATCGAGGTGAAAAAGTTGATAGTTACCATCTGAAAACCAATCACCAAGCCCGTCGAAGTGATGATTCGCATCGGCGTGATAGTTTGTTCAATTAAAGTTTGGTCTTCGGTAAACATCATGATTAGCGGTCGCGGAATGCACTCTCCCAGCAGAAAAACGACTCCCATGATGATAGTGGCAAAAATGGAGGTTAGTTTTAAAGCCTGCCACATTCGCTCAAAGTGTTTTGCCCCAAAATTATACCCCACAATCGGCTGCATACCTTGATTTAACCCAATGACAATCATCATAAAAATAAACGTTACGCGGTTGATAATGCCAAACGAAGCAATGGACAAGTCGCCACCGTAGGTTTTGAGTTGGTTGTTTAAGATGATAACCACGAAGCATATCGCCAAGTTCATCAAAAACGGTGCAATGCCAATCGTGAGGATGTTTTTCGCCATATAAACGGTTGGCTTCCATATATTTCGCTGAAAATGCAACAATTGACGCCGATTGCAGTAGATCAAAATTTGCAGACAAATAGCGATTGTTTGTGCAATAATCGTTCCCCAAGCGGCTCCTCGCACGCCCATCCCCATCTCATACACAAAAAGATAATCCAAAAATATGTTCGTAATCACCGCTACAATAGTTGCATACATCGCAATTTTCGGCTTGCCCATCGAACGCAACAGGTTGTTTAATCCAAAGTAAATATGCGTAAAGATGTTGCCATACAGAATGACTTCCATATAACTATGGGCGTAAAAAAGCGTATCGTTACTCGCCCCACACAACAGCAGCAATTCGTCTAAAAACAACAACCCCGCAATCATCACAACCATTCCGAGCAAGATATTAAAAACGATCACATTTCCCAGTATTTGGTTGGCTGTACGATAATCTTTTTCGCCTAATTTGATGGATAAAAACGCTCCTCCACCCACTCCAATCATCGCTCCGAACGCCGCACAAATATCCATCAGTGGTTTGGCAATCGCAAGAGCCGACAAAGCCAACGGTCCCACGCACCGACCAATGAAAATGCTATCCACCAAGTTGTACAACGAAGAGGCGGTCATCGCAATAATCGCTGGCAATGCGTATCGCCACAGCAGTCTGCGGACAGAAACGGTCTCTAATTCGGTGATTGAATATGACATAAAATGTCCTGATACATTTGTTTTATGGTTTCGTCACGCAACACGATGGGCGTTCCTTGCTCGCCATTTTCTTGTATGGATTGAATGAGCGGGATTTGTGCCAAAAGCGGGATGTTTAGTGCTTCTGCCAACTGTTTTCCACCTTCTTTGCCGAAAATATAATACTTGTTGTTTGGCAATTCGGCAGGCGTAAACCAAGCCATATTTTCAATGATTCCGATAATTGGAACGTTGATTTTTTCATTTTGAAACATATCAATCCCTTTCCGTGCAATGGAAAAAGCGACACTTTGAGGCGTTGTAACCACAATCACGCCACTCAACGAGAGGTTTTGGAGAATCGTCAAATGGATGTCGCTCGTGCCAGGAGGCAAGTCTATGAGCAAGTAGTCCAATTCGCCCCAATGTCCGTCTGTGATGAGTTGTTGAATCGCATTGGAAGCCATCGCACCTCGCCACACAATTGCCTGCTCGCTATTGACAAAAAAGCCGATAGACAAGATACTCACACCGTACTTTTCAGCGGGTTCAATCATCGTTTTGCCCTGCTCTTCGGTGGACAAAGGCGTATAATCTTCCACGCCAAACATCTTGGGAATCGTGGGACCATAAATATCCGCATCTAAAATCCCCACTTTGTTGCCTTGTTGTGCCAACGCGATGGCAAGATTGGCTGTTACAGTGGATTTTCCGACACCTCCTTTGCCCGAATGAACGGCGATGACGTGCTTGAAATGGTTGTAAGAAGGCACCACTTTTTCGGCATTATTATGTTGTGTCACGAAACGCGGCGTGATATGAACGACCGCATTGGGCTCCACGTAGGTTTGAATCGCCACTTCGCTGGCTTTGAGCACCGATTTTAAGAACGGGTCGGTGTCTTTTTTGAACACTAACGAAAAGCTCACTTCAAAGCCAGAAATTCGTATATCGTCCTCCAACATCCCGCTCTCCACGAGGTCTTTGCCCGTGCCAGGGTATTTTACGTTGCGTAAGGCATCTATGATTTGTTGTGGATACATAATTTTATCTTTTATACCGTCCATACGAGCGGTAGTTATCTTTTTCAATTTCAATTTCAGGCTCTATATAAGCGGTTTTGTGCGACAGTTGCCACGCTAAATACTTGATTTTCATACCCCGCTCCAACCACTGTTGTTCGTAGTACGTTTGCAGTTGCGTGAGTTCTTGCCGTGTTTTCAAAGCCGAATCAGCGTACAAATCTGCCGAATTTTCCTGCAAAACGAACTGATTTTCCTGTATCATCGCTTGCGTGTAGGTGTAGAGAAACGGACTGTCGGTTTTGAGATGAATGGTGCCGTTGTTGACCAAGAAATGAGCATAGTTTTGCATAAAAAACGAGGATGTAAGGCGTTTGGTGCTTTTCTTCATCTGAGGGTCGGGAAAGGTAATCCAAATCTCGCTCACTTCATCTTTTGCAAACAACTGAGGCAGACGCTCTATGTCGGTACGCAAAAACAGTACGTTCTTTTTACCGTCTTCCAAAGCGGCTTTTGCACCAGCCCACAACCTCGCACCTTTGATGTCAATGCCTATAAAATTTTTGTTGGGGTATAAATCGGACAAGCCAACCGTATATTCGCCCCTTCCACAACCCAACTCCAATACAATCGGGTTATTATTTTGGAACTTTTGATGCCAACTGCCTGCCAAATGTGCCATCTCGTTCGCAAAAACGGCTTGCGATGGACATTGAAAAACGTTCTCAAAAGTAGTGATTTCGGCAAATTTCTTTAATTTATTCTTCCCCATGTTTTTGTATCGTCAAACCAATATCATGCACGCCTTCCAACGCTGTATCACGCATTCCGTGTACAATCCGAAACGAGTAATTGCCTGCCTTTTCAAACGAATAATCCTCAAAAAATATCACGGGCATCTCGTACAACCGTCCCGCATGATTCCCCAACCAACGCCCACGTCTGTCGGCTAAATAGAACTCCATCGTGTCATTATCGTTGATAAAAAGCCACATGTTTTGGTACGAATAAGCGTCTGTATGGCGAACGTACAAGTAAATATCGTAGGTGCAAGTCGTATCGGCAATCGTGAAATCAAACACTGCCGTGTCGTTTTTTGTCCAGCCATTTTCGTCAATGGGTTGAAACGCCGTGTACACTTTATCGTTCGAGCAAGCACACAAAACGCACGCTAAACCGAGCAAAAAATTACCTATTTTTCCGTTCATTGCCTCGTCTTTCATTATTTCGTTTGCCTTTAAAGTTGTTATTTTTCCGTTTTTTATCAAAGCGGTTGATGTTATCTTGTTCGTTCAACAATCCAAAGCCTATTTCTTCGGTGTTGGTCTCTTTTCCGCCCAACGAAACGGGTTTGCGACCTTGTTTGTTCTCCTCAATAATATGTTTTGCTCGCTCTGCCGTGATGATTTGCAGGTTTTGGTAACTATTGGGCGACATCGAATAGGTCAACTCTTTTTTGAGTGGGTTGCAGGCAATGAGGTAAAAATCGCCATTTTGGGTCTGCAAAACCACATCTTTTGAAGGCAACTCTTTCATCGCATCTTCGTAAATCGCCACCTCATAATTGTAGCAACATTTGAGTTTTGCACATTGTCCCGTCATCTTTTGGGTGTTAAGAGACAAGTTTTGCAGTTTCACCGCATCAATCACCACCGAAGTAAAGTCAGTCATCCACGTTGAGCAGCACAATTCACGCCCACAATCGCCCGTTCCTCCAATCCGTCCTGCTTCTTGCCGAACGCCAATCTGCTTCATCTCAATCCGCACCCGAAACGTCTCTGCATACACCTTGATGAGTTCCCTAAAATTGACGCGTCCATCGGCTATATAGTAGAAAATCGCCTTGGTGCCATCGCCTTGGTACTCCACGTCTCCAATCTTCATCTCCAAATTCATATCGCGGGCAATACGACGTGCTTCAATCATCGTTTGTTGCTCTTTGGCCTTGGCTTGAGCACTTTTTTGTTTGTCAAGGTCGGTCGCAATGCGATAAATCGTTCCGATGGTGTAACGTTCGAGGTTGATTTGGTATTTTTTCATTTGTTTTACCACCAACGCTCCCACCAACGTTACTTCGCCCAAATCGTATCCGTGACTTGCACTCACGATGACGGTCGTTCCTTTTTCAATCGGCAAATGGTTGCTGTTGCGGAAATAACCTTTACGCGTGTTTTTGAATTGCACCTCAACCAAGTCGGTCAGTAGCGTGTTTTCGGGCAAATCGCTGAGCCAATCCGTTACGGGCAATTTCAGCAACGAATTTCGGCGACAACTGCCTGCACAGATATGGTATGATTCATTATTTAATGTAAATTTATTTTTCATTTTTGCTTGATTAAAACAATTATTTCTAAACAAAGGTAAAAAAATACGATTTTTGCGTTCCCATTTTGACGAATCTGTTCCTCAGAGCGAGAAAATAAGTCCATCATTTTTTCAACATTTTTTTCAGTGATAAAGCGTGCAAAACGTGTAGAAAACTCCCTTTCGTCCTGCATTTGATAGTTCAATTCGCTTTGTTGATAGTTAAAAATGTAATTTTCGCGGATGCTATTTTGGCAATACTGCAAAAAAGCACACTGTCTCTCGCGTCCAACCTTGCTATCGGCTATCTCTAACGACCATTTTCGCAACGTTACCAACGCATCATAATCTTGTTTCTCAGCCACCAACCACGCATTTCGCATCAAGGCTTTGAAGGATTCAAAATAAACCTGTGTGTTGGAGTTGGTTTGCAAGGCTTGCAGGGCTTTGGAATAACTCCCACAGGCGATATGTGCAATGTCGTTTGCCGTTTGCTCGCTTATTTCTTCGTCTTGTTTGAGCAAAGCAGCTGCAATGTCATTTTCGGCAATCAAAGGCACGGGAATCTGCTGTACACGCGACAAAATAGTGGACAAAAGCAACTCGGGTTCTTCACTCACCAACAAAAAAAGCGTTTGCGGATAGGGCTCTTCCAACACTTTGAGGATTTTGTTGGCACAAGTGGTATTCATCCGCTCTGGTAGCCAAATGATAAAGATTTTAAATTTATCGTAAAATGGCTTCATGGACACTTTTTCAATGATGGAAGCACTTTCTTTTTCATAAATCAAACTCTGTTTGCCTTCGCTTCCTAACTTTTCGTGCCAATCATCAATGGTAAAGTAGGGTTTTTCTAAAATCAGTTCCCTAAAATCTTTGACAAAAATATCGGATGTCTCGCCTTCCGTGGTTTTGATAACAGGAAAAATAAAATGTAAGTCGGGATAAACCAATTGTGCAAACTGCTTACAACTTTTGCAGGTTCCGCACGCATCTTCGTCACTCGGATTTTCACAGCATATATATTGTGCAAACGCTAACGCCAACTGAAAACTACCTACGCCTTGTTTGCCCGTAAATAGTTGTGCATGAGCGATTTTTCCAGACTTATAATTGTGTATCAGTCTGTGCTTAATTTCATTTTGTCCGATAATATCACGAAATAACATTTTTAAATTGGTACAAAAATTGTATTGTTTTTTAATGTCTTGCAAAGATACATTTTTTTTATAAAAAAGTTGAATGCTTTTTTGTATCTTTGCGGTCGAAAAAAAATAGGAAATTTATATCAAAATAGAGAATATGAAAGAAAAAAGAATTTTTAAAGACATTAAAATCTTATTATTGTTTGTCTTATTAGGTTCAGTTTGCTGTACTCCATCACGTGAATTGAACACCGATTTTTCGAATACAACAGGTTGGTCTTATAATGGTAAGCAATCTACCAAATTTGAAGCACTTGAAGGCGACATCAAGGGGAATCCTATTGGCATGATCGCCATACAAGGTGGTGTATTCTCTATTGGTGAGAATGATGAGTACATTACGGCTCCTCGTAATAATTCCAGACGTAACATAACCGTCAATTCGTTCTACATGGATAAGTACGAAATTTCCAACATGAACTGGCGTGAATATGAGCACTGGGTTCGCATGATGTTTAGTCAGACAGCACCAAGTTTAATATCTAAAGTGTTGCCCGACACGACTGTATGGCGTGAAGAGTTAGCATACAATGAGCCCTACTTGGAAAATTATTACACACACCCTGCGTATAGTTTCTATCCTGTTGTTGGTGTTAGTTGGAATCAAGCGATGGACTTTTGCCAATGGCGTACGGACCGTGTCAATGAAAAGATTTTGATTGATGGAGGTTATATCACTTTTCCAAATTATGCGTTGTTAGCTCCTTCAAAAATCGAAGAAGAGGTAAAAGTTTCGTGGGAAGCAGCTAATCCGAACTATAAATTGGTTGAGTTTAAGTCGGGTAAAATGATTCAAAGCGAAGGCAAGAAAGGTAAAAGCAAAGGTAAAAAAGGAGACGCACCCGAAGGTGGAGAGAATGCTGAAGGTGCAGAAGGTGGTGCTGATGAAGGTGGTGAAGAAGAAATTTTGTATCACTATCCTTACGAATATGTTCGTGACCAGTTGATCTTTAACACCGAAAAATACTTCCGTACAGATTATTCTCCTACTCAAGGTTCGCGTGCAAGTACTAAGCAAGATCCTTTTGGAGCAACTCGTAAGATATCAAGGTCTGATGGTATTTTATTGCCAACCTATCGTCTGCCGACAGAAGCAGAATGGGAGTTTGCGGCTTATGCACCCATTGCTGGCGAAGAAGGATTAAGTGTGGAAGGAAAAATTTATCCTTGGGGATATAGACCCAGAAGCTTAGATAAAGCCGTATTAGGTAAGTTGATGGCCAACTTCGTTCGTGGAAAAGGTGATATGATGGGTGTCAGTGGTGCCCTCAATGATGGTGCAGTTATTACGGCTCCCGTAGATGCTTATGCTCCTAATGATTTTGGCTTGTTCAATATGGCTGGAAATGTTAACGAGTGGGTTTTGGATGTCTATAAAGAGACTTCTAACGAAGAAATATCGGAGTATAACTCATATCGAGGAAATGTATATACCCAACCGAAAGTTTCTGCAGATGGAAAAATTGAGTTGGATTCGATGGGTGGTATAGCCTTGGAGTTTTCTGAGCAAGATGATAAACGTAACTACCATGATGGCGATACAACGGTTCGCATAGTAACCGATTTCCCATTGGATACGACAGGTTTGGAAGAAGGTTCGTTTAAGATTGATCCTACCGACATACTTGCACCAAGACTTTCCAAGACGTGCCATGTATATAAAGGTGGTTCGTGGAGAGATAGGGTTTATTGGTTGAATCCTACTACCAGAAGATACTTGGAGGCTGATCAATCGTCCAGCACAATCGGATTTAGATGTGCAATGTCTACGGTTGGAACACAATTGAAATCTACTTACGATGGCGTTAAAAATGTTCCCGAAAGGACATTCAAAGGCATGAGTAACTAATTGACACTATGAATACACCTTCAAATGTAAAATATACCAAAGAGCACGAATGGATTCGTGTGGAAGGGAATGAAGCATACGTTGGCATTACCGATTATGCACAGTCGCAACTTGGCGAAATCGTCTTCGTGGACATAGATACAGTTGGCGAGACGCTGGAACAGTCTGCACAGTTTGGAACCATCGAAGCCGTTAAAACGGTTAGCGAATTGTTTATGCCCGTTGGTGGAGAGGTTTTGGAAGTGAATGAAAAGTTGGCTGACCAACCCGAATTGGTTAATTCAGACCCTTACGGCGAAGGTTGGATGATTAAAATCAAAGTATCCAATTTAGGCGAGGTAGATACACTTTTAGATGCACAAGGCTACCAAGCATTTGTAGGATAAAGCGATTGTAGCGATAAAAAAAGAAGGCAGGATATTATGTTCTGCCTTTTTTTATACTATTTCGTGGAAAGTTTTTGATAAGCCTTCTAAAAGTCACCTCCCCCGAAGTAACTCCCCTCTCCTTTGGCTTGATTGCGGGATGGGCAGGACTTAATCGTGTTTTAACTCTCACCAATTGACCTTCGGGAGAATGCTGGCTTGCGTACCTTTACAAAACAATCTCCATACCTGTTTTTTGGACGTGCATACCCATGCGTTCGTAAAAACGTATCGCTGCCTCGTTACCTGCCCACACATTGAGCGTAACGGCATGGCAACCGTTCTGTTGTGCATACTGGCGAACAAATTCAAACAACGCCTTGCCGACATGCTTGCCACGAGCCGACTCATCTACACACAAGTCATCAATGTACAACGTCTTGTTGTCTTGCAGCAGAAGGTCATCTTTAATCTCGTGTATCTGACAAAACGCATAGCCTAACACTCCCCCATCGTCATACACAAAAATGGGCTTTTTTGCCTCATTGAGCAATGCCTCCAGCTCCTGCTTGCTATACTTGGTCGTATTGGGCTTGAATATATCGGGACGTAACTCATTATGCACCCTATTCACTTGATGCAACAAGTCAACAAGGCGTGGAATATCTTCCTTTTGGACTTTTCTAATCATATCTATCATTTTTTTGCAAAGGTACACAAAAAATCCCAAACACACAAGGGCATCTGGGACAACAAAACGAAGACTCGCCTGATTCAATCTCGCTCTTCCATCTTGGTTATTTCGCCATGATAGGTACAATTTTCGTAGGTAGCGTAATTGTTGGTGATGGTGAGCAAATCGGCTGTGATAGTGCCTGTTAGGTTGGTTACCACATATCTTTCAACAGGTTTATTACCCATCGTTGGGATAATGTTATCGCCCGAAAGGGTTATCTTGTCCGCTGTACGAGTGTATTGCACGCCAGGAATAACCATATCAATCGCGGGCATTTTGGATGCAAATTTGATGCCGTATAGGTTGATATTCAGGGTATTATCCGCCTGTAGAACAGCCTCTGCACGTACATTGTCCATACTGAAAGGTTGGTCTTTGTTTTCACCCTCCACATTGGGCACCGTATTCGTCCCAGAAGCCTCAAAATACGTGGCTTTGGCAAAGGTTACACTCGCTTGTTCTTCGGCCGTTTCAGGTTTGTTCTCATCGCAAGCCGTCAAAACCAACATAGTTGTTAATAGAAATACTAATTTTTTCATGGTTGAATAATTTTATATGTTAATAATGATATTTGCACCTAATTCACGCGGTTTGCCACGCTGCAGAAAATCGTTTCCCATCGAACGGAAATAAAACACATTGTAGTGCGTGTCGGTGAGGTTACGGGACCACAGTTGCAGTTGGAGGTGTTGCCACTTGAGATGAAGCGTTGCCCCTAACAAGCCGTAAAGTGGCTGCGAACAGTCATTTTGTTCATTCCAATAAATCCGCCCGATGCCGTCTGCCCGAAGCGTCAAGCCTACCGATTGTAGCCAGTTTTTTTCAATACTATATTCAGCGGTCGTCAAGCCGTGAAGCGTATTTTGTGGACAATAAGGGATGGTGTTCCCCGCATAATCGCCCATGCCATCGTTGAACTCTACAAAACGTGCATCGGTAAAGCCATACGAAGCGTCAATAAGTCCCTGCCATTTGTCTTCCTTCCAACGATAATGCACTGTCGTTTCGCCACCCCAAATATGCGATTGTGCCGCATTCGCCATCATACGTCCAGTCGTCTTGCCATTCGGAAAAATGGTTACCTGCTGGTCGTAACATTGGGTGTGAAAGCCTGCCAAGTCTATCTGCAAACCCTCCACAGGCGTGAAGTGAGCCCCAACTTCGAACGTCCAATCACGCTCGGGCTTATACGAAGTGATGCTCACGTCCGAGAATCGCGGGTCGGTTACATTGAGGTGTATGCCCATGTCCGCCGCGATGTCGGTCATCACTTGGTTTTGCGTAATCGTGCTGAAAATCTGCGGGTTAAACCCTCCTGCTTTGTACCCTTTCGCCGCGTAGCCGTAAAAAGTCCCCCATTCGGCATCATAGGATACCGCTACCCGTGGCACAACCTGCCAATAATGTGCGTCTTTAGTGCCTTCGATACGGGTCTCCACGGTCTCGTAATCATCCATCAGAAAGGTGAATAGATAGTCCGTTTGTGCCGTACTGAGGTAGTCCATGCGGGTATATTCGTAATCCATCCGAAGCCCTGCGTTGATATGCCACTGCCCAAACTGCAAATGGCTTTGATAGTAGGCTGCCGTGCCTGTGTTGAGCAAGTCAAAATCACTTGCGATAGGCAGTTCGGCATTGCGTATCTTGATGGTGTCGGTAGGGAAAGCGGTTTGCAGTCCACGATTGGCATTGCTCAAAATTAGTTCCTCAATGCCCTCTCGCATGAAGGTTACGGGGGCTTGCATCGTGTTCATCTTAGTAAAAGCACTTAGCCCAACCGTCCATTCATACCAATCGCATAGCTTGGGGGCTTGTAGCAAAGCATCGAAGGTGGCACTATGTTGCCGTTGGGTTTGCCGAAGGGTAAAAATATCTGCAGGAGTATAATCTTGGTCCATAAGCATATCATCGTGCATGTATTGGTAACTTGCCACCATTCGCAAACGATAACCCTCTTGGAAGTAGTCGGCACGCACCGTCGGCAGGATAGCAAGTCGCTCATAATGGCTCGGACGGTTGTAAGCAATCCTACCTGTCGCCACCGAAGCATACGGAAAAGCCCCCTGCTTGACCCAATCGGCATAGACTGTCCCTGTCAGTCGCCACGCCTCAGTGGGTTGGGCATCGAAGATAAGTTTGCCTCCCGCTTGCTGTCCCCCGTCAATCAGTTGACCGTCGTGGGCATTCGTATAGAAGCCGTCTGTGCGTTGGTAACGAGCGGACATACCCCACCCAAAATCTGCCTTTCGACCGCTATAATACGAGGCTTGTGCCTTGACGCTATTGGCGGTGCCGTAACTAACCAAACCGCGAACGGTGTAAGTGGTTAAATCCAAAGGTTGCAACGTGCGAATCTCCATCACACCCGCTGGGGAGTTGCGTCCATACAAACTACCTTGTGCACCGCGTAGCAACTCAATCCGCTTGACATCCTGCAAGGCATGGTCGTAGAGGTTCTTATCCATCAACGGAACCCCGTCCACCACCATCGTCATCACAGGCTCGTTGATACGACTTCCCATCCCGCGAATGTAAATACTGCTCGTCATCGCCGAACCGTAGTCGGGCATGTAGATATTGGGAGCCAACGAACTGATGTCTTTGGGCGTTTGCACCTGTGCTTGCTCTATCAACTTACTATCCACAATGCTCATCTGCATCTGTTGTTGCGAGGCAGGACGGGCGATACGCGACACGGACACCTCCACATCGGGCAAAGAAACAGCGTCAGCCATCTCAGCACGAAGCACCGAGACGTACAACAAACCAACCAACATAAGTACTTTCCTTCGCATAAATAATCCGTTGCAGAGCAATATGATGTCCCACTCCAAACGAGTGCGAAGGTACAATATAAACTCTTAAAAATTCTTTAAGATTTTCTTAAGATAGCGAAAAGTCCCCATTGATTGGGATACGCAACTCGTTTACCGTCCCGTTGATGTCCAAGGATAGGATAAAATGCAAGACGGTTAGTTTGGAGGTGAGCCGTAGCATACCCGGTTGGGCGTTCGGGAGCAAAGCCTGCAAGACGCTATCTAACATCTTCCGAAGCGATTCGGGTTTAATCGTTATCTCGTTCACAAACGGCGTCAGTCGCATGTACACCACAAGCCCCACCGACTTGATTTCGGCTTCGTGACTTTGTAGCCACTCGGTTAGGAAAGAGTGCAAATCGATGGTGTAATGCGTGATTTTTTTCTCAAGCCGAAAGATAAAACCCACTCCACGAATGGTTTCAATAGGCTCTTTGCAATGCCAATCCATCTTGCGTCTCAAAGCATTCAGATGAACGTCTATTTTACTGGTGTCATAGTGCGTTTTTTCGCCCCAAACATACTCCAACAACTCGTTGCGTGTGCAGATACGATTGGCGTGCGAAACTAAATACTCCAACAAACCATACTCAAACCCCGTCAGATGTACTTCTGTGCCGTCTTTGCGTATGCGTCGTTGCGTGCGATCGATTTCAATATGTTCCGTTAGTGGAGCAAACATGACAGTGTCCAATTATAACGTGCAAAAGTAGCAATAAATTCTGTTTTTGCTCATAAAAAAATCGTTTTTATGCCAAATTTGCCTTACATTTCCTTATCAAAACATTTCTAAATTTTGCACTCCTAATTTGAATATATTCCTTGCCATTTTCAAAATCGTTTTACTTTATAGAAAGTTTTTTCTCCTATTCTTTGCACTTCAACTTTTGAAATAGAGGTTTGCAAGCAATCGGGCATTAAAATTTGAATCCGCTTTTTACGTTTGGATGTAAAAAAAACATTTTGCAACAAATGAGATATTTTGTATCTTTGCCCCGAATAAACCGAATTATGAACCTCTTAATTTTATAAAACTATGGCAGATTATGGAAAAGTGTTGGCTGCTTTCGTTGGTGGAGCGGTGTTGGGCGTAGCAACGGCTCTGTTGCTGGCTCCAAAAAGTGGTGCGGAAACACGTGCACAAATTTTAGAATTAGCACACTCCAAAGGGATTCCTTTGCGAAAAGAGGAAATAGAAGATTTTGTGAACAAAGTAATAACAAAACTGAAAGATTATTTCTCCCAATCGGACTTGGAACAAGCCATTGATGAGGTTGTAGCAGAGGCACAATAACGAAAAAATGGACAATCAACTTTATCAAAAATTAGTGGACGAAATCAAGTCGTATCTCCAAGTGCGGTACGACTTGGTACGCCTCTCGGTTTTGGAGAAAATGAGCAAAATCTTGGGGCTCGTTTTGGTTACGTTTGTCGTCATTTTGCTCATCTTTGTTTTTCTTTCGCTCGGTGCGGTGGCTTTGTCGATTTTGTTGGCTCAATGGTTGCCCACATGGAGTGCTTTTTTGATTGTGGGAGCATTGGTTTTGGTGCTCATGGCGTTGACGATTATCTTCCGAGAAAAATGGTTCTTGGACCCCCTCGTTCGAACGCTAAGTACCATTTTATTTGCTGACAAATCCGAAGAATCGTCTAATCAACCCGAACAAAAACCCGACTATCATGAGTAACTTGAAACAAATCCAGTCTTTTTCACAGATTCAAAGCGAACGACGCCGTTTGGAACAGATTGCCTTGCAAAAAGAACAAACGATTGGGCAACGTGTTCAAGTCTTCCAAAGTGGCTTGCAGTCGCGTTGGAACCGATTCCGTTGGATTGGCAATATAGCGGGATTTGTGGCTTCGAATGTAGGACGAAGAGCGTTATTTTCTACCGTTGCTACCAAAATCGTCAAAAAAGTATGGTCGTTATACAAGCATAGAAAGTGATTGGTTGCGGGTTTTGCAGGGTGTACATTAAAAATTTTCCAATATGCGTTCGTTAAAACTACTTTTGCTATGTGTGGTCGTGTCCGTTTTGGGTTGTTCGTCCACCAAAGACCATTCCAAAGATAGCGTTGGCTTTGAGATTATTCCCCAAAAGGAAGGTTACACGATTCAAATCAAAAACCCTTGGAACAGTGCCACTTTCCTCTCGCAACTCACGGTTGCACAGCCTTACAAACGCATCATTTGCACCTCTGCCACGCATATCGGCTTCCTCAAAGCCCTCAACAAAACGGACTGCATAGTCGGCGTTTGCAATCGAAATCTAATTTATACGCCCTTGTCGGATAGCGTGGTGGACGTGGGCGATTCGATGCAACCTGACTTGGAAAAAATCGTTCATCTCCAACCCGACATCGTCTTGCTCGTTGCCTATTCGCCCAATGACGTGGTGGCAAACCAACTGCAAAAGATGAATATCCCGTTTTTGTACATCAACGAATGGATGGAAAATGAGCCACTGATGCGGACGCAATGGATTCGCGTTTTCGGGGCTTTGACCAACAGTTTGGCGACTGCGGATAGCGTTTATACTGAGGTGTGCCACGATTATGACAGCATTCGGACGCTCGCCTGTGAGGCAAAAGATACCACTTGGATTATGTCTGGACAGGATTTTCGGGGTACTTGGTATGTTCCGTCGGGCAATTCGTACATGAGTCATTTGTTCGCTGATGCTGGTTTTCACTACGCTTATGCCGAAAAACAAACCGACAACTCGTCTTTGCCCTTGAAGTTTGAGCAGGTGCTTTTGGACTTCCAACATGCGGACGTGTGGGTCGGTTGCAGTGCCAACAGTTTGACCGAATTGCAAAACATCAACCCCAAACACAGCCTATTCAAAGCCTACCAAGAAAAGCAGGTTTACAATTTCTATCGCCGCACGACCCCATACGGAGCCAACGACTTCTGGGAAAACGGCGTGGTGCATCCCGAAAAACTCCTGCAAGACCTATACGCCATCCGTACCCACGACACAACCAGCACCTTTACGCTCCATTTGCCCGATTAAACCCAACATCTATATGGTCAAAAACGGCTGAAATGGGTTGATAAATCTTCAAATTCGAAGTACAAAATTTAGGCATAAAATTTAGCTAAAAGTATTTGATAAAGAGATGTAAGGCAGGTTATAAAATGCCATGCAACTTTTATTTTGCAAACACTCAAAAAAATGTATCTTTGCCAATGTTTAAAAAAACGGGTTATGGCTTTCAAAAATTACAAACAGTTTGATTTACAATCTATCAGTGAGGAACTATTAAAGGAATGGCAAAAGGAACATTTGTTCGAAAAGAGTATCGAAATTCGGCAGCAATGCCCTTCTTTTTTGTTTTTTGAAGGACCGCCTTCTGCCAACGGTAAGCCAGGTATTCACCACGTGCTGTCGCGTTCTATCAAAGACGCTTTTTGCCGCTACAAAACGATGCAGGGCTTTTGTGTGCAACGCAAGGCAGGTTGGGACACGCACGGATTGCCTGTGGAATTGGGCGTGGAAAAGCAACTCAACATCACCAAGGAAGACATCGGCAAAAAAATCTCTGTGCAAGAATACAATGCCGCTTGCCGTAAGGAAGTGATGAAATACACCAAGGAATGGAGCGAACTCACGCAAAAGATGGGCTACTGGATTGACTTGGAAAACCCTTACATCACCTACGACAACAAATATATCGAGTCCGTTTGGTACTTGCTCAAAGAACTCTACAAAAAAGGCTATTTGTACAAAGGTTATACCATTCAACCCTACTCGCCCGCTGCTGGAACGGGTTTGAGCAGTCATGAGTTGAACCAACCAGGCTGTTATCGGGATGTGAAAGATACGACTTGCACTGCACAATTTTTGCTTACGACACCACTATACAAGACCGATTTGCCGATTTATGCCTTGGCTTGGACAACGACCCCTTGGACACTTCCGAGCAACACGGCTTTGTGCGTAAACCCAAAAATAACATACACTTTGGTCGAGGGCGAGAATCCATACACCCACATCAAATGCCTCTATTTACTTGCGGAAGAGTGCCTTAAAAACTACACGAAGGAATTGGGCGAAGAACCAACCATCGTGCAACGCTACACGGGCAAAGACTTAGCAGGAACGCTCTACGAGCCTTTGATTGACTGGATTACGCCCGAAGGTGGCAAGCCATTCCAAATCATTTTGGGCGACTACGTTACAACCGAAGAAGGTACGGGCATCGTGCATATCGCACCTACTTTTGGTGCCGATGACGCATTTGTGGCAAAGCAAGCCGACGTGCCAGGACTGTTGTTGCTCACCAAAAAAGGCGAGTTACGTCCGATGGTGGACATGACAGGAAAGTACTTTATGGTGGACGATTTGGACGAAGATTTTGTAAAAAAGCATGTTCAGCAGTCGTACTACGAGTGGCAAGGACGCTTTGTCAAAAACGCATACGACCCGAACTTAACCGACAAAGATGAGACGTTGGATGTGGCGATTTGTATGCTTTTGAAGCAAAATAATAAAGTCTTTCGCATCGAAAAGCACACCCACAACTACCCCCACTGCTGGCGAACGGACAAGCCGATTCTCTACTATCCGTTGGACTCGTGGTTCATCAAAACGAGCAACGCCAAAGAGCGTATGTTTGACTTGAACACCACCATCCATTGGCACCCCGAATCGACTGGCACAGGGCGTTTTGGCAAGTGGTTGGAGAACCTGAATGATTGGAATTTAAGTCGTTCGCGTTACTGGGGAACGCCACTGCCCATTTGGCGAACCGAAGACGGAAAAGAGGAAAAATGTATCGGTTCAGTTGCCGAATTATTTGAAGAAATCGAAAAATCCATCGCCAAAGGGTTTATGAAAGAAAATCCTTGGAAAAGCCATAAAGTAGGCGATTATAGTGCGGCAAATTACGCTCCCGAAGTGATTGATTTACACCGCCCGTATGTGGACGAGATTATTCTGGTGAGCGATTCGGGCAAACCGATGAAACGCGAGTTAGACCTCATTGACGTGTGGTTTGACTCGGGTGCGATGCCGTATGCACAGAACCATTTCCCATTCGAAAATAAGTCGTTGCCCATCACGGCGGATTTCATTTGCGAGGGCGTAGACCAAACGCGTGGTTGGTTCTACACGTTGCACGCCATCCACACGATGATTGACGACACGGTCGCTTTCCGCAATGTGATTTCCAACGGTTTGGTGCTGGACAAAAACGGCAACAAGATGTCCAAACGGCTCGGCAACAGCGTAGATCCGTTTGAGATGATTGACCAGTTTGGAGCCGACTGCGTGCGGTGGTATATGCTTACGAACTCGTCGCCGTGGGATAACCTGAAATTTGACCCCGAAGGCGTGGCAGAGATGAAGCGGAAGTTCTTTGGCACATTATATAATACGTATTCGTTTTTTGCCTTGTATGCCAACGTTGACCAGTGGCAGCCGACCGAAAAAGCACACGCAGAGCAGGAAATTGACAAATGGATTCTGAGCAAACTGCATTCGTTGATTGCCGAAACGACAGACGCATACGAAAACTACGATGTAACGCGTGCGGGACGGGCTATCAGCGACTTTGTGCAAAACGATTTGAGCAACTGGTATGTGCGACTCAACCGCAAACGCTACTGGGGCAATGCGATGAACGAAGACAAGCAAAGTGCGTTTTATGTCCTCTACACGTGTCTGGTGGAGGTGGCACGCCTGATGGCACCGATTGCACCGTTTTATAGCGATATTTTGTATCGTGATTTGGTGGGACAAACCGTGCATTTAGCGGACTTCCCAAAGGCAGATAAGACGAAAATGATGCCCGATTTGGAGTACAGTATGTCGCTGGCTCAACAGGTTACGTCTATCATTTTTGCGTTGCGGAAACGTGCCGAGAAAAACGTCCGTCAACCCTTGCAAAAAGCCGTTATTCCCGTGCATGACCAAACCACCAAAGAGGCTTTGTTGCACCACAAAACGCTCATCGAAACCGAAACCAATATCAAGGAATTATGGGTGGTGGCTGCCGATAAATCCGAGATTCGTTTGGTGAAAAAAATCAAGCCACAGTTCAAGATTTTGGGCAAAAAAGTGGGTGGAAAGATGAAAGACCTCGCCAATTATATCGCTACCATGACGCAGGACAACATCACGGCGATGGAGCAAAACGGGCAATGGGAGTGCCAAATAGGAGATTTTAATTACACGCTTTTGCCCGAAGATGTGGAAATCATCACCGAAGATATGCCTGGCTGGTTGGTAGCAAACGAAGGTAATTTGACGGTGGCTTTGGATATAGAACAAACGCAGGAGCTGATTGAAGAGGGTATCGCCCGCGAAATCATCAACCGAATCCAAAACTTACGGAAAGAAATTGACCTGCAAGTAACCGACCGAATCGTTGTGCAACTGCAAAAACACCCGAAAATTGACGCTACCATAGCCCATTTTAACGACTATATCGCCTCGCAAATTCTTGCCACAAAAATTGAATTGTGCGACAGTTTGTCAAGCGATTTGAGTATGGATTTGGACGGCGAAACAATCGTTGTGAAAATAAGTAAATAATAGTTTATTCTAAATATATTTGATGTCCACAACCAGCCTAAAAAAGTGGGTTGTTGTAAGTTTTTATTAAAAAAATATATCTTTGCAGAGCATGAAAGAGAAAATTGAAAATAAGTTTTTGAAAAGAGTCCTATCGCTATTCGTATTTTCCTGTCTTTCACTCGTTCTCTTTGCAGATGAAGCAACACAGGATACCAACTATTATAATCTTAGAGTTATTGTAGATGGGATTAATCGCATAGAAGGAAGACTCTTGGCTCTTGCAATTCCCCCAGAAAAATATGATATTAATGGACAACTTTATGGACGTGGTAAAATAGATGATGTAGATGACTATACAATGGAATTTGTGATAGATAGTTTAAAACAAGGAGAATATGGCATCATCTCTTCTGTTCTTTTAGAGGAAAAAATCCATCTTTATCTTCCGAGATACCAGTATGCGTTTAGTCGTATCAATGACAAAGAATTGGATTTAGACATAAAACATGGTGAGCCACAACTGAAATGGCCAGCATTTGAAGATATTAAAATTAGTATTCCTGAAACAAAAGTGATTCGGTTAATTTTAAGCAATAATAAGGTACAATGAACTTGAAAAAAATTTATATAATATCAATCATTTTTTGTCTGTCGCTTACCCTCTTTGCCGACGACGCAGTGCAAGATACCAACTATTATGATTTAAAAGTAATAGTAGATGGTATTAACCGTATTGAAGGAAAACTTACAATTATGGCTGTGCCCCAAAAAAATTATAGCACAGATGGGCGTTGGAGAGGATTTGGAAATATACGCGAGGTTGATAGTTATACAATGGAAGATACGTTAGTGATACGCCGAGGAGAATATTGTATTATCACTTATATAACATTAGATGATAACATGCACCAATTTTTTATTCGTGATAATCAGTATGCGTTTAGTCGCATCAATGATAAAGAATTAGATTTAGACATAAAGCATGGTGAGCCACAAATCATATGGCCAGCATTTGAAGATATTAAAATTAGTATTCCAGAAACAAAAGTGATTCGGTTGATTTTAAGTAATAATAAACCAAAATGAAAAACATAAAACTATTCATCCTATTTTTATTTGCCTTACCGATTTATGGGCAAAAAGTGATTCCCGGACGCGTATTGGACGAAAACAATAAACCCGTTGAAAAAGTGTTTATCTCTACCTACACGGGTCATAGTTCCGTTACGGGCACGGATGGTCGTTTTATGATTACTATGCCTGAGGATTCCTCTGTTTTAACGATCTTTTTTACATGTGCCACGTATCGCCCCAAACAACTTAATTTATATGTTGAAGAGGATTCCATGCTCGTTCGGATGATTGATTTAGTAACCGAATTGGGAGGTGTTACCATCACGGCTGATAAGTACAGTCGTTACAGCAATTACTCGGCACAAATACCTCCTATTACCACGGATGAAATATCCATTGACCCGAATGCCTGTGGCGATTTATTGGGTGGTTTGTCGGGAATGCCAGGCGTGCAATCGAATGCAGACGATGGGCAGTTAATTATACAAGGTGGCGACACGGACGAAAGCATCTACTATATAGATGGACTTATCGCCTTTGAACCTTACGAAAAGGGTATCAATGGAAGCAATCGTTTTAAGTTTGGCAATGGTATCTTTTCGGGTACTTCCCTACACACGAGCGGGTTTAGTGCCGCTTACGGCAATGCTCTTTCGGGAACCGTACAATTAGAAACCAGTAGCAAACAAAACTCATTCCCCAAATTATTAGAGTTGTGGGCATCGCCTATGGGTGGTGGAGGGTTGTATGGTTCGCTCTCCAAAGAAAAGTTATCCGTAACGTTGGGCGTGAGTGATATGAACCTTACACCCTACTATAAAGTGATGCCCAGCGAAGCCAAGTGGGATAAGTACTACAATAACGTGTATGTCTCTTATTTCATGGTTAATCGATTTAATAAGCACTCGAACCTGCGTACTACATTCCACTATAATTATGCACGCGGATTGTATCACCGCTCAATTGATAGTGTTTTGTTTCGCGATAACATTGACGACCACGATTTTTTTCTTAACACCGCAGGGGATATTCGTCTGACGGATAATTTGAATTTGTATGTTGGTGGGAATATATCGTTTCGCCAAAGTAAAACCGTAGATTATTTGTATATGTCCGATTCGGTGTGTGATAGGAAGATTCATTCGCACCTCAAAGCCGAAGTAAATTATTTCAAAAATAAAATCAGCAACCGTATCGGTGTGGAAAACGTGTTATCGAACATTGACGAAAAATACCATTTCTTTGGCGACACAACTCTTTCGTTTAATAATTCGCAAATAGCCGTCTTTGATGAGTTATCGCTTTATATCACGCCAAACCTGAATCTAAATATGGGCGTTCGGTATGAATATAGTACGCTTCTCAAAGAGCATAATGTAGTCCCGCGTGCCTATATCGGTTATAAAATCAACGAACACCATCTGCTTTCTGCCAGTACGGGCTTATACAACCAATTACCACAAAATACTTTTTTGCTCATCAATAAGGATTTGCGTTCTCGGCGAGCGTTTAACTCTACGCTCTCCTACCGCTTCACAACGGGCAACTATATGTTCCAGATAGATGGTTTTTATAAGAAATATGATCGGTTGATTACATACGAAAATGGTGGCGAATGGGGCATGAGTAATATCGGCAATAATGGTTACGGTCATGCAGAAGGTGCAAGTGTGTTCTTTAAAGGTACTTCCTTTAAGATATGGAACTATTACCTGACCTATAACTACACCAACGCCCATTTGTTGGTTAATAACTACACGCGTGCCGTCATGCCAAGTTATCTGTCGCACCATAACTTCAAAGCCTCTACAACCCTTATGATACCTCCTCTTCGGTCAATTGTCGGGGTAGGGCTTTTCGTGGATGATGGTGCCACTTTTTATCGCTACGGCAATGCTGACGAAAGCACCAAGTCCCCTTATCGTCTTGGTTTGAATGCAGAATGGGGCGTGATGATTGGTCATTTCGCATCCATATTCTTCTTGGCACAGAATGTTACCGCTCGGAAAAACGTATACGGATATGTCTATTCACGCACCAACCCCGAGTATAAACACTCGTATAGCACCTTTGACCAAATCTTTTTTTGGCTCAACTTCAATGTAACTTTTGCCTCCAAAGAGGACAAAATCAAACATTTTAAAAATCAAATGAATAACAATCTTTAATGCAATGAATATGAAAAGTAAACTTATTATTTTGTTTTTGGCGTTGAGTATGTCTTTGTTTGCTCAAACCAGTAATCCCGAATTTGATTTAATTGTTTCAGGGATTGAAAGTGTGGAAGGAAATTTGTTGATTTGTGTTATTGACAACGCCAAAGAATATAAAAAAGCAACGCTTACATACAAGGTATATCCTGTTACCGATACTGTAATGACGTTTCATTTCAATGATTTTCCAGCGGGAACGTATGCCATCAAAGTGATATGGGATAAAAATAGCGATTTTCAAGTAAAATTTAAGCAGGGCGATAAAATCGGCAATAGTGGCGAGCAGACGAAAAAAGCATTCGCTAAATTTGAGATGGCAAAATTTGATATACCACAGACAAAAGAAGTAAAAACGACCCTACGCAGAAAGGAAAAATGAGAATAAAATTCTTGCTCTTTTTGCTCTGTGCCTGCCCTGCATTTACTGCTAATCTATCTATACAAGTCGAAAATATCCTCCCAAAACAAGGAAAAATTTATGTGGGGGTCTTTGATAGAGAAAATTATATCCATAACGGAAAGGCTACACGAGACACATTTGTCAATGCCAATCATGTGAACATGGTTGTCGCCTTTGATAATATCCCTGCTGGCATCTATTCCGTTCGGATTTACCAAGATGTAAATAACAACGGCATTTTAGATACGGGCTTGTTCGGTTTGCCCATCGAAAAATGCGGTTTCAGTAATAATATCATTCCTTTTATGGGTGGAAATCCCAGTTTTGAGAAAACAAGATTCCTCGTTTTTACGTCTGATACAATACATATCAAATTAAGATAAATAGTTATTGTATTTTAACTCAAAAGTTATAACTTTGCGATTGTTTTGTGCAAAAATTAGACGGAATAGAATTAAAAAGATATACAGAAATGAAAAAGATTTATTTTTTGATTGCAACAGCACTTTTGGCTGTAACTTTCACCTCTTGTCAAAAAGACGAAGAAACGAACGAACAAGATTTGTATGGCAAATGGCAAAACAAAGAAAACGCAAAAGAATATCGTGTGTTTTACAACGATATAGTTGCCGATGACCCAACCTATAAATGGGGAAAAGAATGGGACGAAAATGATCGTTACGAAGATGATTTGACCGAACACGGAAACGGTTGGTTCAAATGGAAAAAAACTAAAAACAACCTCTTGGAACTTCATCAAATGGACAACGACGGGGCTGAAATTCCACAAGAAAATACCATCACCGTACTTACGGCTACTGAATTTTTCTACAAAGACCAAGCAGGTCGTTCCTATCAATTTATCAAAGTGAAATGAAAAAAGCACTCAAAATTGCTGGCATCAGTTTGGGTGCGTTGGTGGGACTCGTACTCATTGTGATTTGTGTCGCTCTGTACGTCGTTTTCACGCCCAAACGCCTCACGCCCATCGTCAATAAAGTGGCTGATGATATGCTCGTTTGCAAGCACGAACTCAAGTCGGTGGAACTCACTTTTTTCAGCACTTTTCCCTTTTTTGGCATCGCGATTGACGGCGTGCAACTCTACACCGAGCAAGATACGCTGTTGAAAGTGGACGAGTTGGTGGCTTTTGTGAACGTGAAAAAAGCCATTGACGGCGACATCGAAGTGCAAAAATTGCTCATTTCCAACCTTGACATCAATGTTTGCATCGACTCGCTCGGGCAAGGCAACTACGATATTTTGGTGGCTTCGGAGGACACGGTTCCCACTGTGGAAGATACGACTTCGGGCGGTTGGACGGTGAAAAGCGTTTGCTTGTCCGAACCGATGAAAATGAATGTGGAGCACCTGCGATTTACCGATAAACACGACAGTTTGTTCGCCCAGATTGAGGACTTTCGCTTGTCTGTGGAGTTGCCTTGCGACACCCAAACCCACGTTTTGCTCACCACCGAAAGCATCGATTTCACCTACAAAACGACCCAATACGCCAAGGATTTGAAGTTGCGATTGGATTTGCCCGCTCATTCGAGTGATTATCAGCACTTTTTCATCGATTCGCTGGCGTTGCAACTCAACGATTTTTTGGTGAGCGTGAAGGGGTATGCGGGCATTGTGGATAGCATTTCGTATGATTTGGATTTGGAAGTTGCGACTAACGATTGGCAAATCAGCGAACTGTTAGCCCTTGTGCCTGCCGATTTTGGTGCGATTCTTCCACCCGAGATACAACTTGATGGCAAAATAGCCTTTTCGGCACAGGCAAAAGGCGTGTATAGTCCAACCGAGATGCCGTTGGTAGATGCGAGAGTTTGGCTCAAAAATGGGCATGGCAACTACGACAAAACCGTGTTACCCTACGATTTTAGTGCGTTAGATGCGGATATTTTTGCCCACGTTGATTTGAATAAAAAAGACAAAATCACCGCTACCATCCATAAGTTATATGCCAAAACGGGCAAAACGAGCGTACAACTGTCGGGAAAAGCGAAAAATATCCTAAAAGATGATACGGCGTTTGTGGTGGCGAATCCATTTTGCGACCTAAAACTCAAACTGAACGTCAATCTGCCCGAATTTAATCAATATATCGCCACCGAAGGCACCACTTCCACGATGAAGGGCGTTTTGAGTGGCAATATCAACGTGCAAACCCACCTTAACGATGTTACCGAAGAACGTTATAATCGGGTGAAACTGAACGGCGACTTGGCGATTCGAGGGTTAGATGTGCAATACGAAGATACGATTTTTGCTACTGCCGACTTGCTCAAATTGGGCATCAAAACCCACCCGACCCCTACTTCAAACCTGCTGGTTGCCGATTGCGAGGTGGGCTTTGAAAAATTAAGTGCCAAGATGGGCAAGGACTTGAACGCCAACCTGTCGTTTATCAACCTCAAAGCCAACGCCCAAGTGGACCTCAAAGACACAACGGCTATCCCTACGGCGGATGTGCAGTTTGCGATGGGCGATGTGGACGTGGCGATGGATACGATCGTGGCTTTTGTGAAGAACCCCAAAGGACTGTTGGCGGTAGGTAGCTCCAAACGCGACAAACAGGCACAACGTTTGAATGTCAACTTTTCTGCCGACCAACTGCAAGCCTCGATGGGCAAAGATATGTCGGCAAAGACGGCGAATTTTTCTATCGCAGCGAGTGCCCGATACAACAAAAAAGCGGATAACCCACTGCTCAAATGGAACCCTCGTTTAGATTTTAATTTGGAGCAAGCCCAAGCCGACTTGGCAACGTTGCCTTTCCCAGTGGTTATTCCGCAGATTAAGTTCAACTATTCCAACCGCGACTTTAAGATTGACACAAGCAACATCATCTTGGGCAATTCCAATTTCTCGCTCGCAGGTGAGATACACAACCTCGGTAAATGGTTGCGGAAAGAGGGCATTGTGGAAGGTGAGATGCGGTTTACTTCCGAGATGACGGATGTGGACGAGTTGCTTGCCATCGTTAATTCGTTGGAAGACGACACGGAACCCACTACGCCAACCCCCGAGCAACCCAAAGGTGCGGATAGCGATGAACCTCAAGCAACCCCAAAAGACAGCGTTTCGGAGCCGTTTATGGTGCCACAACAAATGAACGTGAGTTTCTTGACCAACATCAAACGGGCGAAAGTGTTTGGCGAAGATGTGCGGAACTTAGGCGGAAAAATCTACATCAACGATGGTGTGATGATTTTGGAAGAGATGGGCTTTATTTGCGATGCAGCCAAACTGCAACTGCAAGCCATGTACAAAACGCCTCGCAAAGACCATATTTACGCGGGGTTTGACTACCACATGGTGGACGTGGACGTGCATAAACTCATTGAAATGATTCCGCAGGTGGACACGCTCCTGCCGATGTTACGCACTTTCGAAGGGAAAATTCAGTTCCACATTGCGGCTGAGACGTTCGTCAATTCGCAGTATCAACTCAAACCATCTACGTTGCGTGGAGCGTGTGCTTTGGAAGGAAAAGATTTGGTGGTTTTGGATAACGAAACCTTCAATACAATCTCTAAATTGCTGTTATTCAAGAAGAAAACCGAAAACAAAGTGGACAGTATTTCGGCACAAATAACGCTTTACAAGGACTTGGTTACAGTGTATCCGTTCTGTGTTACGATGGATAAGTATATGGTTGCGATGGGTGGAAGTCATTACTTGGATATGTCGTTTGATTACCACGTTTGTGCCTTAAAACCCGTTTATTTAGGCGTTGATGTGAAGGGTAATTTTGACGACATGAGCATCAAACTCGCCAAAGCCAAGTACGCCAAAGATTTTAGACCGCATTTCCACCGAGACGTGGACGAAAACGCTGCCCAGATTCGGCAGATGATTAGTAATAGTTTGAAAAAGAATGTAAAAATTAAGTCGGATACGGACAATGCCGACCCTAAAAACGATTGATAAATGAAAAAAGTAATTTTATTATGTAGTATCATTATGACGATGATTGCATGTACTACCAAAGAAGAAAACCCACTATTGAGTGAGTTCCAAACGCCGTATGGTGTTCCTTGTTTTGACAAAATTAAAACCGAGCATTATGTGCCTGCTTTCAAGGAAGCCATCGCAAAGCAAAAAGAAGAGATTCAAGCCATCAAAGACGTGCCAGATGACCAACTGACGTTCGAAAACACGTTCGTGGCATTGGATAAATCGGGTGGCTTGCTGAGCCGTTGTGTGGGCGTTTTCTTCAATGTGTTGGAAACGGACGGCGACGAACAAATGCACGCTATTTCCGAAGAGATTATGACCATGTGTTCGCAGGCTTCGGACGACATTATGATGGATGCGGACTTGTTCAAAAAACTCAAATTCGTGTACGAAAACGAAAAAAACAACTTGCAAGGAGAAGATTTGCGACTTTTGGAGGTTGTTTACCGTTCGTTTGTGGAGAATGGAGCGTTGCTTTCGGACGAGCAAAAAGAGCGTGTGAAAGCCATCAATGTGGAGTTGGCAAGCCTCTCGTTGCAGTTTGCACAAAACGTACAGAAGGAAACGAACGCCTACAAGTTGTTCATCACGGACGAGAGCGAGTTGAGTGGTTTGCCCGAAAGCGTTAAAACGGCAGCCAAGGACTTGGCAAAAGAGAACGGACGAGAGGATGCGTGGATGTTTTATCCTTCGCGTTCGAGTTTTATTCCCGTGTTGCAATATGCTGATAATCGGGCTTTGCGTGAGAAGTTGCACACGGCTTACAACGTGCGTGGCAACCAAAACAACGAGTTTGATAACAAAGCCAACATCCTCAAAACGCTCGCTTTGCGTCAAGAAAAAGCGAAAATTTTTGGCTTTGACAACCCAGCCGATTTCATCCTCACCAACAGCATGGCAAAAACGGGCAAAAACGCCTATGACCTGCTCCTGCGTGTGTGGAAACCAAGTGTAAAACAAGCAAAAAAAGAAGCCAAAGAATTGGAGGCTTTGCTGCAAAAAGATTATCCAAACGAGAAATTGCAACCGTGGGATTGGTGGTATTATGCTGAAAAACTTCGCAAAGCAAAATACGACTTGGACGAAGCCCAAATCAAACCCTATTTTGAGTTGAGCAATGTTCGCAAAGGTGCCTTTGGAGTGGCAAATAAACTCTATGGCTTGAACTTTGAAAAGCTGGAAGATATGCCTATTTACAACCCCGAAGTGGAGGTTTTCAAGGTTACCGATGCCGAAAATAACTTGATGGGCATTTTGTACACCGACTACTTCCCCAGAAGCACCAAACGGGCTGGGGCTTGGATGAACAATGTCCGCGAACAACACGACACCGTTCGACCAGTCATTGTGAACGTGGGGAACTTCACCAAACCGACCTCGACCGACCCGAGTTTGCTGACGATGGACGAAGTGGAAACGCTCTTCCACGAATTCGGACACGCATTGCACGGCTTGATGGCACAATCAAAGTATAAAACCTTGTCGGGAACCAATGTGCCACGCGACTTTGTGGAACTGCCTTCGCAATTTATGGAAAACTATTGCTATGACCCCGATGTGCTGAAAACCTATGCTTTCCACTACAAAACGGGCGAGTTGATTCCCAATGAGTTAATCAAGAAAATCAACAAAGCAAGCACGTTTAATCAAGGTTTTGTGGAAACCGAGTTGCTCTGTGCAAGTATCTTAGACATGGATTACCATTTGCTCAAGAATATGGACGCTTTGCAAACGCCCGAAGATGTGAATAAATTTGAAGCCGAATCGATGAAAAAGATGGGTATGATTGACCAAATCACCGTGCGTTATCGTTCCACGTTCTTCAATCATATCTTCACAACGGGCTACGAAGCGGGCTATTACAGTTACACTTGGTCGGCTGTGTTAGACGCGGATGCGTTTGCGGCTTTCAAGGAAACGGGCGATATTTTCAATCCCGGAGTGGCAAAGAAATACAAACATTTGTTAGAGCAAGGCAACAACATAGATGCCCAAGAGAACTACTTGCAGTTCCGTGGCAAACCCGCTGACGAAAAGTATTTACTCATTAGAAAAGGATTGTTATAAGAACTTCAAACGAACATATTGCATTCTACTCCCTGCTGACGATTGGGTTGGCAGGGATAGATGTGATGTTGTGGCTGCCCATTTTTAACACAACGCCATTTATGTGGAACGGGCTGATTGCCTTGGTGTTGTTGCTTGGGAATAGCCTTTTTTTCTACCGCACACTATCCAAAAGCAACCCTGTAAAGGATTTTCACTTCGGACTAACCACCACGCTGTTTATCTTCCTGTTTTCCATCTTACCGCACCTGCAACTATTTTGGCAAGGGCAAGTTGTGGTTTTTGTCAACATCCTTTTCCTCAAATATATGAACACGTTTGCCAATAGTAACGATATTTCCAAAATATCCTTTTCGCTGTCGCTTTTGGCGTGCATCAGTGCGTTGATTAGTCCTGTGCAAATTGGAATGATTGTGGTGCTGTGGATTGTGGCATCGATGCAAAATCTATTCAACAGTAAGGTGTTTTTTGCATCGCTTTTTGCGGTCGGATTGTTTGCTCTTTACTACTTTTTAGCCATTTATTTCAACCTCGCTACGCAACCGTCCTTCCAACTCTCGCATTACAATTGGATATGGAACACGATTTCGATGACGTCCATTTCGTTCATCATCGCGTTGTTTGTCTTGCTGATGATTATGTTTTTTATCCTTTGGCAAGCCTATGCGTTTGAAACGCAAAAAAATAAATACCCGCTCGTGTTGATGATTATTTTGATTATTTATGCGTTGATGAGCAGTATTTTTATCGACAAAACGTTGATGTTTACCTTTTCGGTATCCGTTCCGATGGCATACGTTTACACCTATTTCAATTCGTTGAAAACAAACTTTTTTAATTTTGTGATTTTAGTTTTATTCATTGCCAGCTTATTGGCTTTGGCTGTTTTACAATTTAATTTCTGATGACCTACGATAAAGCAATTGAACAGTTAGAAACTCTTATTCAAGAGATGGAAGATGCCGAAATGTTGAGCATCGAAGCCTACAAAAACAAAGCAAAAGAAGCCAAAAAAATGTTGGATTTTTGCAAAAAAGAGTTAGTTACCATTGAAAAAGAAATGCAAAGCATAAACGAACAAGAATGATTCACACTTTTTCAAATGGCTTGCGACTCGTCTACCAAGAACGGTTAGCACCCATCACATACGTGGGCATAATGATTAACAAAGGCACCCGCAACGAGCCCTACGAACTCAACGGGCTGGCTCATTACGTGGAACACACCGTTTTTAAGGGCACCGAAAAGTTTTCGGCACGCCAAATCATCAACCAAATTGAAGGCGTTGGCGGCGAAATCAATGCCTACACCAACAAGGAAGAAACCGCTTTTTATGCCGTTACGCCCAATGCCCACTTCTTCAAAACCTTGGAGGTGTTATGCCAAATGGTTACGGCTCCCACTTTTCCACCCCACGAAACGCAAAAGGAAGTTGGGGTGATTTTGGACGAGATAGAAAGTTACAATGACGCACCGTCTGAGTTGATTTACGACGATTTTGAAGCCCTGATTTTCAACCATCATCCGCTGGAAAAACGCATCTTAGGCACCAAAAAAACGTTGCAAAAAATCGCCTCATCGCCTCTGTATGCCCAACAATGGGTGCAAAATCAGTTCGTTGCCACCAATATGATTATTTTTGTGTTGGGGACGGTTTCGCCCGAAAAAATCATACGTCGCATTGAACAACTGTTGCCCTCTTTCCCTACGCAAAACGGCATTCAAGAGCCGAATAAGCCCGTCATTGAGTCAGCCGCAACCCAAATCTCCTACAAAAAACACACGCACCAAACGCACTGTATGTTGGGCAGTTTTGGTTATCCGTACAACCATCCCAAACAACTGAAACTCTTTTTGCTCAACAATATCCTCGGTGGAGGAAGCCTAAATTCGCGGTTGAATACGAGGTTGCGGGAGAAAAATGGGTTGGTTTACACGGTGGAATCGCAATACACGCCGTTGAGTGATACGGGCTACTGGAGCGTGTATTTCGCGTGTGATAACGTACATTATCAGCATTGTTTGGATTTGGTTTTGGGTGAATTAAAGTCGCTACGAGAGGAGCGTTTGAGCGATGCTTCGTTAAAAAAAGCGTTGCAGCAGTTGCGAGGTCAGTTAGCGATTGCGTCCGAAAATGCCGAAAATAATGCCCTGCTCATGGCAAAACAACTCTTTTATTACGGCTTTAATCAGACTTGGGAAGAAACCTTCGAGCACATCGCCACAACCACCAGCGACGAGTTACAACAAATTGCCAACGAAGTGTACGCCGAA
>JBGUYG010000042.1:0-12773 GCA_045118535.1 Paludibacteraceae bacterium
TTGACACAGTACATACGCTGGACAGGTGCCTGAATCTGCGCGCAGAGCGTGAAGTAATAGATAGGTGCTGCCAGTACGAGCACATCAGCCTCTGACATCAGCGGATAAAGCTCCTGCATGTCATCTTTCTGAATGCACGCACCGTTACCCTTCGTGTGGCAATACTCGCACGCCAGACAGCCTGCGATGTGCTTGTGCGCCACGTTGACGATGGTTACTTTGTGACCTGCTGCCTCGGCAGCGTTCTTGTACTCTTCCGCCATCCAAGCGGTGTTTCCTTTGGCTCTTGGAGAGCCTTGTAAAATGAGGATGTTCATATTATTGTGCTTTAATTATCTTCTCTGCCATTCGTTTACCGGCTTCGCGGGCTTTTTGCAAATCCTCCTCCCAATGTGCCTCGCGGTACGCCTTTTTGCGTTCGGCAGTACCTTCGGCATAGGCGTAGCGTTCGTAGTTCTTGACCTGCGTGGTGAAGTTCGCCTCTATATGGTCAGGTTGACCAAAAGCGTTAGCAATGACCGTTTCGTTCTCGTGCATGTTGTTGCTCTGCAACGCTGCACTCTGCTCTGGATTGGCGTTCATCGTGTAGATACAAGCCGTGGGGATATGTCCCTTGGGCGGATTACTCGAATAGTCCACGTACGACAGCCACGGAAAGAACAGACGCTCCATGAACGCACGCAGTTGTGCGGAAATCTGGAAAAAGTACATCGGACTCGCAAACACCAGACCATCGGCATAAGCAGCATCGCGTAACGCTTCGGTCGCACCGTCCTTGACGGCACACACGTCGGTGTTCTTCGAGTCTTTCAACTTACACGCCATGCACGACCGGCAACCAGTGTACTCTAACTCGTACAACCGCACATGCTGTATCTCGATTTGGTTACTCACGGATTGCACGCCTTGCTTGAAAGCCTCAATCATTTGTGCGGTGTTCATCGTCTTACGAGGTCCACCGTCAATAATCACTATCTTTTTCATCGTATTATATTGTTATCTCCACTTCTATTCCGTCAAAAGGTACAACCACACTTTCGTAATAGCCGTCACCAGTGGTGCGGGGTGCGGATTTGACTGTATAGCCGTCGGCTTGCAGACGTGCGGTCATGGCATCCACTTGTTCCTTACTACCTACGCTCATTGAAAGATGAAAATAGGATTTTTCTTGCAAGTGTGCTGGAACAAAGGGAATACTTTCCCACATCATCAACTCCAAACGTGCTTCGCCGTCAAACGACACAAAGCACGAGTGCAGACCCGTGCACAGATTATGGTAGTCTTGTGCAGACACTACACCACCGAAATACATGCAGAAGAAATCTTTTGCACGCTGCAAGTCAGAAACAACTATGGCGATATGCTCAATTTTCATTTTAGTCTTTCGTTTGCGTCAATTTTGGCACAAAGGTACAAAAAAAAATCCCACATACGCAAACATATGCAGGATTTTTACGCAATAAAATCAATCGTTTGTTGATTTATCCTTTTGAAATTTAACCTTTTTACATCATTTCAATGAGGAAATTCTCATAACCCACTTTTTCGATGTAGTTGAGATATTGTCTTTCCCAATCCATGTGTTCCTTCTCGCCGTCAATCCATTTATAAATCAGTTTCTGCGTTACATAATCATCTTCGAACGCAGCAGCCAACTCGCTGAGTTCCTTCACTGCATCAGGTTGGTAGTCGGACTCAATTTGTTTCTTCGGGTCATCGTAGAAAGGGAACTCAACGGTCTTCATAGCCTCTTGGAGGTCAGCGGGTTTGCAACCAAGTTCCACCAAACGGTTAAGCACTTCTTCTGCCTCGTCCCACTCTTCTTCGGCTTCCTCTTTCCATTTGTCGGCCAACTTGTTCCAACCGTTAAAGCGGCAGTATGCCGAGAAAGCGAAGTGTTGTTTACTGTTTCCAAACCATACTGCACCTGCATAGGCGAATCCTTTTAATGCTTCTTCTTTTGTCATAATCGTAAAATTTTATTAGTTTATATTAAGTATTTTTAATGCTTCTATCAACATCTCAAGCGTCGGTATCATTCCCATAATTTCTTCCTCATTCCCTAATTTTGGCGTTACCTCTGCACGAATACTATCATGTATGCTTTTCGCTTGTTTTTGCATAGTACGCCCTTTGTCTGTAAGCGACACGATACGTTGGCGAGTGTCCTTTTCCCCTCGCGTACGTGTAACGAGACCTGCTTTTTCCATCCGCTGAATAAGGGGCGTGATGGTGTTTGTGTTCAATAACAGCCGTTTGCCGATGTCGCACACAGGTTGCTTATCCTGCTCCCACAGCACGAGCAACACAAGATACTGTGGATACGTGATGCCAAGCGGCTCCAAATAAGGTTTATAAGCCCCCATCGTAAGCCGTGCTGCCGTGTATAAACGAAAACACAACTGATTATCTAAATGCTGTTCATTTTGATTCATAACTTATGTCGTTCACGACACAAAAGTAGGAAATAAAATTTATGTCGCAAACGATATTTTTATTTTCTTAAAGTTTGTACAATTTTTCTTAAAAAAAAGAACTATTTTAGAATTTAAAAAGGGTTGTAAGTTTAGCATTAAGATACAGGCATAAAACTTAGAAAAATTGTCTTTTTTTTGCTTTTTGAGGCTACGATTGATGGTTATTTTGGGATACAACAAGTTATGTAAACCATAAAAAAGTTCGGTGCAATCAAAAGCAAAAAAAGGCATGCCTCTTGACACACCTTTTTTCGCAGTAAGAACCTTAAAATAACTATTTTTCGTTTTCTTTGCTCGTTACGGTTATCCTATCAAATGCTCCAAAGCCCGTTCCAGCAGGAATCAAATTACCACAAATAACGTTTTCTTTCATTCCCAACAAATAATCCGTTTTGTGAGCGATTGCCGACTCGTTGAGCACTTTGGTCGTTTCTTGGAAGGAAGCCGCAGACATGAACGATTTGGTTCCCAAAGCGGCTTTGGTTACACCTTGCAAGACCTGTTTTGCTGTTGCAGGAATGGTATCTCGCACGGTAACCAACTTCTTATCTTTACGCCGTAAAGCACTGTTTTCGTCGTGTAATCTGCGTGTGTTGACCATTTGGCCTTTTTGCAAATTCTCGCTATCGCCTGGGTCGGTAACTATTTTTTTACCGAACAAACGGTCGTTTTCGTCCAAGAAATCCAATTTATCCACCAACTGCGAAGCCATGAAATTCGTGTCGCCCGCGTCAATGATTTCCACTTTTTTCATCATCTGACGCACGATAACCTCAAAGTGTTTATCGTCAATTTCCACACCCTGCAAACGGTACACCGATTGGGCTTCGTTCACGATATACTCCTGCACAGCCGTTGGTCCTTTGATGTCCAAGATGTCGTTGGGCGTCTCCACACCATCGCACAAACAGATACCTGCACGTACATAATCGCCATCTTGCACCAGCAACTGCCGTCCTAATGGCACGAGGTAATTCTTTGTGACGTTTTCATTCACACGCGAAGTGATGATTATTTCGCGATTACCACGCTTGATTTTGCCCAAACTAACGAAGCCGTCAATTTCGCTCACAACCGCAGCATTAGACGAGTTACGAGCCTCAAACAACTCGGTTACACGAGGCAAACCACCCGTGATGTCACCAGCCGTACCCATCGAACGAGATTGCGTGTAGAGGTAATCACCCTTCTTCACAGTGGCACCATCCGCAAACACAAGCACACTATGCACAGGCAAGATGTAATTGCACAAGACGTTGCCTTTTTTGTCCACAATTTCCGCTGCGGGGATCTTGGTTTTATCTTTCGATTCGGTGATGTAAATCTCACGTTTGCCCGTTTGTGGGTCAGTACGCGTCTCGGTATTGACACCCTCACTCAAATCGCGATACTTCACCTGTCCATCGTATTCAATGATAAGCATGGTTTTGTAAGCATCCCATTCGCAGACCAAAGTCCCTTCGGGGTAGGTCTTGCCGGGTGTGATGTAGAGGCGAGCACCGTAAGGGATGGAGAAGTTTTGGAGGATATTGCCTTTTTTATCCAACACGTGCAGGTCGTTATAGTGGCTCACCACGATGTTTGAACCATCTGCAAGCGTCAACAAACGCAACTCTTCCACCTCGATTTTTCCTTCTTTTGCCAAGGTGAAACTGTTTGCCACAGCCGTGTTTCCAGCCACACCACCCGAGTGGAATGTACGCAAGGTCAACTGTGTACCCGGCTCACCGATGGCTTGTGCAGCAATCACACCGACCGCTTCACCTTGTTGCACCAAAGCACGCGTTGCTAAGTTCCGACCATAGCATTTAGCACAAACGCCACGGCGACTCTCGCAGGTCAAGACACTTCGGATTTCCACTTCGGCAATGCCTGCTTCTTCAATCTTGTCGCAAACACTTTCCGAAATCTCTTCGCCACCTGCCACTATCAGTTTCCCATTACTATCTACAATGTCTTGCAAGGCTGTACGGCCTAAAATTCGCGAACGCAAAGGCACCGAAACCGCACCATCTTGTTCGATAGCACGCACGGTCAAACCACGCAAGGTACCACAGTCCTCTTCGGTGATAATCACATCGTGTGCCACGTCCACCAGACGTCTGGTCAAGTAACCTGCATCGGCTGTTTTCAAAGCCGTATCCGCCAAACCTTTACGAGCACCGTGCGTTGAGATGAAGTACTCCAACACACTCAAGCCCTCTTTAAAGTTGGACAGAATCGGGTTCTCAATCGTCTGACGGCTATCCAAAGCACCACCTTTTTGCGGCTTTGCCATCAAACCACGAATACCTGCCAACTGTTTAATCTGCTGTTTCGAACCACGGGCACCCGAGTCCATCATCATGTACACCGAATTGAAACCCTGCTGTGCACCTGACATACTTTCCATCAAGGCTTCCGTGATTTCCGTATCGATCATCGACCACGTATTAACGACACTGTTGTAACGCTCATCGTCGCCCATTTCACCCGAATTATACTGGTCCATAATGTTGGCAATTTGTGAGTTACCTTTGGCAATCAACTTCTCTTTTGCGTCTGGGATTAAAATATCGTCCAAGTTAAACGACAGACCTCCGCGAAAAGACATATTGTAACCTAACGACTTGATGCCGTCCAAAAATTCTGCCACACTCACACAACCGCTGTAACGGATAACCTTGCTGATGATGCCTTTCAATTTACCTTTGGTAATCAGGGTGTTTTCAAACGGCATCCCTTTGGGCAAGTACGAGTTCGCCATGATTCGACCCGCAGTCGTCTCGATGATTTGGTTATCCTCCATCCGCACACGCACAAGAGCATGAATGTCAATCACGCGTTCATTGAGGGCAATCATCACCTCCTCTTTGGAACCGAACAACAAACCCTCACCTTTGGCTCCCGGTAACTCTTTGGTGATGTAATACAAGCCCAAAATCATATCCTGCGAAGGCACCGTGATAGGGTTACCGTTGGCAGGGTCTAACACGTTATGGCTACCCAACATCAGCAGTTGTGCCTCCAAAATAGCGGCATTAGACAAAGGCAAGTGAACAGCCATCTGGTCGCCGTCAAAGTCCGCATTAAAACCACTACAAGCCAGCGGGTGCAACTGAATAGCCTTACCTTCAATCAACTTAGGTTGGAACGCCAGAATACCATGTCGGTGCAAGGTCGGAGCACGGTTGAGCAACACGGGATGCCCGAGCATAATGTACTCCAAAATATCCCACACCACAGGCAACTTGCGAGCAATCACCTTCTTGGCACTCTTCACCGTCTTCACCACACCACGTTCCAACAAACGCCGAATAACGAAGGGTTTGTAGAGTTCAAGTGCCATATCTTTGGGCAAACCACACTCGTGCATACGCAACTCGGGACCTACCACAATAACCGAACGAGCCGAATAATCCACACGTTTTCCTAACAAGTTTTGACGGAAACGTCCCGTTTTACCTTTCAAGTTATCCGAAAGCGACTTCAATGGGCGAGCCAATTCGCTACGTCCGAGTGCCTTCTTCGTTGCACCAAACAAACTATCAACCGCCTCTTGCAACATACGTTTTTCGTTACGCAAAATCACATCGGGGGCTTTAATCTCAATCAAACGACGAAGACGATTGTTACGAATAATCACCCTGCGGTACAACTCATTCACGTCCGAAGTGGCAAAACGTCCACCATCCAACGGAATCAACGGGCGAATCTCGGGTGGGATAACCGGCAAGACATGCAACACCATCCATTCGGGACGGTTGGGCACCTTGCAAGAAAGGAAAGCATTGATGATTTGCAAACGTTTCAGAGCCTCCAAACGACGCGAAGAAGAATTGTCCGTGTGGGCTACATCACGCAACGCATAACTCAATTTCTCCAAATCCAAACGTGCAAGCAAGTCATAGATTGCCTCGCCACCCATCTTGCAGATGAATTTGTTCGGGTCATCGTCTTCCAAACGACTATTTCCTTCGGGCAACGCTTGCATCAATTCTGCGTATGCTGCCTCGTCAATGATACTGCCGTTGTGGATTTCTTCGCCTGCAACGACCGTTCCGTCCATCTCGCCCGCATTGATAACCACATAACGCTCGTAGTAAATGATACTCTCCAAACGTTTTGCGGGTATACCGAGTAACAAAGCGATTTTACTTGGCAACGAACGCAGATACCAAATGTGAACAATTGGCACAACCAAGCGGATATGTCCCATACGTTCGCGACGAACCTTCTTCTCCGTTACCTCTACGCCACAACGCTCGCACACGATGCCACGGTAACGAATGCGTTTATACTTTCCGCAATAGCACTCGTAATCTTTTGTGGGACCGAAGATATGCTCGCAAAACAAACCATCACGTTCGGGCTTGTAAGTACGATAGTTAATGGTTTCGGGCTTGGTTACCTCACCATGCGAGTTATGCAAAATCTCATCGGGCGAAGCCAAACCAATAGAAATACTATTAAAACCCGTTGACCTTTTCGTTTTATTTTCTGATTTATAAGCCATTTTTCTAACCTTTTAATTTTCCTTAATTATAAAATTATCTATCCAATTACTCTAACGTTATTGATAGTGCCAAACCTTGCAACTCGTGCAAAAGAACGTTCAACGACTCTGGGATACCTGGCGTTGGCAGTGGGTCACCTTTGACGATTGCCTCGAATGTGCGAGCCCGACCGTTAATATCGTCCGACTTAACCGTCAAAATCTCCTGCAACACATTCGCTGCACCGTGTGCCTCCAAAGCCCAAACCTCCATCTCTCCAAAACGCTGACCACCCAACTGTGCCTTACCTCCGAGGGGTTGTTGTGTAATCAAGCTGTACGGACCAATCGAACGAGCGTGCATCTTATCGTCAACCATGTGTCCTAACTTCATGAAGTAGGTTACACCGACAGTCGTCATTTGGTCAAAGGGTTCGCCCGTTCCACCATCGTACAGTTGCACCTTACCTGAGGAAGGAATACCCGCTTTGGTAGTCCATTCTTTGAGGTCGTCCAAGGTACAGCCGTCAAAAATCGGGGTTGCAAACTTAACGCCCAACTCGGCACCAGCCCAACCGAGCACAGCCTCAAAAATCTGTCCGATATTCATACGCGAAGGCACACCAAGTGGGTTCAAAACGATGTCCACAGGCGTTCCATCAGCCATATAAGGCATATCTTCCACACGCACGATACGCGACACGATACCTTTGTTCCCGTGCCGACCAGCCATCTTATCACCCACGCGAATCTTACGTTTCTTAGCGATATAAACCTTCGCCAACCGCAAAATACCGTTGGGCAACTCATCACCAATAGTGAGGTCAAATTTAGCACGTTTGTGGCGAGCCTCAATGTCTTTCAACTTATCCAAATAATTCACGATACAGTTGCGAACGAGTTCATTGGTATGCTCATTGCTTGTCCAAGATTGCAACGAAATATACGAGAAATCCAAGTTCTCCAACAACGTGCGGGAGAATTTTTGTCCTTGTGCAATCAACTCTGTTCCGATGCTATCCACCACGCCGTTACATGTTTTGCCTTTCAAAAGCGTGTATAACTTCGTGATGAGCAGTGCGTGCAATTCGTCGCGTTCCTTATCAAACTGTGCATCCAAGGTCTCAATAGCCGTCTTTTCTTCTTGCTTGCTCTTGCGGTCTTTCACGGCACGCTCGTACAAGTTACGTTCCACAACCACACCGCTCAAAGAAGGACTTGCCTTCAACGAAGAGTCTTTCACATCACTTGCCTTGTCGCCGAAGATGGCTTTCAATAGACGCTCTTCGGGGGTTGGGTTACTCTCACCTTTCGGCGTAACCTTACCCACAATGATACTACCCGGTTCGATGGGAGCACCGATACGAACAATACCGTTTTCGTCCAAATCCTTCGTCATATCTTCGCTGATATTCGGGATGTCGGCGGTAAATTCTTCCACACCACGTTTGGTTTCGCGAACCTCCAAGAACTCTTCCACCACGTGAACAGACGTAAACATATCCTCACGCACGATTCGTTCGGACAGCACGATAGCGTCCTCGTAGTTGTAACCTTTCCAAGGCAGATAAGCCACTTTGAGGTTCTTACCCAAAGCCAACTCGCCATTCTGGGTCGCAAAACCTTCGGTAAGGATTTCGTTAGCAACCACCCTATCGCCCTTACGAACGATTGGACGCAAGTCAATCACCGTATTTTGGTTGGTGCGTTGGAATTTAGGGATGTTATATGCTTTTTCAGCCGACACAAACGACACAAATTCTTCGTCTTCGGTGCGGTCATACTTAATTTTTATCACATTGGCATCAACATAGGTAACCTCACCCGGACCTTCTGCCGTAATTTGTGTACGCGAGTCACGAATCAGCTGTCCTTCGATACCTGTACCCACGATAGGCGCTTCGGCATTTTGCAATGGAACAGCCTGCCGCATCATGTTCGAACCCATCAATGCACGGTTAGCATCGTCGTGCTCCAAGAACGGAATCAAAGCAGCCGCAATCGAAGCAATCTGACTTGGCGAAACGTCCATCAAGTTAATCTTTTTAGGCTCCACAACGGGGAAGTCAGCCTCAAACCTTGCTTTTACTCGGTCGCGGATAAAATGTCCATTTTTGTCCAACGGAGCGTTACCCTGTGCAACGTACAAGTTCTCCTCGTCTTCGGCGGTCATAAACACCACATTATCGTTGTTCAAGTCCACCACACCGTCTTTTGCACGGCGATAAGGCGTTTCGATAAAGCCCAAATTATTGATTTTAGCATACACGCAAAGTGACGAAATCAAACCGATATTCGGTCCTTCAGGCGTCTCAATAGGACACAAACGACCATAGTGCGTGTAGTGTACGTCTCGCACCTCAAAACCTGCACGGTCACGACTCAGACCACCAGGTCCCAACGAGGACATACGGCGTTTGTGGGTGATAGCAGAAAGCGGGTTTTGTTGGTCCATAAACTGCGAAAGTGCATTCGTACCAAAATAGGTGTTGATGACGCTCGTAATCGCCTTCGAGTTGATAAGATCCATCGGCGTAAACACTTCGTCATCGCGAGTATTCATACGCTCGCGAACGGTGCGTGCCATACGATTCAAACCCACCGAGAATTGGTTGTACAACTGCTCGCCAACCGTACGCACACGCCTATTGGACAAGTGGTCAATGTCATCCACGTCCGTGTTGGAGTTGTCAAGTGCTACCAAGTTCCGAACAATCTCAATGATGTCTTGGTGGGTCAACACTTTCACGTCAGTTGGCGTATTCAAACCCAAACGGCGATTGATACGGAACCGTCCAACCTCGCCCAAGTCGTAGCGTTTTTCGCTCAAGAACAAGCCCTGAACCAATTCGCGTGCCGAAGCATCATCGGGTGGTTCGGAGTTACGCAATTGACGATAAATATAGAAAATTGCCTCTTTCTCGGAGTGCGAAGGGTCTTTTTGCAACGTGTTGAAAATTGCCGAATAATCGTTGTCGCTATCCGTCTTATGCAATAAAATCGTCTTAACGCCCGACTCCAAAATGACAGGGATAATATCTTCCGTAATCTCCACTTGACGGTCAACGATCACCTCATTTCGCTCAATGGAAATAATCTCACCCGTATCTTCATCCACAAAATCTTCTTGCCACGCCTTCAACACTTGTCCTGCCAACTTGCGTCCCAAAGCCGCTTTCAAGTTCTCCTTCGTTACGGTTATTTCCTCTGCCAAATTGAAGCAATCCAGAATATCTTTATCCGTTTCGTAGCCAATCGAACGCAACAAAGTCGTCAATGGCAACTTCTTTTTACGGTCAATATAGGCATACATCACATTGTTTATATCCGTTGCAAACTCAATCCACGAGCCACGGAACGGGATGATTCGAGCCGAACTCAACTTCGTTCCATTCGTGTGGAAGAACGTACTGAAAAACACACCCGGCGAACGATGCACCTGACTTACGATAACACGTTCGGCACCATTGATGATAAACGAACCGCGAGGCGTCATATAAGGTATTGTACCCAAATAAACGTCCTGCACAGTGGACTCAAAGTCCTCATGGTCGGGGTCGTTACAATATACTTTCAGTTTAACTTTCAACGGCACAGCGTAGGTCAAACCGCGTTTTATACACTCCGTAATGGCGTAACGGGGCTTATCAACATAGTAATCGATAAACTCCAACACAAAATTGTTACGCATATCCGTTATCGGAAACACTTCGGAAAAAACCTTATACAAGCCCTCATTACGGCGTTGTTCAGGTGTAGAACCAATTTGAAAAAAATCATGAAATGATTTTAGTTGAACATCTAAAAAGTCGGGATAAGGCATCTGCCGTTGCATTACCGAAAAATTCACCCGTTCTTCTACTGGATATACACTCATTAGACTATATATGATTAAATTATTATTTCAATTCCAAAAATTCACTCGCTTATTTTATTAAACTTTTTTAATATTTTATAGCGAAAATTTAAAGTTTATTATACTTTTTTAACTTTTTTACTTTTTAGGCTACAAATAGTTTAGACCCTTTTTTGACAAAGAATCTAAACTATTTCGTAAAAATCGGTACGTAACCTAAAAGGCGGAAATTATTTCAATTCCACCGTTGCACCTGCTTCTTCAAGTGCTTTCTTCAAAGACTCAGCAGTTGCTTTATCTACACCTTCTTTTACATTGGCTGGAGCAGCATCAACGATGTCTTTTGCTTCTTTCAAACCAAGACCGGTGTGTTCTTTAACTGCTTTTACGACTTGCAATTTTTGAGCACCTACATCTTTAAGTACTACATCGAAAGATGTCTTTTCCTCAGCGGCTTCGGCTGCACCACCACCTGCTGCGGGACCTGCTGCTACTGCAACTGCTGCAGCGGCTGGTTCAATACCATATTCATCTTTCAATATCTGAGCAAGCTCATTTACTTCTTTTACTGTTAAATTTACTAATTGTTCAGCAAACGCTTTTAAATCTGCCATTTTCGTATCTTTTTTTAGAAATTATTATTAATGTTAATTCTATCCACGTTTTTCCAAAGTTGTCAGAATTCCGTGAATCTTGCTTCCACTTGATTGGACAGCAGAGACGACATTCTTTGCCGGAGATTGTAACAAAGCAATCAAATCGCCCAAAAGTTCCTTCTTAGATTTGATAGCAACCAAGACACTCAACTGATTTGCACCCAAGTAAACATTTTCTTCTACATAGGCACCTTTCAAAACAGGTTTGATATCTGGATTTTTCTTATCAACATCCTTGAATTTTTTAATCACTTTTGCGGGAGCATTGCCCGTATTACAAAGCATCAGAGCCGTATTTCCTTTAAGTATCGAAAACAAACTTTCGTCTGCAACGCCTTTTTCTTGTAACGCTTTATGGAGCAACGTGTTCTTGGTAACCAACAACTTGATGTCGTTCTTAAAGCATTCGCGACGCAAATCGCTCGTTTGTTCAGCATTTAACCCAGAAATGTCTGTAATGTAAAAATGTTGATACTCATTCAGGTAATCCTTCAATTTTACTATGATAGCATTCTTTTCTTCTTTTCTCATGCTTATTCAACACTTTTAGGATCAACTTTTATACTCGCACTCATCGTAGAGGACAAATAAAGGCTCTTGATATACGTACCTTTCGCCGTAGCGGGTTTCAACTTGTTTATCGTTTGCATAAACTCTTTTACGTTTTGCACGATAGCATCAGGAGTGAAAGAAACCTTACCGACAGAAGTATGAACAATGCCAAATTTATCCACTTTGAAGTCAATTTTACCTTGTTTTACTTCCTTAACGGCTTTTGCTACGTCATCGGTTACCGTACCACTTTTAGGGTTTGGCATAAGTCCACGAGGTCCCAAAACTGGACCAAGCGTACCCAACTTACCCATGATTTGTGGCATCGTAATAATCACATCTATATCCGTCCAACCACCTTTAATCTTCTCTATGTACTCGTCCAAGCCCACATAATCAGCACCCGCTTCTTGTGCGGCTTTTTCTTGGTCTGCAGTACATAAAGCAAGAACGCGAATTACCTTACCAGTACCGTTCGGGAGAGAAACCACGCCGCGAACCATTTGATTCGACTTACGAGGGTCTATTCCCAAGCGTACATCCACATCCACCGAAGCATCAAACTTTGTTGTCGTAATATCCTTCAACAAACCTGCTGCCTCTTCTATGGTATAAAGCTTGCCAACCTCAATCTTATCGGCAACCAATTTTTGTTTTTTAGTTAATTTAGCCATGATGATTGAAGTTTAGTTTTTAATCGTTATACCCATACTTCGAGCCGTTCCTGCCACCATCTTGTAAGCACTTTCTACCGTGAA